>PNKD01000044.1 GCA_013822265.1 Leptothrix sp. (in: b-proteobacteria)
GGCCGAAGCTGGCCGGGAACGGCGGCTTGAAGCGCGGCTGGCCCTTCTTGCCTTCGAGCGACTCGAGCAGCGCGGTTTCTTCGCCGCAGATGTAGGCGCCGAAGCCGTGGAAGGCATGCAGCTGGAAGCTGAAGCTGCTGCCCTGGATGTGGTCGCCCAGGAAACCGGCGGCACGGGCTTCTTCGAGCGCCTGCTCGAAACGCTCGTAGACCTCGAAGATCTCGCCGTGGATGTAGTTGTAGCCGGTCTTGATGCCCATCGCGTAGGCGGCGATGGTCATGCCCTCGATGACGATGTGCGGGTTGTAGGCCAGGATGTCGCGGTCCTTGCAGGTGCCCGGTTCACCCTCGTCGCTGTTGCACACCAGGTACTTGGGCCCCGGGAACATGCGCGGCATGAAGCTCCACTTCAGGCCGGTCGGGAAACCCGCGCCGCCGCGACCGCGCAGTGCGCTGAGCTTGACCTCGGCGATGACCTGGTCCTGCGTCATGCCTTCGCCGCCATCGGCGGCCAGGATCCGGCGCAGCGCGCCGTAGCCGCCACGTGCGACGTAATCGGCCAGGTGCCAGTTGCTGCCGTTCAGCCCGGCATAGATCTGCGCGCCGAGGTGGCGGTCGTGGAAGCAGGTCTCCACGCCCTTGGCCTGGAACTTGGACAGATCAAGAGTCATGTACGCCCCTCGTCCGCGGCGTACCGCGGCCGATCCCCCGAGGGGTTGGTTTCCGCATCTGCCTTCAGCATCGCCAGCAGTTCGTCCAGCCTGTCGGGCGTCATGAAGCTGAGCATCTGGCGGTCGTTGAGCAGCATCACCGGGGCGTCGGCGCAGGCGCCCAGGCACTCGCTGGGCTGCACGGTGAAGACGCCGTCGGGCGTGCTGCCATAGGGCTCGACGCCGAGCTTGCTGCAGACGTGCTCGAGCGCCTTGTCGCCGTCGCGCAGCGCGCACGGCAGGTTGGTGCAGACGTTGAGCTTGTAGCGGCCCGTCGCCCGCTGGTTGTACATGTTGTAGAAGGTCGTGACCTCGTGCACCGCGATCGCGGGCATGTCCAGCACGGCCGCGATGGCGCTCTCGGCGTCGGCCGAGACGTGGCCCTGCTCGTGCTGCACGATGGCCAGGCAGGCCATCACGGCCGAGGCCTTCTGCTCGGCCGGGTACTTGGCCACTTCCTTCGCGAAGCGGGCCACGGTGGATTCACTGAACTGCATCATCGGGCGCTCACCGGTCAATTTCGCCGAACACGATGTCCATGGTGCCGATGATGGCCACCGCGTCGGCAATCATGTGGCCACGCGCCATCTCGTCCAGCGCCGCGAGGTGCGGGAAACCCGGGGCGCGGATCTTCAGCCGGTAGGGCTTGTTGGCGCCGTCGCTCACCAGGTAGATGCCGAACTCGCCCTTGGGGTGCTCGACCGCCGCGTAGGCCTCGCCCTCGGGCACGTGCATGCCTTCGGTGAAGAGCTTGAAGTGGTGGATCAGCTCTTCCATGTTCGACTTCATGTCGACACGGTGCGGCGGCGCCACCTTGTGGTTGTCGGTGATCACCGGGCCCGGGTTGGCACGCAGCCAGTTCACGCACTGCTGGACGATGCGGCTGCTCTGCCGCATCTCCTCGACGCGCACGAGGTAGCGGTCGTAGGTGTCGCCGTTGACGCCCACCGGCACGTCGAAGTCGACGCGGTCGTAGACGTCGTAGGGCTGCTTCTTGCGCAGGTCCCAGGCGATGCCGCTGCCGCGCAGCATGGCGCCGGTGAAACCCAGGCTCAGCGCGCGCTCGGGGCTGACGACGCCCACGCCCACGGTGCGCTGCTTCCAGATGCGGTTGTCGGTGAGCAGCGTCTCGTAGTCGTCGACGTTCTTCGGGAAGCGGTCGCAGAAGTCCTCGATGAAGTCGAGCAGGCTGCCCTGGCGGTTCTGGTTCAGCGCCTTGATGGCCCGCTCGTTCTTGATGCGGCTGACCTGGTACTGCGGCATGGCCTCGGGCAGGTCGCGGTAGACGCCGCCCGGGCGGAAATAGGCGGCGTGCATGCGCGCGCCGCTCACCGCCTCGTACATGTCGAAGATGTCCTCGCGCTCGCGGAAGCAGTAGATGAGGATGTTCATCGCACCGCAGTCCAGCCCGTGGCAGCCCAGCCACAGCAGGTGGTTCAGCAGCCTCGTCAGCTCGCTGAACATGACGCGGATGTACTGCGCGCGCAGCGGCACCGCTATGCCGGCCAGCTTCTCGATGGCCAGGCAGTAGGCGTGCTCGTTGCACATCATCGAGACGTAGTCCAGCCGGTCCATGTACGGCAGGCTCTGGATGTAGGTCTTGCTCTCGGCCAGCTTCTCGGTGCCGCGGTGCAGCAGGCCGATGTGCGGGTCGGCGCGCTGTATGACCTCGCCGTCGAGCTCGAGCACCAGGCGCAGCACGCCGTGCGCGGCCGGGTGCTGCGGGCCGAAGTTCAGGGTGTAGTTCTTGATCTCTGCCATGGCGCGTTCAGTGCTTCAAGCCGCCGTAGTGGTCTTCGCGCACGACACGCGGCACGACCTCGCGCGGCTCGATGCTCACGGGCTGGTAGACGACACGCCTGCTCTCGGCGTCGTAGCGCATCTCGACATGGCCGGTGACCGGGAAGTCCTTGCGCATCGGGTGGCCGATGAAGCCGTAGTCGGTGAGGATGCGGCGCAGGTCGAGATGGCCCTCGAAGATGATGCCGAAGAGGTCGAAGGCCTCGCGCTCGAACCAGTTCGCGGCCGTCCAGAGCTCGGTCACCGAAGCCACCGCGGGCAGCTGGTCGTCGGGCGCGAAGACCCTGACGCGCAGCCGCCAGTTGTGCGTGACGGACAGCAGGTGCACGACGACGGCGTAGCGCGGGCCCTCCCAGGGCTGGTCGCGGTAGTCGGCGTAGTCGAGGCCGCACAGGTCGATCAGCTGCTCGAACTTCAGCGACGGGTCGTCGCGCAGCGCCTGCATGGTCGCGGCGTAGGCTGTGGCGGCCACGGTGACGGTGATCTCGCCGCGGTCGCGAACCACGGCCTTCAGCGTGTCGCCCGGCGCGGTGCCCAAAGCGACGCCTAACGCGGCTTGCAGGTTGTCGAGCTTCTGGGTCATGGGGCGGGGCGTGGTGCGCGCGTCACGGGGTGGGTGGGGTTCTGGGCGACATGCACGCGCTCAACGCGCGATCGTGTTCTCGCGCCGGATCTTGGCCTGCAGTTGCAGGATGCCGTAGAGCAGCGCCTCGGCCGTGGGCGGGCAGCCCGGCACGTAGACGTCCACCGGCACGATGCGGTCGCAGCCACGCACCACCGAGTAGCTGTAGTGGTAGTAGCCGCCGCCGTTGGCGCACGAGCCCATGCTCAGCACCCAGCGAGGCTCGGCCATCTGGTCGTAGACCTTGCGCAGCGCCGGCGCCATCTTGTTGCACAGCGTGCCGGCCACGATCATCAGGTCGCTCTGCCGCGGGCTGGGGCGGAACAGCATGCCGAAGCGGTCGATGTCGTAGCGCGCGGCGCCGGCGTGCATCATCTCCACCGCACAGCAGGCCAGGCCGAAGGTCATGGGCCACAGCGAGCCGGTCTTGGACCAGTTGATCAGCGTGTCGACCGAGGTGGTGACGAAGCCTTCTTTCAGGACGCCTTCGATACCCATGTGCTCAATGCTCCAGGCAGCTGCCGACGGTGAATGCGCTCATTCCCAATCGAGTGCCCCCTTCTTCCATTCATAGACGAAGCCGACGACGAGGATGGCCAGGAAGACCATCATGGCCCAGAAACCTGGCGCGCCAATGTCACGCAGTGCCACGGCCCACGGGAAGAGGAAGGCGATCTCGAGGTCGAAGAGGATGAAGAGGATGGCCACGAGGTAGTAGCGCACGTCGAACTTCATGCGCGCATCTTCGAAGGCCTCGAAGCCGCATTCGTAGGGGCTGTTCTTGGCCGCATCGGGCCGGTTGGGACCGAACACGAAACCCAGCACCTGCGGCGCGACGCCGACCGCGATGCCCACCAGGATGAACAGGATGACGGGCAGATAGGGTTGCAGGTCCATGGCTTGCTCAGTCCAACCTCAGGTGCCTTCTGGCCATAAAAAAACGCGCCTCGCAGGCCGCTGCAGTGCAGCGGGGTCGGGCGCGCCTGGATCGCGATGGCCCTCGCAGCGCCGCACCCTGAGGTCGGTTCGCTGCCCGGTGGCACGTGGCGCCTGGCCACGGAGCAGCCGCATTGAAAACCTTGGTGCCGACGGCGAGACTCGAACTCGCACAGCTTTCGCCACTACCCCCTCAAGATAGCGTGTCTACCAATTTCACCACGTCGGCAAGACGCAAAAAAGTGTTCAGTCCGACTGGCACGCCGACCTCACTTGCGTGAAGCGCCCGGCACGCCAAACAGCGGGGAATTCTAGCTGCAAAAACAGGGGCTCCCGACCCCCGCCGGGCTTACTTCGAGGCCGCCGCCTCCGGTGCGGTGACAGGTGCCGGAGCAAGCGCCGGCGCGGCCGCCGGGATGGCCCCGGTCGTCGGCGCGCTGGCCGCCGCGGGCCGATCGAGCACGCTGCCGCCGGTGGCCGCGGGGCGTGATGCGTTGCTGTTGCCCATGTAGGCCAGCGCCAGCGTGCAGACGAAGAACACGCTGGCCAGCGCGGCGGTGGACCGCGACAGGAAGTTGGCGCTGCCGGTGGCGCCGAACAAGCTGCCCGAGGCGCCGCTGCCGAACGATGCGCCCATGTCGGCGCCCTTGCCGTGCTGGATCAGCACGAGGCCGATCATGGCCAGCGCCGACAGTATCTGCACGGAAAGGGTCAGGGTCATCCAGACTTGCATGATGGGTCTCTACTCCAGGATTCGAATCAGGGGGTGCCGCCGGCGGCCTGCTCGGCCGCCCGGCAGATGGCGATGAACTCGGCAGCCTTCAGCGAGGCGCCGCCGATCAGCCCGCCGTCGATGTCGGGCTGCGCAAACAGGATGGCGGCGTTGTCGGCCTTGACGCTGCCGCCGTAAAGGATCTTCATGGTGTCGGCACGGCCGGTGGCGGCCTGCAGCTGTGCGCGCAGCACGGCGTGCACGGCCTGCGCCTGCTCGGGCGAGGCGGTGCGCCCCGTGCCGATGGCCCACACGGGTTCGTAGGCCACCACCATCTCGGCCGCGCAGTGCGCCAGCTGGTGGATGACGGCCGAGAGCTGGCGCTTGACCACGGCCTCGGTCTGGCCGGCCTCGCGCTCTTCCAGCGTCTCGCCCACGCAGACCACCGGCGTCACGCCGCGGGCCAGCGCCGCCTGCGCCTTGAGCGCCACCAGCGCGTCGCTCTCGGCGTGGTAGGCGCGGCGTTCGGAGTGCCCCACCAGCGCGTAGCGGCAGCCGCACTCGGCCAGCATCGCGGCCGACACCTCGCCGGTGTAGGCGCCCTGCTCGTGCGCCGACACGTCCTGCGCGCCCCAGCGCAGGTCGCTGCCGGCCAGCATGGCGGCGGTCTCGTTGACGAACACGAAGGGCACGCATACCGCGACATCGGCGCGGTAGGGCCGCGCGCCCAGCACGGCCGCCAGCAACTCGGCGTTGGCCGGCCGGCTGCCGTGCATCTTCCAGTTGCCCACCACGAGTTTGCGTCGCATCACTTCGCTCCTCAAGTCCAGTTCAGGACGATCTTGCCGATGTGGGTGCCCGACTCCATCAGCGCATGCGCCTCGGCCGCCTTGGCTGCCGCGAACACCTGATGGACGACGGGCTTGATGGCGCCGCTCTCGAGCCAGGGCCACACGCGCTCGCGCAGGGCCTGGGCCAGAGCGGCCTTGTAGGCCAGCGAGCGCGGCCGCAGCGTCGAGCCCGCGATGACCAGCCGCCTGCGCAGCAGCAGGCCGGCGTCGATGGCACTCCTGGTGCCGCCCTGAACGGCGATCAGCGCCAGGCGGCCGTCCTCGGCCATGCAGGCCAGTTCGCGGCCGATGTAGTCGCCGGCCACCATGTCCAGCACGACGTCCGCGCCCTTGCCAGCGGTCAGCCGCCTGGTCTCCTCGACGAAGTCCTGGCTGCGGTAGTTGATGGCGTGGTCGGCCCCCAGGGCCACGCAGGCGGCGCACTTCTCGTCGCTGCCCGCGGTGACGATGACGCGCGCACCCAGGGCCTTGGCCATCTGTATCGCGGCCACGCCGATGCCGCTGCTGCCGCCCTGCACCAGCAGCGTCTCGCCGGCTTGCAGGTGCGAGATGTGGAATACGTTCTGCCACACCGTAAACAGCGTCTCGGGCAGGCTGGCCGCCTGCACCATGGTCAAGCCGCGCGGCACCGGCAGGCATTGGCCCACCGGTGCAACGCAGTACTCGGCATAGCCGCCACCGGCCAGCAACGCGCAGACGGCATCGCCCAGCGACAGCCCGGCGGCCGCCAGATCTTCAGGCGCACCGCCGGCCACCGTGCCGGCCACTTCCAGGCCCGGCAGGTCGCTGACACCGGGCGGCATCGGGTACAGGCCCTTGCGCTGCAGCACGTCGGGGCGGTTCACGCCCGACGCCTGCACCGCGATCAGCAGCTCACCGGCACGAGGCTCGGGGCGGGGCCGTTCGCACGGCACCAGCACCTCGGGCCCGCCCGGGGCGGTGATCTCGATGGCGCGCATCGGCCCGGTCACGGATGCCGTCACGGGTGAGGTCACTCGGGCTGCTTCGGCGCCTCGTCGGCCACCGCTTGCGCCACGGGCGCACCGTTGTCGGCGGGGGCGGCGTCGCGGCGCGGGCGCTCGTCACGGTCACGGCGCGGCGGACGGTCGTCGCGGTCGCGGCGCGGGCGCTCGTCACGGTCGCGACGCGGCTCGAAGCGCTCTTCGGGCATGCCCTCGGGGCGCTCGAGCAGGGCCTTCATGCTCAGCTTGATGCGGCCCTTCTCGTCGGTTTCCAGCACCTTGACCCGCACGACCTGACCTTCCTTCAGGAAGTCCTCGACGCGCTCGACGCGCTGGTGCGCGATCTGGCTGATGTGCAGCAGGCCGTCCTTGCCGGGCAGGATGTTGATCAGCGCGCCGAAGTCCAGGATCTTGGTGACCGGGCCTTCGTAGACCTTGCCGACTTCGGCCTCGGCGGTGATTTCGCCGATGCGCTTGAGCGCAAACGCTGCCTTGTCGGCGTCGGTGGAGGCCACGGTGATGGTGCCGTCTTCGCCGATGTCGATCGTGCAACCGGTTTCCTCGGTCAGCGCGCGGATCGTGGCGCCACCCTTGCCGATGACGTCGCGGATCTTTTCCTGGTTGATCTTCATCGTGTACAGGCGCGGCGCGAACTGGCTGACTTCGGCCTTCGCGCCACCGACGGCTTCCACCATCTTGGCCAGGATGTGCAGGCGCGCTTCCTTGGCCTGCGCCAGGGCGACCTGCATGATCTCTTTCGTGATGCCCTGGATCTTGATGTCCATCTGCAGCGCGGTGATGCCGCCGTTGGTGCCGGCCACCTTGAAGTCCATGTCGCCGAGGTGGTCCTCGTCGCCCAGGATGTCGGTCAGCACCGCGAAACGGCTGCCTTCCTTGATCAGACCCATCGCGATGCCGGCCACGTGGGCCTTCAGCGGCACGCCGGCGTCGAGCATGCTCAGGCAGCCGCCGCAGACGCTGGCCATCGAAGACGAGCCGTTGCTCTCGGTGACCTCGGAGACGATGCGGATGGTGTACGGGAAGTCCTCCTTCTTCGGCAGCACGGCGATCAGCGCACGTTTGGCGAGGCGGCCGTGGCCGATCTCGCGCCGCTTGGGTGTGCCGAAGCGGCCCGCTTCGCCGGTGGCGAAGGGCGGCATGTTGTAGTGCAGCATGAAGTTGTCGGTGAACTCGCCGGCCAGCGCATCGATGCGCTGCGCGTCGCGCTCGGTGCCCAGCGTGGCCACCACCAGCGCCTGCGTCTCGCCGCGCGTGAACAGCGACGAGCCGTGGGTGCGCGGCAGCACGCCGTTGCGGATCTCGATGGCGCGCACGGTGCGCGTGTCGCGGCCGTCGATGCGGGGCTCGCCCGACAGGATCTGGCCGCGCACGAGGCGGGCCTCGATCTCGAACAGCAGCGTTTCGACTTTGACGCTGTCGAACTCCACACCCTCGGCCTTCAGCGCGCTGAAGACGTTGGCGTAGGCCTGGCGCGTGGCCTGGGTGCGGGCCTGCTTGCTGCGGATCTGGTAGGCGGCGCGCAGCGGCTCTTCGGCCAGCGCGGCGATCTTGGCGATCAGCGCCTCGTCCTTGGCCGGAGCCTGCCACTGCCACTCGGGCTTGCCGGCGTCACGCACCAGCTCGTTGATCGCGGCGATGGCGATGTTGCCCTGCTCGTGGCCGAAGACCACGGCGCCGAGCATGACCTCTTCGCTCAGCTGGTCGGCTTCGGACTCGACCATCAGCACGGCGGCTTCGGTGCCGGCGACGATGAGGTCGAGCTGGCTGTCGACGAGCTGCGACTTGCCCGGGTTCAGCACGTACTGGCCGTTGATGTAGCCCACGCGCGCGGCACCGATGGGGCCGTTGAACGGGATGCCGCTGATCGACAGCGCGGCGCTGGTGCCGATCATCGCGGCGACGTCGGCCTGCACCTCGGGGTTCAGGCTCACGACGTGCACGATGACCTGCACCTCGTTGTAGAAGCCGTCCGGGAACAGCGGGCGGATGGGGCGGTCGATGAGGCGGCAGGTCAGCACCTCGAGCTCGCTCGGGCGACCTTCGCGCTTGAAGAAGCTGCCCGGAATCTTGCCGGCGGCGTAGCTCTTCTCGGTGTAGTCCACCGTCAGCGGGAAGAAGTCCTGGCCCGGCTTGGCGTTCTTCGACGCCACCACGGTGGCCAGCACCACGGTGCCGTCGATGTCGACGAGCACGGCGCCGCTGGCCTGGCGCGCGATCTCGCCGGTCTCCAGGGTGACGGTGTGCTGGCCCCAGGTGAAGGTCTTGGTGATCTTGTTGAACATGGTCATGCGATGTCTTCCTTCGAGAAGATGGGCAGCGTCATGCCATTCCAGCGAAACCCTTGGAGGTGTCCTTGGAATGACACAGCAAATGCGGCCCGGTTGAGGAACATAGGTCGGCTCGGGGCGCCGTTAAGGCGCCCCGCAGGTGCCGGATTACTTGCGCAGGCCGAGCTTGGCGATGAGCGCCGTGTAACGCTCGGGCGCACGGTCCTTCAGATAGGTCAGCAGGCGCTTGCGCGAGTTGACCATCTTCAGCAGGCCGCGGCGGCCGTGGTGGTCGTGCTTGTGCAGCTTGAAGTGCGGCGTCAGTTCGTTGATGCGCGCGGTCAGCAGCGCAACCTGGACTTCCGGGCTGCCGGTGTCGGCGGCGCCGCGGGCGTTGTCCTTGACGATGTCTGCCTTGACGGCGGTGGCGAGGGTCATGCGATTTCCTTGGTTTTGCTTGGAAACCGCAAGATGACGCCAGGGTGCTTGGGCGTCTGCGGTTTCCGGGTTGGACTTGCGGTCACCAGTGAAACCGACCGGTGCCGTGCTGTTCCACGCAGCCCTGGGGCCGCGGAGAGCCGCTGATTATAGACCGAGAGCGGCCCGCAGCCGGGCCAGCCCCTGCTGCAGCCGCGCCGGGTCGCGCGACGCGAAGCACCAACGCAGCCAGCCTTCGCCTTCGGCCCCGAAGGCGGCGCCCGGCGCCAGCCCGAGGCCGTGCTCGGCGACCAGGCGCTTGGCAAAGGCCAGCGAATCGTCCTCGCCGGCGACGCGGAAGAACGCATACAAGCCGCCCGGCGGGCTGGCCACCGTGACACCCGGCAGGCGCTGCAGGCCCGTGATCAGCGTGTCGCGGCAGGCCCGCAGTCGGCCCACCAGGCCGGGCACGAACTCGGCCGCCATGGCCAACGCCGCCAGGCCACCGCGCTGCACGAAGACCGGCGTGCAGGAGCTGTTGAACTCGAGCAGCTTGCCCAGCGCGTCGGCGTGGCCCTGCGGCACCACCAGCCAGCCCAGCCGCCAGCCCGTCATCAGGAAGCTCTTGCTGAAGCTGTGGGCGACGACGAGCCGGTCGTCGGCCGTGGCGATGTCGAGGAAGCTGGGGGCCGCCGGCGTGCCGTCGAAACAGATGCGCTCGTAGACCTCGTCGGCCACCAGCCAGGTGCCCGTGGCACGGCAATGGGCCAGGAGCTGCTGCTGCTCGGCGCGCGTCAGTGTCCAGCCGGTGGGGTTGTTGGGCGCGTTGACCAGCAGCACCTTGGTTGCCGACGTGACGGCGGCCAGCAGCTCGGGCACGTCGAGGCGCCAGGCGCCGGCGGCATCGGGCCGCAGCGGCACGCGCGTCACGCGCGCGCCGAGGATGGCGGGCTGCGCCGTCAGGTTGGGCCACACCGGCACCACGGCCACCACCTCGTCGCCGGCGTCGAGCAGCATCTGCATGGCCACCATCAGCGCGGTGACGCCCGACGACGTGACCGCGATGCGCGTGACGTCCACCGGCCCGTGCAGTGCGCCGGCGTAGGCTGCGATGGCCTCGCGCAGCTCGGGCAGGCCCAGGTTGTGGGCGTAGAAGGTCTCGCCGCGCGCCAGCGAGTCGGCAGCCGCCTGGCGGATCGGCGCGGGCGTGACCTCGTCGCTCTCGCCGAACCAGAACGGCAGCACGTCGCCGCGCCCCAGCCCGGCATTGGCGACTTCGCGGATCTTCGAGCCCGGCAGGGCCCGGATGGCGGCGCGCATCGGCGTCGGTGTCGCCGTCAATCGGGCCGCGACATGCGGCAGCTGCTGGCCTGCGCGACGGCCGCCGGCTCGCTGCGGCGCAGCGTGCGAAAGCCCAAGCCCGAGCCCTCGACATCGTGCTTCACGCCCGGGACGCCGGCGCGGTCCATCACGCTGACCACCAGCGGCTGCTGCAGCTGGTGGTCGTCGGCGCGCATGGCGGCGCTGTGCAGGTTGCCCAGGCCGGCGCGCGGGCCGTCGAAACTGGCGCCTTCCAGCGCCCGCGCCACGGCCGTGGCGTCGGCGCTGCCGGCACGCTCGATGGCCGCGGCCAGCATCTCCACCAGCACCTGCATGCGCACGTGCACGTAGTCGTCACGCGGCTCGGGGTAGCGGCGGCGGAAGGCGGCGTAGAAGGCATCGGACACCGTGCCGCCGACGTTGGGGTGCCATTCGGCCACTGCCAGCACGCGGCCGATGCCGGCGTCGCCGATGGCCGCCGGTGCGCCCAGCGCGTTGCCGTAGAAGGTGTAGAGCTTGGCGTCGGAGCCGACGTCGCGCAGCGCTCTCACCAGCAGCGTGAGGTCGTTGCCCCAGTTGCCCGTGAGCACGGCCTGCGCACCGCTGGCCTTGATCTTCGACGCATAGGGCAGGAAGTCCTTGACGCGGCCCATGGGGTGAAGCTCTTCGCCGACGATCTGGATGTCGGGCCGCTGCGCCGCGATCATGCGCCGCGCCGAAGCCACCACCTGCTGGCCGAAGCTGTAGTCTTGGCCGATGAGGTAGACACGCTGCACGGCGCGGTCGTCGCGCAGCACCTCGGTCAGCGCCGCCAGGCGCATGTCGGCGTGGGCATCGAAGCGGAAGTGCCAGAAGCTGCAACGCTGGTTGGTGAGCGCCGGGTCGACCGCCGAGTAGTTGAGGAAGACCGCACGGCGCTGCGGCTGGCGCTCGTTGTGCTTGTCCAGCGCGTCGATGAGCGCGGCTGCGGCGGCCGAGCTGTTGCCCTGCAGCACGAACGGGATGCCCTGGTCGGTGGCCGAGCGCAGCAGCGACAGCGCCTCTTCCACCGCACCCTTGCTGTCGAAGCGCACCAGCGCCAGCGGGCGCGCACCGCCCTGGCTTTCGGGCAGCTTGACGCCGCCACGTGCATTGACGCGCTCGACGGCCCACAACAGGTTGCGAAAGACGGCTTCGCCGGCGTTGGCAAACGGACCGGAAAGGCCTTCGATGAGCGCCAGCCTGATGGGCTCGCGGGGTGGCTGCGCCTGCACCGCAGGCAACGCCGCCAGCAGCGGCAGCGCCATGACGGCGCGTCGGGTGGGACGGGTGGGATTCAAGGAGGAGACGTCCTGTGCAAGCGGCAGGCCGCGGTGGAACTGCCGAAAGTGTGGTCGCGACCGGGAGGGGTGTACGACCGGCGTGAGCGGCGCATTCTAGGAGTGCGCTGCGGCCGGGCCGACGAGGCCAGCCGCGGCGCCGACAACACTCACACCGTGACCCCAGACTCGCCGCAGAGTTCGGCCAGCGGCCAGCGCGGGCGCACGTCGAACGCGCCATCGTGCTGCAGTTCGGCCAGACCATGCTGCAGCCGCAACGCCGCGGCCAGCGCGATCATGGCGCCGTTGTCGGTGCACAGCGCCAGCGGTGGGTAGAACACGCGTGCACCCAGGCGCGCCGCGCCGGCATTCAGCGTCTCGCGCAGGCGCAGGTTGGCACCCACCCCGCCGGCCACCACGAGGCGCCGGCTGTGCGTGGCCTTCAGGGCCTTGATCGACTTGGCCACCAGCACGTCGACGATGGCAGCCTGGGCGCTGGCGGCCAGGTCGGCCAACTCGCCGGCGCCGGGCTGCGACCCGAGCTTGCGGTGCTGCGTCATCACCGCGGTCTTCAGGCCGGCGAAAGAGAAATCGAGGTCGGGGCTGTGCAACAGTGGCCGCGGCAAGGCAAAGGCCGTCGGCCTGCCGCGCTCGGCCAGCCGCGCCAGCGCCGGCCCGCCGGGGTAGCCCAGGCCGAGCAGCTTGGCGCTCTTGTCGAAAGCTTCGCCGGCAGCGTCGTCTATGGTCTCGCCCAGCAGCGTGTAGCGGCCCACGCCGTCGACCTGCATGAGCTGGGTGTGGCCGCCCGAGACCAGCAGCGCGACAAAAGGGAATTCGGGCGCGCCCCCTTCGGCCTCGGTGGCGAGAAAGGGCGACAGCAGGTGCCCCTCGAGGTGATGCACGCCCAGCGCGGGCTTGCCCAGCGCGGCGGCGAGCGACACCGCCACGCCCGCACCGACCAGCAGCGCACCGGCCAAGCCGGGCCCGCGCGTGTAGGCCACGACATCGACCTCGGCCAGCGCGCAGCCCGCCTGCTGCAGCACCTGGCGCGTCAGCGGCAGCACGCGGCGGATGTGGTCGCGCGAGGCCAGTTCGGGCACCACGCCGCCATAGGCCGCGTGCATGTCGACCTGGCTGTGCAGCGCCTCGGCCAGCAGGCGAGGCACGCCGCCGGGCCGCGTCTCGACGAGCGCGACGCCGGTCTCGTCGCAAGAGGATTCGAAACCCAGCACTTTCATGCGGCCGAGTCTAGCGGCGGGCATCGGGCCTCTCGCGACGGGCGCTGGCACGCGGTTTGCTGAATGGGCAGCGACACCCGCGGGTGTCTGTCAATCTCCTCAGCAGGGAAAGTGCCCTGGTACAGCCTCCCCGGCCGGCGTCGGGGAGGCTTTTTTTCGCCCCCCCCCCTCCGAGCCCCGCGGTGGTGCCCCCCGGTCACCGAAAGCGTGCATGGCCTGCGCCGCGTCCCGGTACCATCCCGCGGCCTCACGGCGACAGCCCCGACTTAGAACCCTGGAGAAACGCATGCCCAAGTCACTCCACCGCCTGCTGGCCACGCTGGCCGGCATCGCCTGCCTGGCCACCACACCCGGCTGGGCCCAATCGACGCTGGACAAGGTCAAGGCCAGCGGCAGCATCACGCTGGCGTACCGCGAGTCGTCCATCCCCTTCTCGTACCTCGACGACAAGGCCCAGCCCGTGGGCTTCGGCGTCGACATCTGCGACCGCATCGTTGACGAGATCAAGAAGGCCACGGGTCGTGCCGACCTCAAGGTGCAGCGCCAGGCGGTGAGCTCGGCCAACCGCATTCCGCTGTTGCAGAACGGCACCATCGATCTGGAGTGCGGCAGCACCACCAACAACAGTGATCGCGCCAAGCAGGTCACCTTCGCGATCAACTATTTCTACACCGGCACGCGCTTCCTGGTGAAGGCGAACTCGGGCATCAAGGGCCTGGCAGACCTCAACAACAAGGTCGTGGTGTCGACCACCGGCACGACCAACTTCCGCATCGTGCGCAACCTCGTCACCGAGCAAAAGCTGCCCATCGAACTGATTGGCGCCAAGGACCACAGCGAGTCCGCGCTGCTGGTGCAGAGTGGCCGTGCTGCCGCGTTCGCGATGGACGACATCCTGCTGTATGGCCTGCGCGCCAGCGCGCAGAACCCGGCCGAACTGGCCGTCGTCGGCGACGCCATCCAGGTCGAGCCCTACGCGATCATGGTGCGCAAGGACGACCCGACGATCAAGCACCTGGTCGACGGCGTGCTGACTCGGCTGATGAAGAGCGGCGAGTTCGAGACGCTGTACCGCAAGTGGTTCCAGTCGCCGATCCCGCCCAAGGGCATCAACCTGAACGCACCCATGGACAAGGCATTGATCGACAACCTGAAGGCCCTGTCCGACAAGCCGGCAACCTGAGCCCACTCTCGAAGCGCCCTCGGCGCTCACCCTCGAGAGGTCGAGGCCGGACCGAGCTGTCCCCTGCCCGCGCGGCGGCTGAGAGCGTGAGAGTCTTTCGTTCATGCCCGCTCATCACACCAAAAAGCACCTGCTCGTCGTTGCAAATGCTCGCCAAAGCCCGAGCTATGGCTGCGCTTTGCGCCTAGATCAGGCGCCTTTTGGCGCGCTGCTCGGGCACGCCCGAAAAACTCTCACGCTCTGAGCCGGCGCCGCGGCGTCGGCCTGGCGGGGCGCCAGCGCGACGCAACGAGGCTAGTGGTTCTCGCGCGCGTGGTTGATCGTGTACTTCGGGATCTCGATCGTCACGTCTTCGTCGGAGAGGATGGCCTGGCAGCTCAGGCGCGAGGTCGGCGTCAGGCCCCAGGCGCGGTCGAGCAGGTCTTCCTCGATCTCGTCCATCTCGCCCAGCGACTTGATGCCCTCCTTGACCACCACGTGGCAGGTGGTGCAGGCACAGCTCATCTCGCAGGCGTGCTCGATGGCGATGCCGTTCTCGAGCAGGGCCTCGCAGATCGACGTGCCGGCGGGCGCCTCGATGGTGTCGCCCTGCGGGCAGAGTTCAGCGTTCGGGAGGATGCGGATGATGGGCATGGGGGAATGCGGGGATGGGCGGTTCAGACTTCTTCGAGGCGGCGGCCGGCCAGCGCCTGGCGGATGCCCTGGTTCATGCGCGCGGCGGCGAAGGCTTCGGTGCCTTCGGCCAGCGCCGCGACGGCGGCTTCGATGGCATGGGCGTCATCGCCCTGGGCAATGCCGGCGGTGGCGGCGATCAGGGCTTCGACGTCGCGGCGCTCTTCTTCCGAGAGCAGCGCGCCGTCGGCGGCCAGCGCCGAGCGCGTGGCCAGCACCATGCGCTCGGCGTCGACGCGGGCCTCGCGCAGCGAGCGCGCGGCCATGTCTTCCTCGGCGTGCGCAAAGCCGTCCTTCAGCATCTGCGCGATCTGTTCGTCGGCCAGGCCGTAGCTCGGCTTGACGGTGACCGCGGCTTCGACGCCGCTGGCCAGCTCGCGTGCCGAGACGCTGAGCAGCCCGTCGGCGTCGACCTGGAAGGTGACGCGGATGCGCGCCGCCCCGGCCACCATGGCCGGGATGCCACGCAGCTCGAAGCGGGCCAGCGAGCGGCACTCGCTGACGAGGTCGCGTTCGCCCTGCACCACGTGGATGACCATCGCCGTCTGGCCGTCCTTGAAAGTGGTGAATTCCTGTGCCTTGGCCACCGGGATGGTGGTGTTGCGCTCGATCACGCGCTCGACCAGCCCGCCCATGGTCTCAAGACCCAGGCTGAGCGCGATGACGTCGAGCAGCAGCAGCTCGCCGTCCTTGGCGTTGCCGGCCAGCGCGTTGGCCTGGATGGCCGCACCCAGCGCCACCACCTCGTCGGGGTTGACGTTGGTCAGCACGGGCTGGCCGAAAAGCTCGCTCACGGCGCCGCGCACCGCGGGCATGCGCGTGCTGCCGCCCACCATCACCACGCCCTGCACCTCGGTGCGTACCACCTTGGCATCGCGCAGCACCTTGCGCACGGCGGCCAGCGTGCGGTCTATCAGCGGCCTGGCCAGCGTGTCGAGCTGCGCGCGCGTCACGGCCACGGTCACCGGCCCGCCGGCGAGCCTAGCCTGCCATTCGGCCTGGTCGGCGCCGCTCAGCGCTTCCTTGGCGGCGCGTGCGGCCACCAGCGCAGCGCGCTTGTCCTGCGCCGTCGTGGCCACCACGCCGGCGTGCGCCAGCGCCCAGTCGGCCAACGCGTGGTCGATGTCATCGCCGCCCAGCGCGGCGTCGCCGCCGGTGGCCACGACTTCGAACACGCCGCGCGTCAGACGCAGCAGGCTGATGTCGAAGGTGCCGCCACCCAGGTCGTAGACGGCGTAGAGGCCTTCGCTGGCGTTGTCCAGCCCATAGGCCACGGCCGCGGCGGTGGGCTCGCTGATGAGGCGCAGCACGTTCAGGCCGGCCAGTTGCGCGGCGTCTTTCGTCGCCTGGCGCTGGGCGTCGTCGAAGTAGGCCGGCACGGTGATCACGGCGCCGAAGATATCGTCGGTGTCGAAGCTGTCTTCGGCCCGCTGGCGCAGCGCGGCCAGGATCTCGGCCGAAGCCTCCACCGGCGTCTTCTCGCCCTCGCGCGTGGCGATGGCCAGCATGCCGGGCTGGTCGACGAAACGGTAGGGCAGCTTGTCCACGCCCGCGACGTCGGCCAGGCGCCGGCCCATGAAGCGCTTCACCGAGACCAGCGTGTTCTCGGGGTCCTCGGCCTGCGCGGCGAGCGCGTCGAAACCGATCTGCCGGCCACCGCCTTCGAGGTAGCGCACGGCCGAGGGCAGAAGCAGCCGGCCCTTCAGGTCGGGCAGGCACTCGGCCACGCCGTGGCGCACGGCCGCCACCAACGAGTGCGTGGTGCCCAGGTCTATGCCCACGGCGATGCGGCGCTGGTGCGGGTCGGGCGCCTGGCCGGGTTCGGAGATCTGCAGCAATGCCATGAACGGGGTTCTTCCGGTGATCAGCGGGTGGCGTCCAGGGCCTCGAGGCGGCGTTCGATGTCGTGCCGGAAACGCGCCACGAACATCAGCGAACGCACCATCGCGGCCGCCGCGGCGGTGTCGGGGGTTTCGTCCAGCAGCGTCGTCAGCTCGGTCAGCATGCGGCCTTCGTCCTGCGCGATCTCGGCATCCAGCGCCTCGACGGCGGCGGCATCGGCGGCCTCGTCCAGGGCCTCGCGCCACTGCATCTGCTGCATCAGAAAGGCTGCGGGCATCGCCGTGTTGCGCTCGGCATCCACCGGCACGCCGCGCAGCTGGCACAGGTAGGCGGCGCGGCTGAGCGGGTCTTTCAGGCGCTGCCAGGCCTCGTTGACGCGCACCGCCCATTGCATCGCCACGCGCTGCGCGGCGGCGCCCTCGGCGGCAAAGCGGTCGGGGTGCACCTCGGCCTGCAGCTCGCGGCGGCGCGCGTCGAGGTCGGCACGGTTCAGCGCCTGCGTCGGCGCCAGGCCGAAGAGCGTGAAGTCGTCGTCGCCGAGCTTCACAGCGCCTTGCCGTAGAAGGCCGACAGGCCGTTGTCGGGGTAGCCGCCGAAGGGCCCGCGAGGCGTGTAGCCGCAGCGCTCGTAGAGGGCCACGGCCTCGTGCTGGTCGCGGCCGGTCTCCAGCAGCGAAAGCCGGCAGCCATGGTCGCGCAGGCTGTCCTCCACCGCGCCCAGCAGGCGCGCACCCAGGCGCCGGCCGCGCTGCGCGGGGTCGACGTACATGCGCTTGACCTCGCCGTAGGGCTGGCCGCCGGTGTCGGGCCCGCCGGGCACACGCCGGCAGGCCGCCGTGCCCACCGCGCGCGCGCCGTCGCGGGCGACGAAGAAGGCCACGTCGTCGGCCAACAGTGCCTGCACGTCGAGAATGTAGCTGGCTTGCGGCGGGTACAGCGACATCAAGTAGGCGTCCAGCGCCGACAGCAACGCCACCACTTCGGGCTGGTCGGGGCGTTCGCGGCGGATGACGATGGGGTCGGACATGGGGAATCAGGAAGACGCCAGGGCGCGGCAGTACCGTCGTGTACGCGCCGCGCCCTGCGCGTCGGAGCGGCGGCCTTCAGACGCGGAACGACTCCCCGCAACCGCAGCGGTCCTTCTCGCGCGGGTTGTGGAACTTGAAGCCCTCGTTGAGACCCTCGCGCACGAAGTCGAGCTCGGTGCCGTCGATGTAGGGCAGGCTCTTGGGGTCGACCAGCACCTTGACGCCGTGGTCCTCGAAGATCACGTCTTCGGGTGCGATCTCGTCGGCGTATTCGAGCTTGTAGGCCAGGCCCGAGCAGCCCGTGGTCTTGACGCCCAGGCGCACGCCCACGCCCTTGCCGCGCCGGCCCAAGTAGCGTGTGACGTGCCGCGCCGCGGCTTCGGAGAGGGTGACCGACATCTCTGTCTCAGCTCACCAAGCCCTCGCGCGGAACCGGCTCTGCCGGGCCGCTGCGAGCGCCCCCCTGGGGGGTAGCGACCGGAGGGAGCTCGGGGGCCCCATGTTTGGCCTTGTAGTCGTCGACGGCCGCCTTGATGGCGTCCTCGGCCAGGATGCTGCAGTGGATCTTGACCGGCGGCAGCGCCAGTTCCTCGGCGATCTGCGTGTTCTTGATCGTCACCGCCTCGTCCAGCGTCTTGCCCTTGACCCACTCGGTGACCAGCGAGCTGGACGCGATGGCCGAGCCGCAGCCGTAGGTCTTGAAGCGCGCGTCCTCGATCAGCCCGGTGGCCGGATTGACCTTGATCTGCAGCTTCATCACGTCGCCGCAGGCCGGCGCTCCGACCATGCCGGTGCCGACCGAGTCGTCACCCTTGTCGAAGCTGCCGACGTTGCGCGGGTTTTCGTAGTGCTCGACGACTTTTTCGCTGTAGGCCATGTGTGTTCTCCTTAGTCCTTGTGTCCGGGTCAGTGCGCAGACCACTGGATCGTGCTGATGTCGATGCCGTCCTTGAACATCTCCCACAGCGGCGACAGTTCGCGCAGTTTGGCGACGTTGGCCTGCAGGGTGCTGACGGCGTAGTCGATCTCCTCGACGGTGGTGAAGCGGCCGATGGTCATGCGCAGGCTGCTGTGCGCGAGCTCGTCGCTGCGGCCCAGGGCGCGCAGCACGTAGCTGGGCTCGAGGCTGGCGCTGGTGCAGGCCGAGCCCGACGACACCGCCAGGCCCTTGACGCCCATGATCAGGCTCTCGCCCTCGACGAAGTTGAAGCTGGCGTTGACGTTGTGCGGCACGCGGCGCTCGAGGTCGCCGTTGATGAACACCTGCTCGATGCCGCTGATGCCGTCCAGCAGGCGCTTGCTCAGCATGCGGATGCGCTCGATCTCGGCGCCCATCTCGACCCTGGCGATCTCGAAGGCCAGGCCCATGCCGACGATTTGGTGCGTGGGCAGCGTGCCGCTGCGCATGCCACGCTCGTGGCCGCCACCGTGCATCTGCGCCTCGATGCGCACGCGCGGCTTGCGGCGCACGTAGAGCGCGCCCACACCCTTGGGGCCGTAGGTCTTGTGCGAGGCCAGGCTCATCAGGTCGACCGGCAGACCCTCGAGGTCGATCGTGACCTTGCCCGTGGCCTGCGCGGCGTCGACGTGGAAGATGATGCCGCGCTCGCGACACATCGCGCCGATGGCGGGGATGTCCTGGATGACGCCGATCTCGTTGTTCACCAGCAGCACCGAGACGAGGATGGTGTCCTTGCGCAGCGCGTCCTTGAACCTGTCGAGGTCGAGCAGGCCGTTCTCCTGCACGTCGAGATAGGTCACCTCGAAACCCTGGCGCTCGAGCTCGCGCATGGTGTCGAGCACGGCCTTGTGCTCGGTCTTCAGCGTGATCAGGTGCTTGCCGCGGCTGCTGTAGAAGTGCGCCGCGCCCTTGATCGCCAGGTTGATCGACTCGGTGGCGCCGCTGGTCCAGACGATCTCGCGCGGGTCGGCATGGACCAGGCCGGCAACCTGTGCGCGCGCCTTCTCGACGGCCTCCTCGGCTTCCCAGCCCCAGGCATGGCTGCGCGACGCCGGATTGCCGAAGTGCTCGCGCAGCCAGGGAATCATGGCGTCGACGACCCGCGGGTCGCAGGGGGTGGTGGCGCCGTAGTCGAGGTAGATGGGGAAGTGCGGGGTCATCGCGGACGGCTCGTCGATGTTGAGGATAAGAGGGTGCGGGGCGTGATCACTTGTTGAAGACGTTGCCCAGGGCGAACACCGAGTTCGGCGCCGTCACCTTGATCGGCTTGACCACCGGCACGGTGGAGATCGCGCGCTTGATCGGCGAGGCATCGACCGACACCCCCTTGGCGAGTTGCTCGTCGACCAGCTTCTGCAGCGAGACCGAGTCGAGGTACTCGATCATCTTGGTGTTCAGGCTGGCCCAGAGGTCGTGCGTCATGCACTTGCCCGAGTCCTCGCCCATGCAGCTCTCCTTGCCGGCGCAGCCGGTGGCGTCTATGGGTTCGTCGACCGCGACGATGATGTCGGCCACGGTGATCTCGCCCGCCGCCCGGCCCAGCGAATAGCCGCCGCCCGGGCCGCGCGTGCTCTCGACGAGCTCGCTGCGCCGCAGCTTGCCGAACAGCTGCTCGAGGTAGGACAGTGATATCTGCTGGCGCTGGCTGATGGCGGCCAGTGCCACCGGGCCGGCGTTCGAGCGCAGGGCCAGATCGATCATCGCGGTGACGGCAAATCGGCCTTTGGTGGTGAGTCGCATCGTTGTTTCTCCTGGCGCGCAGGGCGCTCTCGGTACATCGGCAAACAGCCCGGACCCGCGCGCAGAAAGCCGCATCGCGCCCGCCGGACCCCAGGGCCTCGGCTGTCCCCTACTGATTTTGTCAAGTATACCCTATGACCTACTGATTTAGTACGGCTTAGACGCCCCGCGGCGCCGTCAGTTCCCGGCGCAGGCGGTCGACGAAGCCGTCGCAGGCGTCTTCGACGAGGTCGAGCACGTGCTCGAAGCCTGCCGGGCCGCCGTAGTAGGGGTCGGGAACGAACCGGACGTCGGTGTGCCGGCGCGCGTGGGGCATCAGCAACTCGATGCGCGCGCCATGCCCGGGCGGCGCCTTGCGTTGCAGCCAGGCCAGGTTGTCCTCGTCCATGGCGAGCAGCCAGTGGAAGCGCGCGAAATCGTCTGCCAGCACCGGGCGTGCACGCTGGGCCGACAGGTCGTAGCCGCGCTGCGCCGCGTGGCGGATGGCGCGCGGGTCGGGCGCCTCGCCCCGGTGGTGGTCGAGCGTGCCGGCCGAATCGACCATCACCTGCCGCGCCAGGCCGGCGCGCTGCAGGCGCTCGCGCAGCACGGCTTCGGCCGTCGGCGAGCGGCAGATGTTGCCCATGCACACCATCAGCACGCGCAGCTCGGCAGCGTCGCCGCCAGCGCCACCCGCGCGAGGCCCGGCGCCGCCCTTCATCCACTGCTTCAGCCGCCCGATCATCGCCCGGCCCCCGCCGCCGGGATCAGCGGCACCACGTCGTGGCCACTGCCGCCGAAGGCCTGCTCGCGCAGCAGCGCGAGCTGGTCGCGCACCCGCGCCGCCTTCTCGAACTCGAGGTTGCGCGCATGCTCCAGCATCTGCTTTTCCAGCAGCTTGATGCGCTTGCCGAGGTCCTTCTCGCTCATCGCCTCGACTTCGGCCGCCGCCTGCGCGGCCTTCAGGTCGTCCTTGGCCGACTTGTCGGACACGGCGCCGTCGATCATGTCGCGGATGCGCGTCGTGACGCTGCGCGGCGTGATGCCCAGCGCCAGGTTGTGGGCGATCTGCTTGGCACGCCGGCGTTCGGTCTCGCCGATGGCGGCCTTCATGCTGTCGGTCATCCTGTCGGCGTAGAGGATGGCGCGGCCGTGCAGGTTGCGCGCCGCGCGGCCTATGGTCTGGATCAGGCTGCGCTCGGCGCGCAGGAAACCTTCCTTGTCGGCGTCGAGGATGGCGACCAGGCTGACCTCGGGCAGGTCGAGGCCTTCGCGCAGCAGATTGATGCCCACCAGCACGTCGAACATGCCCAGGCGCAGGTCGCGCAGGATCTCTACCCGCTCGACGGTGTCGATGTCGCTGTGCAGGTAACGCACCTTGACGCCGTTGTCGCTGAGGTATTCCGTGAGCTGCTCCGCCATGCGCTTGGTCAGCGTGGTGATCAGCACCCGTTCGTTGGCGACGACGCGGGTGCGGATCTCCTGCAGCACGTCGTCCACCTGCGTGGCGGCGGCGCGCACCTCGACCTCGGGGTCGACGAGACCGGTGGGCCGCACCACCTGCTCGACGACCGCGCCGGTGTGCGCCTTCTCCCAGTTGCCGGGTGTCGCCGAGACGAACACCGACTGCCGCATCTTGGCTTCGAACTCCTCGAACTTCAGCGGCCGGTTGTCCAGCGCACTGGGCAGGCGGAAGCCGTACTCCACCAGCGTCGTCTTGCGCGCGCGGTCGCCGTTGTACATGCCGCCGAACTGGCCGATGAGCACGTGGCTCTCGTCCAGGAACATCAGCGCGTCGCCGGCCAGGTAGTCCACCAGCGTGGGCGGCGGCTCGCCGGGCTGCGCGCCGGAGAGGTGGCGGGTGTAGTTCTCGATGCCCTTGCAGTGGCCCACCTCCTGCAGCATCTCGAGGTCGAAACGCGTGCGCTGCTCGAGCCGCTGCGCCTCGACCAGCTTGCCCGCCTTGACGAGTTCGTCCAGCCGTGCCCGCAGTTCGTCCTTGATCGTGGCGATGGCGTCGACCACACGTTCCCGCGGCGTCACGTAATGGCTGCTCGGGTAGACGGTGAAGCGCGGGATCTTCTGGCGCACGCGCCCGGTCAGCGGGTCCAGCAGCTGCAGGCCTTCGATCTCGTCGTCGAAGAGCTCGATGCGCAGCGCCAGTTCGCTGTGCTCGGCCGGGAAGACGTCGATGGTGTCGCCGCGCACACGGAAGGAACCGCGGCTGAAGTCGACCTCGTTGCGCTTGTACTGCATGCGAATCAGTTGCTGGATCACGTCGCGCTGACTCATCTTGTCGCCCACGCGCAACGTCATCACCATCTGGTGGTAGTCGGCCGGGTTGCCGATGCCGTAGATGGCGCTCACGCTGGCCACGATGATGACGTCGCGCCGCTCGAGCAGGCTCTTGGTCGCGCTCAGGCGCATCTGCTCGATGTGCTCGTTGATCGCGCTGTCCTTCTCGATGAAGAGGTCGCGCTGCGGCACGTAGGCCTCGGGCTGGTAGTAGTCGTAATAGCTGACGAAGTACTCGACCGCGTTCTTGGGAAAAAAATCGCGGAACTCGCTGTACAGCTGCGCCGCCAGCGTCTTGTTCGGCGCGAAGACGATGGCCGGCCGGCCCAGGCGGGCGATGACGTTGGCCATCGTGAAGGTCTTGCCCGAGCCCGTCACGCCCAGCAGCGTCTGGTACTGCAGGCCGTCCTGTATGCCCTCGACCAGCTGCGCGATGGCCGTGGGCTGGTCGCCCGCCGGCGCAAATTGCTGCAAGAGCTGGAACGGCGAATCGGGGAAGGTGACGAACTCACCCGCGCGGGGTGCTTCGGCGTCGGTGGCCACTTCAGCCAATGCAGTCATGCGGGTTTCCCAGGAGGGCGGCGTTTTAGAATGTCGAGGTTTGCGCGGCGGCCCGAGGGCGGCCGTCGAGCAACCCAATAGCGTAGCGCAGCCTGTGGCAAACCGCAGCCACGGCGCCCACCCGCACGTCCCCACACCGCCTCAGGAACCCCCATGACCGCCTCCCTGTTCGCCGCCGTAGAGATGGCCCCGCGCGACCCCATCCTGGGTCTGAACGAGCAGTTCAACGCCGACCCCAACCCCGCCAAGGTGAACCTGGGAGTGGGCGTCTACTTCGACGACGAGGGCAAGCTGCCCGTGCTGCGCTGCGTCGCCGCGGCCGAGCAGCAGCTGCTCGAGTCGCCCAGGGCCAAGGGTTATCTGCCCATCGACGGCATCGCCGCCTACCACAAGGCCGTGCAGGGCCTGGTCTTCGGCAGCGACGGCGAGGCCGTCACCAGCGGCCGCGTCGCCACCGTGCAGTCGCTGGGCGGCACCGGCGCGCTCAAGGTCGGCGCCGACTTCCTCAAGCGCCTGCGCCCCGACGCCACCGTGCTGATCAGCGACCCGAGCTGGGAGAACCACCGCGCGCTCTTCACCCATGCCGGCTTCGACGTCCAGACCTACCCCTACTACGACGCCGCCACGCGCGGCATCCGGTTCGACGCGCTGATGCAGGCCCTGCGCGCGGCACGCGCCGGCACCATCGTCGTGCTGCATGCCTGCTGCCACAACCCCACCGGCTGCGACCTCGACATCGCGCAGTGGCGGCAGATCGCCGCGGCCTGCGCCGAGAGCGGCCTCGTGCCCTTCCTCGACATGGCCTACCAGGGCTTCGGTAAGGGCATCGCCGAGGACGGCGCCGCCGTGCAGTGCTTCCTGGCCACGGGCCAGCAGTTTTTCGTCGCGACCTCCTTCTCCAAGAGCTTCTCGCTCTACGGCGAGCGCGTCGGCGCGCTCAGCGTCGTGTGCCGCAGCAAGGACGAGATGGCGCGCGTGCTGTCGCAGCTGAAGATCGTCATCCGCACCAACTACAGCAACCCGCCGACCTTCGGCGCCCAGGTCGTGGCCACGGTGCTGACGACGCCCGCGCTGCGCGCACAGTGGGAGCAAGAACTGGCCGGCATGCGCGAGCGCATCCGCACCACGCGCCATGCACTGGTGTCGCAGCTGCAGGCGGCCGGCGTGCAGGGCGACCTGTCCTACATCACGCAGCAGATGGGCATGTTCAGCTACTCAGGGCTGTCCAAGGAGCAGATGCAGCGCCTGCGCGCCGAGTTCGGCGTCTACGGCGTCGACTCCGGCCGCATCTGCGTGGCCGCCATCAACAGCCGCAACATCGCCGCCGTCGCGGCGGCGCTGGCCCAGGTGATGCGCTGACACGGCCAGGCTCGTCGGCGGCCTGACGGCCGCCTGCGCCGCCCTGGCAGCCCGGCCAGCACCCGAAAGCCCCGCGTTTTCGTTCTTTGGCCGGCGCCCTTCTACGGGCAAGATGAGGCGGAGCCCCTACTTTTGCTGCACTGCAGCAATTTTGGGCGTACAGTTGGCCGCAGTGAGACGACCGGGCGCCCATGGGCACTCGCATCCCGGCATGTGATAACGGAGACCCTTGATGCTGTACCAGATCTACGAGACCCAACGCTCGCTGATGGCGCCCTTCTCCGAGTTCGCGAGCGCGTCGGCCAAGCTCTACGACCATCCGTTGTCGCCGTTTGCGCATTCGCCGCTGGCCCAGCGCATCTCGGCCGGGTTCGACCTGCTGCACCGCCTGGCCAAGGAGTACGAGAAGCCGCCCTTCGGCATCACCAGCGCCACCGTCGACGGCATCGAGGTGGCCGTGCAGGAGCAGGTGGCGCTGAGCAAGCCCTTCTGCCGCCTGCTGCGCTTCAAGCGCTTCACCGACAACGCCAGTGCATTGGCGACCATGAAGGACCAGCCCACGGCGCTGGTGGTGGCCCCGCTGTCGGGCCACCATTCGACGCTGCTGCGCGACACCGTCAAGAGCCTGCTGCACGACCACAAGGTCTACATCACCGACTGGACCGACGCCCGCATGGTGCCGCTGTCCGAAGGCGCCTTCCACCTCGACGACTACGTCGGCTACGTGCAGGAATTCATCCGCCACGTCGGGTCGGAAAAGGTGCACGTGATCTCGGTTTGCCAGCCCACCGTGCCCGTGCTGGCGGCGGTCTCGCTGATGGCCAGCCGCGGTGAGGCCACACCCCTGACCATGACCATGATGGGAGGCCCCATCGACGCGCGCAAGAGCCCCACGGTGGTCAACGACCTGGCCATCAACCGCAGCCACACCTGGTTCGAGAACAGCGTGATCTTCCGCGTGCCGCCCAACTTTCCCGGCGCGGGTCGGGCCGTCTACCCGGGTTTCATGCAGCACACCGGCTTCGTGGCGATGAACCCCGACCGCCACGTCAGCAGCCACTACGACTACTTCCTCGACCTCATCCGCGGCGACGACGACAGCGCCGAGGCCCACCGCCAGTTCTACGACGAGTACAACGCCGTGCTCGACATGCCGGCCGAGTACTACCTCGACACCATCAAGACCGTGTTCCAGGACTTTGCCCTCGTGCACGGCACCTGGGTCGTGAACGGCGAGCCGGTGCGGCCTCTGGACATCACCCGCACCGCCATCCTGACCATCGAAGGCGAACTCGACGACATCTCGGGCGCCGGCCAGACCAAGGCGGCGCACGACCTGTGCCTGGGCGTGCCCAAGGCGCGCCAATTCCACTACGACGTCGAGGGCGCGGGGCACTACGGCATCTTCTCGGGTCGCCGCTGGCGCGAGAAGGTCTATCCCGAGGTGCGCACCTTCATCAAGCGCCACAACAAGGCCCAGGTCGCCAAGGCCCCGAGCAACGTGACGGCGCTGCCCAAGAGGTCACGCGCCCGATAATCGGCGCGTGCCCGCCCCGACGCCTCCCGAATCCCTCGCAGATCGGCTCGATGCCGCACTGCCGCAGACGCAGTGCACACGCTGCGGCTACGCCGATTGCCGCGCCTACGCCGAGGCCATGGCCAGCGGCGAGGCCGACATCAACCGCTGCCCGCCGGGGGGCGCAGAAGGCATCACCCGCCTCGCGGCCATCAGCGGCCGGCCGGTGAAGCCCCTGGACATCAGCCACGGCCACGAGGGGCCGCGCCTGCTGGCCGTCATCGACGAAGCCTGGTGCATAGGCTGCACGCTGTGCATCAAGGCCTGCCCGGTGG
>PNKD01000045.1 GCA_013822265.1 Leptothrix sp. (in: b-proteobacteria)
ACAAGACTCCCCGTACAACGTCTTGGCGCTGCCCGGGCACAATTGAAGGTTGCAGTCTACGCGCCCGCCCTGCCCGCCATGAGCTTCACCATCACCCTCAAGCCCTCTGATCGCAGCTTCAGCGTCGAAGCCGACGAGGCCATCCTTCCCGCCGCCATCCGCCAGGGTGTGGGCCTGCCCTATGGCTGCCGCGACGGCGCCTGCGGTTCGTGCAAGAGCCGACTGCTGCAAGGCAGCGTGGTGCACGGCCGGCACCAGAGCAAGGCGCTGTCGGCCGCCGAGCAAGAGGCCGGCTTCATCCTCACCTGCTGCGCCGTGCCCCAGGGCGACTGCGTCGTCGAGGCGCGCAGCGTGCCCGGCGCGGGTGAATTCCCGGTGCTCAAGCTGCCTTCACGCGTACTCAGCCTGGAACGCCCGACACCCGACGTGGTGGTGCTGAAGATGCAGCTGCCGGCCAACCAGAACCTGCAGTACCGGGCCGGTCAGTACGTCGAGTTCATCCTGCGCGACGGCGCGCGGCGCAGCTACAGCATGGCCAATGCACCGGCCAACCTGGGCAGCCCGCCGGCCATCGAGCTGCACATCCGGCACATGCCGGGAGGCAGGTTCACCGACCATGTCTTCGCCGCGCTGAAGGAGAAGGACATCCTGCGCATGGAAGGCCCCTTCGGCACCTTCTTCCTGCGCGAGCCGTCCGACAAGGCCATGGTGCTGCTGGCCAGCGGCACCGGCTTCGCGCCCATCAAGGCCCTCGTCGAACAACTTCGGCTGCAGGCCAACCTGCGGCCGGTGGTGCTGTACTGGGGCGGCCGGCGGCCGGCCGACCTGTACATGAACGACTGGTGCCTGCAGGCCGCGGCCGAACTGCCCTGGCTGCGCTACGTGCCGGTGATCAGCGATGCGCTGCCCGAGGACGCCTGGTCCGGCCGTACCGGCTTCGTGCACCAGGCCGTGATGCAGGACCTGCCCGATCTCCGCGCACACCAGGTCTACGCCTGCGGTGCGCCCGTCGTCGTCGAGGCCGCACAGCGCGACTTCGTGGCGCGCTGCGCCCTGCCTGCCGAGGAATTTTTCGCCGATTCCTTCACCTCCGAGGCCGACAAGCATGAAGCTGCAACGACGTGACGTCCTGCGCCTGGCGCTTGCCGCCGCCGCGGCCGGCCCTGCCCGGGCGCAGACGGGCAACACCATCCGCCTCGTCGTGCCCTACCCGCCCGGCGGCCCGCTGGACACCATCGCGCGGGTGCTGGCCGCGGCGGCCAAGGACAGCCTGGGCAACGTGGTCGTCGAGAACCGCCCCGGCGCGGGCGGCAACCTGGGCGCCGACCTGGTGGCCAAGGCCAAGCCCGACGGCAACACCATCGTCATGGGCGCGGTGGCCACACACGCCATCAACCCCTGGCTGTACGCCAAGATGCCCTATGACGCGCAGCGCGACTTCACGCCGCTGACGCTGGTGGCCCAGGTGCCCAACGTGCTGGTGATGAACGCCGAGACCGCCGCGCGGCTGAAGATCGCCGCACTGGCCGACCTCGTGGCCTATGCCAAGACCCACCCGGGGCGGCTGAACTACGGCAGCGGCGGCAATGGCAGCGCCGGGCACCTGGCGGGCGAGATGTTCAAGGCGTAGGCCGGCATCTTCGCCGTGCACATCCCCTATGCCGGCGCGGCACCGGCGCAGCTGGCGCTGCTGGGCGGCGAGGTCGACTTCAACTTCGACAACCTGGCGGCGGCGTCGGCCAACATCAAGGCCGGCAAGCTCAAGGCACTGGCCGTGACCACCGCCCTGCGCACACCGGCCATGCCCGACCTGCCCACCGTGGCCGAGGCCGGCGCCGCCGCAGGCCTGAAGGCCTTCGACATCAGCACCTGGTTCGGCCTCTTCGGGCCCGCCGGGCTGCCTGGTGACACCACGGCCAGGCTGAACAAGGCCTTCGTCGAGGCGCTGGGCTCGGCGGAAGTGAAGGCGCGTTTCGCGACCCTGCTGGCCGAGGCCGCGCCGACATCGCCGGCGCAGTTCGGCAGCTTCGTCGCGGCCGAGCTGGCGAAGTACGAGAAGGTCGTCAAGGCCTCGGGCGCGCGGGCAGATTGACCAACGGCGACAAGTTCTTCGACCAGGCTTCCCGCCGCGGAACCGGCTCCGCCGGGCCGTAGGCGGACGGCGCCCTCGGGGGGCAGCGAGCGCCAGCGAGCTCGGGGGCTCACTCCCCGAGGTAGGCGGCGCGCACCTTGGGGTCGGCCAGCAGCGCCTTGGCGTCGCCGGTCATGGTGATCTCGCCCGAGTCCATCACGTAGCCGCGGTTGGCCAGCCCGAGCGCGCGGCTGGCGTTCTGCTCGACCAGCAGCACGGTGGTGCCGCGGCTGTGGATGTCGTTGACGACCTCGAAGATCTTGTCGACCATGATCGGGCTCAGGCCCATGCTCGGCTCGTCGAGCAGCAGCACCTTGGGCCGCGCCATCAGCCCACGGCCCATCGCCAGCATCTGCTGCTCGCCGCCGCTCATGGTGCCGGCCAGCTGGTTGCGGCGCTCCTTCAGGCGCGGAAAGATGCCGAAGACCTTGTCGATATCGGCAGCGATCCCGGCCTGGTCGTCGCGCACGAAGGCGCCCATCTGCAGGTTCTCGGTGATGGTCATGCGCGAGAACACGCCGCGCCCCTCGGGCACCATCACCAGGCCCTGCTTGACGAGGTCCCAGGGGCCCTGGCCCTTGATGTCGCGGCCCAGGTACTCGATGCCGCCGGCGGCCACCGCCTGGGTGCCGGTGACGGCCTTCAGCGTCGTCGTCTTGCCGGCGCCGTTGGCGCCGATCAGGCTCACCAGCTCGCCCTCGTGAACCTCGAAGCTCACGCCCTTGACGGCCTGGATGCCGCCGTACGCCACCTTCAGGTCGGTCACCTTCAACATCGTCCGCGTCATGTCGCGCCGCCCCTCAGTGCGTGGCCGAGGCGCCGAGATACGCCTCGATCACCTTCTCGCTCTTCTGCACCTCGGCCGGGTTGCCTTCGGCGATCTGCTTGCCGTAGTCGAGCACGGTGACGCGGTCGCACAGGCCCATCACCAGCTTGACGTCGTGCTCGATGAGCAGGATGGTGCGGCCGTCGTTGCGGATGCGGTCTATGAGCTCGCGCAGCACCCCCTTCTCGGTGGCGTTCATGCCGGCAGCGGGTTCGTCCAGCGCGATGAGCTTGGGGTCGGTGGCCAGCGCGCGTGCGATCTCGAGCCGCCGCTGGTCGCCGTAGCTCAGCGTGCGGGCCTTGAACTCGGCGTAGCCGCCGATGCCCACGTAGTCGAGCAGCTCCTGCGCGCGCTGCGCGATCGCCGCCTCTTCGGCCTTGAAAGCCGCGGTGCGGAAGACCGCGCCGCCCAGCCCCGAGTGCGTGCGCACATGGCGGCCGACCATCACGTTCTCCAGCGCCGTCATCTCGGCGAAGAGCCGAATGTTCTGGAAGGTGCGCGCGATGCCGGCCTTGGCCACCTCGTGCACCGCGCTGGGCTTGTAGGTCTCGCCGCCGAGCTCGAAGCTGCCCGAATCGGGGATGTACAGCCCGGTGAGCACGTTGAAGAAGGTCGTCTTGCCGGCGCCGTTAGGGCCGATCAGGCCGTACACCTGGCCGGCATGGATGGTGATGCCGACATCGGACAGCGCCTGCAGGCCACCGAAGCGCTTGCTGACGCCCTGCACCTTGAGTACGGGTTGCGACATGTTCGGGGCCCTCTCTCAGCGCACCGGCTGCGGCGCGCCCTTGCCGTGCTCGCGTGCCGGCCACAGGCCACGGGGACGCGCCAGCATGATGCCGATCATCGCCAACGCGATGAGCAGCTGGCGCAGGATGGAGGCGTCGAGCCGGCCGCCCGACAGCTGCTGCAGGGGCCCGGCCACGTAGCGCAGCACCTCGGGCAGCGCGGCCAGCATCACCGCGCCCAGGATGACGCCGGGCAGGTGGCCCATGCCGCCCAGCACCACCATGGCGACGATGAGCACGCTCTCCTGCAGGCTGAAGCTCTCGGGCGAGACGAAACCCTGGAAGGCCGCGAACATCGAGCCCGAGACGCCGCCGAAGGTGGCCCCCATGCCGAAGGCCAGCAGCTTCATGTTGCGCGTGTTGATGCCCATCGCCTTGGCGGCGATCTCGTCTTCACGGATGGCCATCCAGGCGCGGCCGATGCGGCTGTTTTCGAGGCGGTGGCAGACGACGACGCTGAACACCACCAGCGCCAGGAAGAGGTAGTAGTAGAGCACCACCGAGCTGACGCGGTAGTCGCCGATGTCGATCGCCCTGCCGAAGCTGAAACCGAACAGGTTCATCGAATCGATGCGGTCCAGGCCCCGCGGCCCGTTGGTGATGTTCACCGGGTGCTCGAGGTTGTTCATGAACACGCGGATGATCTCGCCAAAGCCCAGCGTCACGATGGCCAGGTAGTCGCCCCTCAGCTTGAGCACCGGCATGCCCAGCAGCACCCCGGCGATGGCCGCCAGGCCGGCCGCCAGCGGGATCACGGCCCATACCGGCGTGTGCATGCCGTTGGGCAGCAGATTGGCGATCCACTCGAAGTTCTCGACCAGGTGGGGGCTGGCCAGCAGCGCGTACATGTAGGCGCCGACGGCATAGAACGCGACGTAGCCCAGGTCGAGCAGGCCGGCATAGCCGACCACGATGTTCAGCCCCAGCGCCAGCAGCACGTACAGCAGCGACAGCGCCAGGATGCGCACCCAGCCCTGGCCGAAGTACTGCGCCACCAGCGGCAGCGCCAGCAGGGCCAGCGCGGCGATGAGGAAAATGGCGATCTTCTGTTTCATGCGAGGCCTCAGGCTCGGTCGGCGACGCGTTCACCCAGCAGCCCCGAGGGCCGCAAGGTCAGCACCAGGATGAGGGCGACGAAGGCGAAGATGTCGGCGTAGTGGCTGCCCAGCACACCACCGGTCAATGCACCGAGGTAGCCCGCGCCCAGCGCCTCGACCAGCCCCAGCAGCACCCCGCCGACCACCGCACCGGCCAGGTTGCCGATGCCGCCCAGCACCGCGGCCGTGAAGGCCTTCAGCCCCGGCAGGAAGCCCATGCTGTGCTGCACGGTGCCGTAGTTGGCAGCCCACATCACGCCGGCCACCGCAGCCAGCGCGGCGCCTATGATGAAAGTGGCCGAGATCACCATGTCGGGCTTGACGCCCATCAGCGCGGCCACGCGGGGGTTCTCGGCCGTGGCGCGCATGGCGCGGCCGAGCTTGGTGCGGTTCACCAAGTACATCAGCCCGGCCAGCATGGCCACCGTCACACCCAGGATCAGGCACTGCGTGACGGTGATGACCGGCCCGCCGAGGTCGATGGGCTCGGTGGGCAGCAGCAGCGGATAGGGCTTGGGGTTGGGCTTCCAGACGATCATCGCCAGCGTCTGCAGCAGCAGGCTCATGCCCATGGCGGTGATCAGCGGCGCCAGCCGGGGGGCGTTGCGCAGCGGCCGGTAGGCCAGCTTCTCGACGGCGAAGTTCAGCGTCGCGCAGACCACGATCGCGCAGGCCAGCGAGATGAGCATGATCAGCCACCCCGGCAGGCCGGAGTCGGCCAGCGCCGAAACGATGCTCCAACTCGTCAGCGCGCCCACCATCAGCACCTCGCCGTGAGCGAAGTTGATGAGGTTGATGATGCCGTAGACCATCGTGTAGCCGAGCGCGACCAGCGCGTACATGGAGCCGAGCACCAGGCCGTTGATGATCTGCTGGAAAAAGGTTTCCATCGAGGGGGAGTACTCCGTTTGCCGTCACCTTCGGCGGTGAGTTCGGGCTGATGCAAGAAGCTCGCCCGGCGGCGGCGTGGCGACCGATGGCGCGGGCCGCGATGCATAAACATTCTAGGTGGCGGGCCCTGACGGGCCCGGCGGGGCTTACCCCCTCGACAGGCGGCCCGCCTGCAGTCACGCAGTCTCCGCACGGAGCCGGTTCAGTCCGGTGCGTCGGCCGCGTCGTCCAGCGCCCGCAACTGGGCCAGGCGCTCGCCGATGCGTGCTTCCAGGCCGCGCGGCACCGGCTCGTAGAAGCGCGTGGCCGGCAGGCCCTCGGGCAGGTAGCGCTCGCCGGCGGCATAACCCTCGGCCTCGTCGTGCGCGTAGCGGTAGCCGGCGCCATGGCCCAGGCCCTTCATCAGCCGGGTCGGCGCGTTGCGCAGGTGCATGGGCACCGGGCGCGTGCCGTCGGTCCTGACGAGGTCGCGCACCGCATTCCAGGCCTTGTAGACGGCGTTGGACTTGGGCGCCACCGCCAGATAGGCCACGGCCTCGGCCAGGGCGAGTTCGCCCTCAGGCGAGCCCAGCCGCTCGTAGACCTCGGCGGCATCGAGCGCCAGGCGCAGCGCGCGCGGGTCGGCCAGGCCGATGTCCTCGGAGGCCATGCGCAGGAGGCGGCGCGCCGCATACCGGGGGTCCATGCCGGCATCGAGCAGGCGCGCCAGCCAGTACAGCGCGGCGTCGGGGTCGGAGCCGCGCACGCTCTTGTGCAGCGCCGAGATGGTGTCGTAGTAGACGTCGCCGCCCTTGTCGCCACGTCGCAGCAGTTCGCCCAGCGTGGTTTCCAGGCGCGCCTCGTCGAGTTCGCCGGCATCGGCGTGCGCGGCAACCAGGTTGTCGTAGGCGTTGAGCAGGCGGCGCGCATCGCCGTCGGCGTGGGCCACCAGGCGTTCGTGCGCGGCGGCACTCAGCGGTGGCGCCTTCAGCAAGGCCTCTGCCCTGCGAACGAGCTCGCCCAGGTCGGCGTCGTCCAGCGGCTTCAGCACGTGCACGGTGGCCCGCGACAGCAGCGCCGAGTTGACCTCGAAGGACGGGTTCTCGGTGGTGGCACCGATGAAGCTGAAGAGTCCGGCCTCGACGTGCGGCAGGAAGGCGTCCTGCTGCGCCTTGTTGAAGCGGTGCACCTCGTCGACGAAGACCACCGTGGCGCGGCCGGCACGGCGTTGCGCGGTGGCCTGTTCGACCGCCTCGCGGATGTCCTTGACGCCGGCCAACACGGCCGACAGCACGATGAAGTGGGCGCCGGTGGCACCGGCCAGCAGCCGCGCGAGCGTCGTCTTGCCGACGCCCGGCGGGCCCCACAGGATCATCGACGGCAGCCGGCCCGACTCGAAGGCCACGCGCAACGGACGCCCCGGCGCGAGCAGCGGGCGCTGGCCCACCACCTCGTCGAGATGGCGGGGCCGCAGGCGCTCGGCCAGCGGCACGCCCACCGCGGCGGTGGCACTGGGCAGTTCGTCGCCAAAAAGGGCATCCTGGATTGCCATGCCGGAATTGTCGCCCCGCGGCGCTGTACGGGAATCAGGCTCCCGAGACCGACGCAGCGTGCCGATCTGCTCGTACGGCCGTACGGGCGCAAGTGCCTTGCCCCGGCCTGCCCGCCAGGCGCAACACCCCGGGGCTCGGCGGCGAGACTACTGCTCGATGACGTCGGCCCCGGCCGGCGGCGTGAAGCGAAAGCGCGCCAGCGGCAATTCGACGTTGCCCTCGAAGCGGCCGAAGGTCAGCGCCGATTGCTGGCCGAAGCTGTCGGTGATTTCCACGGCAGCCAGCGTCTTGCCCCGGAAGCCCACGCGCAGCGCCTGAAAGGGCCCGTCCTTGGCCTTGGGCGTGGCCAGCGCCCACTCGAGGCCTGCGCGTGCCGGCAGCGCCGAGAGCACGAACTCGTCGTCGAGCGAGGCGCCGGCCAGCAGTGCGGCGGGTGTAGCGCCCAGCGCCTGCCCGGCGCGTCGCGAACTGGCCTGGTTCAGGTCGACGTCGTAGATCCAGACCTTGGTGCCGTCGGCGACGATGAGCTGCTCGAAGGGCTTGACGTAGGCGAAACGGAAACGGTTCGGACGCAGGAACTCGAACTGCCCGCTCGAAGTCTTCTTGCGCGCACCGTCGGTCGAGCTGACGACCTGCGTGAAGTCGGCGCGACCGCTCTTCACCTCGCGCACGAACTCGCGCAGCGTGTCCACGGCATCGGCATGCGCGCAACTCGCCACGAACAGCAGCGTCGCAACCACGTGGACGCCGCGGAACCGGCTTCGCCGGGCCGCTGGCGTCGCCCCTCTGGGGGGGAGCGGCGAAGCCGCTTCGGGGGGGGGCCTATTCATCGCGCCGGGGGACGATGATGTCCCGATTGCCGTTGTGTCCCATGGGGCTTACGAGTCCTGCCTGCTCCATTTGTTCCAGCAATCGTGCGGCGCGGTTGTAGCCGATGCGCAGGTGGCGCTGTACCAGCGAGATCGATGCCCGCTTGTGCTGCAGCACCACGGCCACCGCGTTGTCGTACATGGCGTCGCTTTCGCCGCCGCCGGCCGCACCGCCGCCACCCATGCCCGCCTCACCCTCGCCTTCGAGCACGCCGCCCTCGAGGATGCCCTCGACGTAGTTGGCCTGGCCCTGGCTCTTGAGGTAGGTGACGACACGGTGCACCTCGTCGTCGCTGACGAAGGCGCCGTGCACGCGCACCGGCAGGCCGGTACCGCTGGCCATGTAGAGCATGTCGCCCATGCCCAGCAGCGCTTCGGCGCCCATCTGGTCGAGGATGGTGCGGCTGTCGATCTTGCTGCTGACCTGGAAACTGATGCGCGTCGGGATGTTGGCCTTGATGAGGCCGGTGATGACGTCCACGCTGGGCCGCTGTGTCGCCAGGATCAGGTGCATGCCCGAGGCGCGCGCCTTCTGCGCCAGGCGCGCGATCAGCTCCTCGATCTTCTTGCCCACCACCATCATCAGATCGGCCAGTTCGTCGATCACGACCACGACGTGGGGCAGGCGGTCCAGCGGTTCGGGCTCACCGCCCAATTCAGCGGGCGTCAGGCTGAACGGGTTGGGCAGTTTCTCGCCGCGCTCGTTGGCCTCGGCGATCTTCTTGTTGTAGCCGGCCAGGTTGCGCACGCCCAGCTTGCTCATCAGCTTGTAGCGCCGCTCCATCTCGCCCACGCACCAGTTCAGCGCGTTGGCGGCCTGCTTCATGTCGGTGACCACCGGCGCCAGCAGGTGCGGGATGCCCTCGTAGACGCTCATCTCGAGCATCTTGGGGTCGATGAGGATGAGCCGCACGTCGCGTGCCTCGGCCTTGTAGAGCAGGCTGAGGATCATCGCGTTGATGCCCACGCTCTTGCCCGAGCCCGTGGTGCCGGCCACCAGGCAGTGCGGCATCTTGGCCAGGTCGGCGACGACCGGGTTGCCGACGATGTCCTTGCCCAGGCCCATGGTCAGCATCGAGGCCGAGTCGTTGTACACGCTCGAGCCCAGGATCTCCGACAGCTTGATGGTCTGGCGGCGCGCGTTGGGCAGTTCCAGCGCCATGTAGTTCTTGCCCGGGATGACCTCGACGACGCGGATGCTCACCAGCGACAGCGAGCGCGCGAGGTCGCGCGCCAGCGCCACGACCTGCGAGCCCTTCACGCCGGTGGCGGGCTCGATCTCGTAACGCGTGATCACCGGTCCGGGCGAAGCGGCCACCACGCGCACTTCGACGCCAAAGTCCTTGAGCTTCTTCTCGATCAGCCGCGAGGTCATCTCGATGCTCTCGGGCGTCACCGTGCTTTCCTGGCGGCCACCGGCGGCGTCGAGCAGGTCGACCTGCGGCAGCCTGGTATCGACGAGTTCGGCAAACAGCGGCTTCTGGCGCTCCTTGGCCACGCGCTGCGACGGCGGCAGCGCGGCCACGAAGGGCTCGATGTGCACCGGCACGTGCTCCTGGACCTCGATGCGCTGCTCTTCGACCACCGCCTCGCGTTCACGCGCGGCCATTTCACCCAGCCGGCGGTCCTCTTCGGCATCGCGCTTGCCCTGGCGGCTCTCGCGCAGGCGGTCGACGCCGGCGCCGATGGCGTCGGCCAGTTGCAGCCACGAGAAGCGCAGCGCCATCGCGCTGCCGGCGACGAGCAGGGCGATCCACAACACGCCCGAGCCGGCAAATCCCAGCCAGTGCATCGACAGCGGCCCCAGCGCATGGCCCAGCACGCCGCCGGCGTGCCCCGGCAGGAGCGCCTCCCAGCGGTACAGGCGTGTCCACTCCAGCGAGCAACTGGCCGCCAGCAACAGCGCCAGGCCGAGCCAGAACATCCAGCGCGGCGGGCGTGGCGTGGCCGACGGCCCGCGCAGCAGCCTCGCCAGCGCCGAGAGCCAGGCCCGCGCGGCCACCGGCACCAGCCACCAGGCCGAGAAGCCGAACAGGAACAGCGCCATGTCCGACAGGCGCGCACCGAGCAGGCCGGCCTGGTTGCGCGGCGCATCGCCCGTGCCCGAGGTGCTGAAGGCGGCATCGCCGGCATCGTGCGTGAGCATCGCCAGCACGAAGAGCAGCCAGGCCAGGCCGCCCAGCAGCAAGGCGGCCTGTTGTCGCCAGCGCGGCAGCGCGCCAGCGTCGGGTGAAGGCAGCGCCGCGGCGCCGTCGCTCCCCAGGGAACCGAGCGGAAAGGTCATGGCCGCCATTGTGGCGGAAGCGCTTGCGCGGTCAGTGGCGCGGGGTCAGTCGTTCTGCAGCCGTTCCTTGATGACGACCGAGCCGCTCTCCTGCGTCTCGATGACGCCGCGCTCTTCCAGGTCCTTCATGACGCGGCTGACCATCTCGCGCGAGGCGCCTACGACCTTGGCCATGTCCTGGCGGCTGACCTTGTGGCGGATGATCTTCACGCCGTCGATCTCTTCGGCCATGTCGAGCAGCGTGCGCGCGACGCGGCCGTAGACATCGAGCAGGGCCAGGCTCTCGATCTGGCGGTCGGCGTTGCGCAGTCGCTTGACCAGCCCGCGCAGGATGCCGTAGCTCAGCGTGCTGTTCTCGGGCAGGCAGCGAGCGAAGTCGGCACGTGCCAGCACCAGCATGTCGGTCTGGATCTCGGCCCGCACCGTCGCGCTGTGGGGTTCGTTGTCGATGAGGCTCATCTCGCCGACATAGTCGCCCGACTCGAGCACCGCGAGGATGACCTCGCGGCCACGCGTATCGGCCGTCAGCACACGAGCGCGGCCGTTGAGCAGGATGAAAAGCGAGTTGCTCTTGCGCCCCTGCTCGACCACCAGTTCGCCGCGGCGGAAGCGGCGCTTGACCACGGCGTCGGCGATGGCCTGCGCCTGCTCGGCGGTGAGCATGGAAAACAAAGGCACGCGGCGGATCAGGTCCAGGTTGGACAGCATCGACATCGACAGGCTCCTCTTCTGGTCTTCTCGGACTTGTCAGGGCGGCGATGGACGCCGTCTGCAAGAATTTGCCTATTGTGCCCATTCATCCCCTTGCGTCCCTAGGGGGGCGCCACGATGTAAACCCCGCCGCGTCGGATCGACGCGACGCCCACTGCCTCAAGACACCACCTGCCATGACCACGAACAAACTCCACGCCCGCGTCCTCATCCTCGGCTCCGGCCCCGCCGGGTATACCGCCGCGCTCTACGCCGCGCGCGCCAATCTGGAACCGGTACTCATCACCGGCATCGCCCAGGGCGGGCAGTTGATGACCACCACCGAGGTCGACAACTGGCCGGCCGACGTCGACGGCGTGCGGGGCCCGGCGCTGATGGAGCGCTTCCTCAAGCACGCCGAGCGGTTCAACACCAGGATCGTCTTTGACCACGTCAACCAGGTCGACTTCAGCAAGCGCCCGTTCACGCTGACCGGCGACTCGGGCACCTACACCTGCGACAGCCTGGTCATCGCCACCGGCGCCAGCGCCAAGTACCTGGGCCTGCCCAGCGAAACCGCCTTCATGGGCAAGGGCGTCAGCGGCTGCGCCACCTGCGACGGCTTCTTCTACCGCGGCGACACGGTGTGCGTGGTCGGCGGCGGCAACACCGCCGTCGAAGAAGCGCTCTACCTCAGCAACATCGCCGACAAGGTGCACCTGGTGCACCGCCGCGACAAGTTCCGCGCCGAGGCGGTGATGGTCGACAAGGTGATGGCCAAGGTCGCTGCGGGCAAGATCGAGCTGCACCTGTGGAAGACGCTCGACGAGGTGCTGGGCGACGACAGCGGCGTCACCGGCGTGCGCCTGAAGAGCACGCAGGACGGGGCCTCGGAAGACATTGCGCTCAAGGGCTGCTTCATCGCCATCGGCCACCAGCCCAACACCGACATCTTCAAGGGCCAGCTCGAGATGAAGGACGGCTACATCGTCACCAGAACCGGCCTGGACGGCATGGCCACCATGACCAGCGTGCCCGGTGTCTTCGCCGCCGGCGACGTGCAGGACCACGTCTACCGCCAGGCCATCACCAGCGCAGGCACCGGCTGCATGGCCGCCCTGGACGCCCAGCGCTATCTCGAACAGCAAGAGGCTTGAAAAGGACGCTATAATTGCAGGCTTTGCTGAGTGGCGCATGTCGCTAGCGTGTCGCGAGGGGAACCGAAAGCCGGTCTCCAACGGCACTGCACGGGTCAGCGAGTCACCGAGTCAGCACGACCAACAATCCTGGAGAGCGTCATGGCACGCGTCTGTCAAGTTACCGGCAAGCGCCCGATGGTGGGCAACAATGTTTCGCACGCGAACAACAAGACCAAGCGTCGCTTCCTGCCCAACCTGCAGTACCGCCGGTTCTGGGTCGAAAACGAGAACCGCTGGATCCGTCTGCGCATCACCAACGCGGCCCTGCGCCTGATCGACAAGGTAGGCATCGAGAAGGTCGTCGCCGACCTGCGTGCCCGCGGCGAAATCTGAGAACCTAGGAGCACACCATGGCCAGCAAAGGCGGACGCGAAAAGATCAAGCTGGAGTCGACAGCCGGCACCGGGCACTTCTACACCACCAGCAAGAACAAGAAGACCACGCCCGAAAAGCTCGAATTCCTGAAGTTCGACCCCAAGGCGCGCAAGCACGTGCTCTACAAGGAAGTGAAACTGAAGTAAGGCTCACCGCCCCGCAAACAACCCGCCCTGGTGGCGGGTTTTTCTTTGCCACCAGCGCACGACACCCGAGTGTCGCGCCCGCGGATCGCGACAACCAAGAAAAAGGGCCCCGAGGGGCCCTTGGAGACAGCGCGCCGGGCCACCCGAGCGCGCGCCTGTCGCCTGCGATCAGCGCACGACGGCGATCTGCTCGCGCTGGCCACCCTTGTAGGTGAAGAGCGTCAGCGCGCCGTTCTTGATGTCGCCCTTGGCGTCGAAGCCGATGGTGCCCGTGACGCCCTTGTAGCCGTCGGTCTTGGCCAGCACCGGCAGGTACTTGGCCGGCTCGGCCGAACCGGCCTTGACCATCGCCGAGGCCATCACGTTGATGGCGTCGTAGACGTAGGGGGCGTAGATCTGCACGTCGGCGTTGAACTTCTTCTTGAACGCGACCTTGAAGTCTTCCAGGCCCTTCTTGGCCGTGCCGTCGACACCGCCGGCTTCGGCGCAGACGACCTGGCCGTCACCCATGGTGCCGGCGGCCAGCTTGGGCAGCTCGCCCGTGCAGATGCCGTCGCCGCCCATGAACTTGGCCTCGATGCCCAGTTGCTTCATCTGGCGCAGCATCGGGCCGGCCACGGCGTCCATGCCGCCGAAGAAGACGACGTCCGGCTTCTTGGCCTTCAGGCTGGTCAGGATGGCGGTGAAGTCGGTCGCCTTGTCGTTGGTGAATTCGCGACCGACGGTCTTGCCGCCGGAGGCCTTGACGGCCTTCTCGAACTCGTCGGCCACGCCTTGCCCGTAGGCGGTGCGGTCGTCGATGACGGCGATGCTCTTGCCCTTCAGGTCCTTGACGGCATAGCGGCCCAGCGTGCCACCCAGGTGCACGTCGTCAGCGACGACGCGGAAGGTGGTCTTGAAGCCGTTGCGCGTGAACTTGGGGTTGGTGGCCGACGGGCTGATCTGCGGGATGCCGGCATCGCTGTAGATCTTGGAGGCCGGGATCGAGGTGCCGGAGTTGAGGTGGCCGACGACGCCGTTGACCTTGCTGTCGACCAGCTTTTGCGCCGCAGCGGTGCCCTGCTTGGGGTCACCCGCATCGTCTTCGGCCAGCAGTTCGAACTTCACCTTCTTGCCGCCGATCGTCACGCCCTTGGCGTTCAGGTCGTCGATGGCCATGCGGGCACCCATCTCGTTGTCCTTGCCCAGGTGGGCGATGCCGCCGCTGGTAGGGCCGACGTGGCCGATCTTGACGACCATGTCCTGCGCAGACACGGTACCGCCCAGCACCAGCGCCGCAGCGCCGACGATCAGGTTCAGTTTGAATTGCATGCAAATACCTCCAGAATTGATTGGTGTCGCTCGGGTGAACGTGCAAATCCAAGCGCGGCACGATAACCGAATTGGGCTGGCTGCCGAAGCGGAACGGCACCGCTGGTCATGCGGTCACACCGACCACCCCGCCCTCAACGCGGCAGAACCCGCCGCCGCCGACAACGGCCGACGCCGCTGGCTATCGCTCGTCGCGGCGCTGCAACGCTCGGTCGACGGCCTCGCGCGCCAGGTCACGCATCACTGCGGCCAGGCCGACCCGCGTGTCGCGGATCAGCCCATCGGCCGCACGGGCCAACGCCGGCGCCAGCGCCTCGCGCAGGCGCGACTCGAGCAACATGTCGATGCGCGGCGTCAGTTCGGACAGCAGCTGGCCGACCAGGGCGTCGACATCGATCGGCGGCGGCACGGCCTCCTGCCCAGGCGGCACTTCCGGTTGCGCTTGGGACGCGGGCTCGGCAATCGTTTCCGGCGTCTGCACCGCCGCGGCAGGGGTATCGGTGGCGGGGCCGGTGGCCGAGTCGGCAGGCGCCGGTGTCGCTGTCGCTGTCGACCATGCGATTGCATCGCTTTCGGCTGGCGAAGTCTTGGGCTCGGCCACTGAGGTGACGACGGCCTCGATGGTCTCCGCCGACGCGTCAACGGTAGCGTCCGCCGCGACCACGACCTGCATATCGGACTCGCCCTGCGACGGCTCCTCCGAGCGTGGCTCGGCTTCAACGGCCCGTTCCTCGGCGGTCTCATCTACTGCGGCCGGCGCGGGCGGCGACGCCGCTTCCTCGCCCGCAGGGCCAGCCTCGGCCACCGAGCCGCCCTCGGAAACCGGCGCAGACGCCTCTATCGCTGCGTCCGCCTCGGGCCCGGCTGCCGCGGGCAAGGCGAGTTCCACCACTTCCGTGAGCGTCGGCACACGGTCGGCACTGAGCGGGCGATCGTCACTCACGGGGGCTGCCTACCGCGGCATGGTGCTTGATTTCCAGCCCGGCGGCCTTGTAGGCGCGCCAGCGTTCGCGCCCCCGCAGCGTCTCGTCGGGGTCGTCGGAGACGATCTCGATCAGGCGCCGCAGCGCGCCGAGGTTGGCCGGCGCGTCGGCGCCGAGGTTGACCACCAGGCCCGGCGCACCATCCACCGAGGCATCACCCGACAGCCAGACCGGCGTGCGTGCGGCCAGCGCGGCCGGCGCGCCAGGCATGCGCACATGCGGGACGAACTCGCGCTCCTCGAAAGTCCACAGCTGCCTGTCGAGGTCTCGCAGCACGGGCTCGGTTGCGGTGACCAGCACCTGCGCTCCCTGCCGGCACGCCTTGCGCAACAGCCGACAGGCGAAGCCGATGCGGTCGGCCACGCCGGTGTGGAACTCGACCTCGGTCAAGACACCAACCCCGCGCGCCGTGCCCCCATGCCCTGACCGTTCAGCTGGCGCGTGCCAGCACGAAGTGCGTCAACAGCGGCACCGGCCGGCCGGTGGCGCCCTTGGCCTGTCCGGATTTCCAGGCCGTGCCGGCGATGTCGAGGTGCGCCCAGTTCAGCTTGCCCGTGAAACGCTTGAGGAACATCGCGGCGGTGATCGATCCGCCCGCGCGCCCGCCGACGTTGCCCATGTCGGCATAGTGGCTCTTCAGCGCCTCGTCGTACTCGTCGTCCAGCGGCATGCGCCAGGCCGGGTCGAGCGCCAGCTCGCCGGCGGCTAGCAGTTCGGCGGCCAGCGCGTCGTCGGGGCTGAACAGCCCCGAGCGATGGTGGCCCAGCGCGATGACGCAGGCACCGGTGAGCGTGGCGATGTCGATCACGACGGCAGGCTTGAAGCGCTCGGCGTAGGTCAACGCGTCGCACAGGATGAGCCGGCCTTCGGCGTCGGTGTTGAGAACCTCTATGGTCTGGCCCGACAGGCTCTTGACGACGTCGCCAGGCTTGACGGCGCGACCGCCGGGCATGTTCTCGCACGACGGGATGATGCCGATCAGGTTGACCTTGGCCTTCATCGAGGCCACGGCCTTGAGCGTGCCCAGCACGCTGGCCGCGCCACCCATGTCGTACTTCATCTCGTCCATCTCGGCCGCCGGCTTGAGGCTGATGCCGCCGGTGTCGAAGGTGATGCCCTTGCCCACCAGCACGACGGGCGCGTCGGCCTTGCCGGCGCCGTTCCAGCGCGCGACGATGAACTTCAGCGGCTCGTCCGAGCCCTGCGCCACGGCGAGGAAGGAGCCCATGCCGAGCTTCTCGCAGTCTTTGCGGTCGAGCACCTCGACCTTCAGGCCGTGCTCCTTGCCGAGCTTCTTCGCCTGCTCGGCCAGGAAACTGGGCGTGCAGTGGTTGCCGGGCCGGTTGGCGCATTCGCGCGCCAGGTTGGACCCCGCGGCCACGGCCTCACCTCGGCGCAGGCCGGCGGCCAGCACGGCCGCATCGCCCTTGGCGCAGACCAGGCTTACCGTGGCCAGCTTCGACGCCGGCGCGGCGCTGGGCTTGGTCTCACGGTAGAGATAGGTGGCTTCGGCGACCGCGCCGACCAGCGCCTCGGCAGCGGCGGCCGACCAGGCGCCCGCGCCGGCCAGCGCCACGGCCAAGGTCTTGGTGCCGCCGGCCTTCAGCGGCGCCATGGCGGCCACCATGGCCTTGCGCAGGTTCTTGCCCGAACCGTCACCGGTCGACACGAAGACGACACGTGCCGCCTTCGCACCGGCCACGCGGTGCGCGTACAGCGTGTGCCCGGCCTTGAAGGCGAAGTCGCCGTCCTTGGCCGCCGTGCTCAGCACGTCGGCCAGCGGTGTCGCGAGATCCTCGGGCACGGCCTGGCCGCCGACCAGCACCACCAGGGCATCGGCTGCCACGCCGGCGAGCCCCGCGCTGCCTGCCACTTGCGTCTTGAAGTCCATAATTCCGCCCAAGGCCAAAAGCGCAAGATGTTATTCGATTCAACTGTGCGACGAGAGCTGGCCCGGGGCTTCGGGGCCACGCTGGTCGTCGTCCTGACCATCGTGTTGACGATGTTCCTCATCCGCACGGTCGGGCAGGCGGCCAGCGGCGCCGTGGCGCCGCAGGATGTGGTGCTGCTGCTGGGCTACGTGGCGCTGGGCCACCTGCCGACGATGATCGCGCTGAGCCTGTTCGTGGCTGTCGTGGTGACGCTGGGGCGCATGTACCGCGACAGCGAAATGGCCATCTGGTTCGCCAGCGGCGTGGGGCTGACGCGCTTCGTGCGCCCGGTGCTGCGCACGGGCTGGCCGGTGCTGCTGGTGGTGGGCGTGCTGACACTGGTGGTGTGGCCCTGGGGCAACCGCAACAGCCTCGAGCTGCGCGACCGCTACCAGCAGCGCTCGGACCTTTCCCGCGTCACGCCCGGTGTGTTCCAGACCAGCAGCGACGGCAACCGCGTCTTCTTCATCGAGCGCGAAAGCGCCGACGGCGTGAACGCGCGCAACGTCTTCATCCTGGCCAACCAGGCACGCGGCGAAGCGGTGACCTCGGCGCGCGCCGGCCGGCTCGAAACGCAGGGCGATGCGCGCTACCTCGTGCTGGAGCGCGGCCAGCGCAACGAAACCCATGCCGCCAGCGGCGAGTTCACGTTGTCCAGCTTCGAGAGCTACCGCGTGCTCGCCGGCGAGCGCGCCGTGCGCTCCGCCGAGGCGCGGCCACCGCGAACGGTGCGCACGATCGAGCTGATTCGCGCACCCACGCCCCGCAACCTCGCCGAGCTGACCTGGCGCCTGGGCCTCTTACTGGGCGCGGCCAACCTGCTGCTGATGGCCATCGGGCTGGCGGCCACCAACCCGCGCCGCGCCAGCAACTGGAACCTGCTGTTCGCGCTGCTGGCCTTCGTCGTCTACTACAACGTCATCAACCTGTCGCAGGCCTGGGTGGCGAGTGGCCGCGTCTCTATGGGCACCGCACTGGTCGGCGTGCACGGCAGCGCCTTCGCCGCGGCGCTGCTGCTGCTGTGGTGGCGCGACCATGCGGCAGTGGTCACCTTGGGCCGGCGCGCCAAGGCCTCAGCGCTGAGCGCGTGAGAGTCTTTCGTTCATGCCCGCTCATCACACCAAAAAGCACCTGCTCGTCGTTGCAAATGCTCGCCATAGCCCGAGCTATGTCTGCGCTTTGCGCCTAGATCAGGCGCCTCTTGGCGCGCTGCTCGGGCACGCCCGAAAAACTCTCACGCTCTGAGCCCAGCGCCATGAAGACGGTTCGACGCCTGCTCTACACCGACATCGTCGCCTCGGTGACCTTCGTCGCGCTGGCCTTCCTGTCACTGTTCTACTTCATCGACTTCGTCGACGAACTCGAGGGCGTCGGCACCCGCGGGCGCACCGCCGCGCACGCCGTGCTCGCCGCGGCGCTGGAGCTGCCCGGGCACCTCTACGAACTGCTGCCCATCGCCGTGCTCATAGGCACCATCTACTCGCTGGCCCGGCTGGCGCAATCGTCGGAGTTCACCATCCTGCGCACCGGCGGCCTCGGCCCCGGGCGTGCGCTGTCGCTGCTGGCGGTGCTGGGCGTGCTCTTCGGCGCGCTGACCTTCTTCACCGGCGACGTGCTGGCCCCGGCCAGTGAACGCCAAGCCGTGCTGTTGAAGGCGCGCTTCAGCGGCGGCATCCGGCTCGGCGGCGCCGGGGCCTGGCTGAAGGAGAAGCGCACGACCCCGCAGGGTGAACGCAGCTTCTCCGTCAACGTCGCCGGCGCCACCGCCGCGGGCGCGCTGGCCGGCATCCGCATCTTCGAGTTCGACGCCGACGGCCGGCTGGTCTCGCGCACCGAGGCCCGCGAGGGCCGCGTCGGCGACGACGGCGTATGGCAGCTCAGCGACGCCCAGCGTGCCGACTGGCCGCTGGCGCGCGGCGGTGGCGAGGCCGGCGTGGTGGTCGCGCAGCATGCCACGCTGGCATGGCCGAGCACGCTGCGCGCGGCCGTGGTCGCCGGCGCGGTGCTGCCCGTCAGCACCATGACCACGGCCGAGCTGTGGCGCTACAGCGTGCACCTCAGCGACCAGGAACAAGCCTCGCAACAGCACCAGATTCGCTTCTGGCGCAAGGCGCTGTATCCGCTGGCCTGCCTGGTGATGGTGGCGCTGGCGCTGCCCTTCGCCTACCTGCACGCCCGCGCCGGCAGCACCAGCTTCAAGGTCTTCGGCGGCATCATGCTGGGCATCAGCTTCGTGCTGCTGAACAATCTCTCGGGCCACATCGGCATGCTGCGCGGCTGGACACCCTGGGTGGCCGCCGCCACGCCCAGCCTGCTCTATCTCGCGCTGTCGATGGCCGCATTTGCCTGGCTCGTGCGCTACCGCTGAAAGTGAACTGACCAATGACCACCGGCCTGATCCTCTTCGCCCACGGTGCACGCGACCCGCGCTGGGCCGCCCCCTTCGAGGCCGTGGCCGGCCTGGTGCGAGCGCGCCAGCCCACCACGCCGGTGCGCCTGGCCTTCCTCGAGTTCATGGCGCCCACGCTGCCCCAGGCGGGGGCCGAACTCGCCGCCGCCGGCTGCGTGGCCGTGGCCGTGCTGCCGATGTTCCTGGGCGCCGGCGGCCACGTGCGCAAGGACCTGCCACTGCTGATGGACGAGATGCGCGCCGCCCACCCCGGCATCAGCTTCAGCCTGCACACCGCCGTCGGCGAGCAGGACAGCGTGATGGCCGCGATGGCCGACGCGGCGGTGCTGGCGCTGGCGACACGGGGCCTGGCGGCATGAACCTGCACCAGTTCCGCTTCGTCCAGGAGGCGGTGCGGCGCGACCTCAACCTCACCGAGACCGCCAAGGCGCTGTTCACCTCGCAGCCCGGCATCAGCAAGGCCATCCTCGAACTCGAGGAAGAACTCGGCGTCGACATCTTCGCGCGCCACGGCAAGAGGCTCAAGCGTGTCACCGAGCCCGGCCAGCAGGTGCTCAAGTCGGTCGAGATCATCATGCGCGAGGTCGCCAACCTCAAGCGCATCGGCGACGAGTTCAGCAAGCAGGACGCCGGCACGCTGAGCATCGCCACCACCCACACCCAGGCCCGCTACTTCCTGCCCGAACCGGTGGCGCTGCTGCGCAAGCGCTACCCCAAGGTGCAGGTGGTGCTGCACCAGGGCATGCCCGAGCAGGTGGCGCGCATGCTGCTGGACGACGTGGCCGAGATCGGCCTGGCCACCGAGGCCCTGGCCGCGCACCCCGAGCTCATCACCCTGCCCTGCCACGAATGGCATCACGCGATGGTGGTGCCCGCAGGCCACCCGCTGGCGGCGGTCGAGCGGCCGACGCTCGAACAGCTGGCCGCCTGGCCGCTGGTGCTTTACCAGCCCACGGTCGCCGGCCGCACGCGCATCGACCAGGCTTTCGAGCGCGCACGCCTGAAGCCGCTGGTTGCGCTGGAGGCCATCGACTCCGACGTCATCAAGACCTATGTCCGGCTGGGGCTGGGCGTGGGCGTCGTCTCCGAACTCGCGCTGCGCGGCGAGCAGCCCGACAAGGACATCGCCTGGCGCCCGCTGGGCCACCTGTTCGGCCCCAACACCACGCGCGTGGCCTTCAAGCGCGGCGCCTACCTGCGGCAGTTCGTGCTGGCATTCGCCGAACTGCTGTCGCCCCACCTCACCCCCACCCTGCTGTCGCGTGCCATGACCGGCCAGGGTTCCGACTACGAACTCTGAGCCTGTCCATGACGTCCCCTCCGACGCCGACCCTCCACAGCCGCCTGCCGCGCATCGGCACCACCATCTTCACCGTCATGTCGAACCTGGCGCAGGAAGTCGGCGCCGTGAACCTGGGCCAGGGCTTCCCCGACTTCGACTGCGACCCGGCACTGACGGGTCATGTCGGCGAGGCGATGCGCGACGGCCTGAACCAGTACCCGCCGATGCCGGGCGTGGCACCTCTGCGCGAGGCCGTGGCGGCCAAGTTGGCCGCGCTCTACGGCCGCCGCTACGACGCCGCCACCGAAGTCACCATCACCGCGGGCGCCACCCAGGCCATCCTGACGGCGGTGCTGTGCTGCGTGCACCCGGGCGACGAGGTCATCGTGCTCGAACCGTGCTACGACAGCTACGCGCCCAACGTCGCACTCGCCGGCGGCACCGTGGTGCGCGTGCCGCTCACGCCCGGCAGCTTCCGCCCCGACTTCGACCGCATCGCCGCGGCAATGACCGCAAACACCCGGCTGCTGATCGTCAACAGCCCGCACAACCCCAGCGCCACGGTGTGGACGCGAGCCGAGATGCAGCGCCTGGCCGACCTGCTGGCGCCCACCGACGTGCTGCTGATCTCCGACGAGGTCTACGAGCACATGGTGTTCGACGGCGCGGCCCACGTCAGCGCGGCCAGCATCCCGGCGCTGGCGGCGCGCGCATTCGTCGTCTCGAGCTTTGGCAAGACCTACCACGTCACCGGCTGGAAGGTCGGCTACGTGGCGGCGCCGGCAGCGCTGAGCGCCGAGTTCCGCAAGGTGCACCAGTTCAACGTCTTCACCGTCAACACGCCGATGCAGCACGCGCTGTCGCGCTATATGGGCAAGGCCGAGCCCTATCTCGACTTGCCGGCCTTCTACCAGCGCAAGCGCGACCTGTTTCGCGAAGGCCTCGCCGCCACGCGCCTGAAGCCGCTGCACACGCAGGGCAGCTACTTCCAGCTCGTCGACTACAGCGCAGTGAGCAGCCTGCCCGAGGCCGAGTTCTGCCTCTGGCTGACGCGCGAAGTGGGTGTGGCGGCGATCCCGCTGTCGGCCTTCTACGAGGGTGGCTTCGAACAGGGCCTGGCCCGGCTGTGCTTCGCCAAGCGCGACGACACCCTGCTGCAGGCGCTGCGGCGGCTGCAGCGCGTCTGAACGACGTCGTCAGCGCCGCGACGGGCGGTCGGGCGTGTCGTCCAGCGGGCCGAACAGGCTGGTCGCCGGCCCGGTTTCCGCCGTGAGATCGAAGTCCAGCGCGGCGCTGCCAACGCCGGCTGCCGGCGGCGCGGGTGTCCTGACGGGCGTCGGCGAGGTGCTGCTGGACGCACCACCGTGGGCCAGCGGCAGCAGCAGGTCGACGCCGCCCGTGGCCACGGCCTCGCGGTCCAGCAGGTCACGCGCCAGCGAGTAGAGGAACAGCACCTCGCGGTAGGCCGGCAGGTCGAAGAGTTCACCACGCGACTTGCGGAACAGCAGCGCCTCGAGTTCGGCCATCGCATCCAAGGGCCGCGCCCAAACCTGCTGCAGGCGTGGCACCACGCCCGGATAACTCTCCAGCGAGCGGCCGGCCTGCAAGTCGATGCCCCACTCGGGCGCGTAGGCGTTGAAGCGGTGGTTGAAGCGTGTGCGTGTGCGCTCGTAATGCTCTCGCTCGGCGCGCCGGTGGTAGATCTCGAGCAGCTTCAGGTAGGGCAGCGGGCTGCCGCCGCCGGTGTGGCGCAGGTGCTCGACGAGCAGGTCTATGGCCGCGTCGTCCTGCCCCAGCACGACGAAAAATTCGGCCTGCTGCTCGAGGTCGATCAGTTCCTCGATCGACACGTCGCGCGCCGCGGCGAGGTCGATCGCGCTTTGGGGCGGCAGCGGCTCGGTGCGCTGCATCGGGGCTTCGGGTTCGCGAGGCGGCGGCGGCGCCGGCGGCTTCGATACATCGGTGGCGCGCGCGTCGTCGGGCGGTGGCCTCGTGTCGGCGGGCGCCGGGGCCGGCCAGGCATGACGCGGGCGCGGTGGCGGCGCGCTGGCCGGCAGCTTCAGCTCCGAAGTGACGAAGGGAATGGGTGCAGTGGGCAGCCTGCTGGGCGTCAATTCCGAGGCCGGACCGGGCGCCGGTGCGGCCGGCGCCTGCCAGCCACGCTGACGCCTGCGCTCGGCGTCATTCAGCCGCCACGACATCCAGGCCGCCAGCGAGGTCAACAGCAGCACCAGCGCCAGCAGCGGCCATGTCCAGCGGCTCGACCGCTCGGCACTGATGAGCCGGTCACGCAGCATCGCCGTGGTCTCGCGGCTCGATGCGGTTTCCTTGCGCAGGTCACCGAGCTCACGCTCCAGCGTCGCGATGCGCGCGGCACTTTGCGCCGCGGCCGAGGCTGCGGCACGCGCCGCACTGGCCGCCTGGGCCACGGTGGCCAGCGCCTCCGCGACGGTCGCCTGCGCATCGGGCGCGGGTTCGGCCGCCTCGAGGCGCAGCCTGGGCGTAGGCATCGGCACGGCAGCGGCCGCTGCCGCCACCTTGCGCTGTGCAGGTCGGGCGCTCTCGGTGCGCCGCGCCACCTTGCGGCGTTCGGCACGGCGCACGTCGCGGGGCGGCGGCGCCTTGGCGGTGGCGCGCGTGCCGGCCGCGGCGTATCGTGGTGCCGCGGACGGCGTTTGTGCACGCGCGCTCACGGCGGCCTTCGACGTGTTGGCAGGCGCGGCTTCGGCCGAGGCGGCGGGTGCGTCGGCACGGGCCACGGCCTCAGGCGGCACGTCGACCGGCGTGGCTGCAAGGGCCGGCACGAAGGCAGAGACGGGCTGCGGCGCGGCCGACTGCAGCGGCGGATCGGCCAGCACGACAAAACGGCGGCTCATGCGCACCGTGCCGCAGTTGGCGGTCAGCAGCACGCCGACCACCGGCTCGTCGACGGACAGGCTGGTCCTGACGCGGATGCGAGCGCTCTGCGTGCCGGTCATCTCCAGCACCGTGCTCACGGCAGCGGCCGCCAGACGGCGATCACCCACGGTGACTTCGGCGGCGAGGCAGCTCGGCGTGAGGGTTTCGTCGGGCGCCAGCCGCACGCTGATGGGAAAGTCCAGCGGCTGACCCATCATGGCACCGGCGGCGCTCGGCGTGGCCAGACTTGCAGCCCGGGATGGCGCCAGCAAGGCGGCCGCGGCGACGATTGCGACACCTGCGACCAAGCTCGGCAGCCGGAATTCTCTGCTGGCGCTGCGGCCAGACGTAATGAAACAAGGTGTCACGATGCGGGGTCACTCTAGCATGCGCTCCCGCCCGCCCATGGCCTCGTGAGCCGCGCATTTCGTGGCCTCTGGCACGCGGCTGCGCCGGCAGCGCGGCATGGGCCGGCCGGGGCCGCGGCAGGCGGTGCCGGCGCCTGCGGCGGGCGTTGGACAATGGCCGCCAACGCCGCGCGCCTGTCGCGTCAGAGACAAGCCATGCACAGCCCCGCTCCTACCATCGAAGAACTGCACAGCATCGAGACCGGCGCGTGGTTCAGCAAGCTCTCACAGACACTGCGGCGCGACATCCTGGCCCGTGGCCGCGTGCGGCGTCTGGCCGACGGCGAGGCGCTGGCCACGCGCGGCACGCCCGCCGAATCGTGGTGCGGCGTGGCGCTCGGGGCGGTGCGCATCAGCTCCACGTCGCTGGCCGGCAAGCCCTTCACGCTCACCTACGCCGAGCCCGGCGCCTGGTTCGGCGACATCGCGCTTTTCGACGGCCTGCCGCGCACCCACGATGCCGACGCCCACGGCGCCACGACGCTGCTGGTGGTGGCCAAGCACGACTTCAAGGAGCTGCTGGCCGGCCATGTCGAACTCTACGAGGCGCTGCTGCGCCTGAACTGCCGCCGCCTGCGGCTGATGTTCGACCAGCTCGAGGACCTCAACACGCGGCCGCTGCAGGCCCGGCTGGCGCGCCAGGTGCTGCTGCTGGCCAAGAGCTACGGCGTGGCCCAGGGCGACGAGATCCGCATCGGCCTGGCGCTGGCGCAGGAAGACCTGGCGCAGCTGTTGGGCGCGTCGCGCCAGCGCGTCAACCAGGAGCTCAAGGGTTTCGAGCGCGAAGGCGCGGTGCGCGTGGAGCCGACGCGGCTGGTGGTGCTGTCTCGAGACACGCTGATGGCCATCGCCGCCCGGTGAGCAGCGGGCCGCTTCATCCCTCGACGCCAGGAACCCACAGGACAGACTGATGGAGCAATACACCGGCACCCGGCCCGTGGCCGACAGCCACGCCTTCGAAGCCGCGGCCCTGCAGGCTTACCTGCAAAGTGAGTTGCCCAGCTTTGCCGGGCCGCTGACGGTGGCGCAGTTCAAGGGCGGCCAGTCCAACCCGACCTACAAGCTGACCACGCCGTCTCGGGCCTACGTCATGCGCACCAAGCCCGGGCCGGCCGCCCGGCTGCTGCCTTCGGCCCACGCCATAGAGCGCGAGTTCCGCGTCATGGGCGGCCTGGCAGGCAGCGCCGTGCCCGTGCCGCGCATGCTGCTGCTGTGCGAGGACGAGGCCGTCATCGGCCGCGCCTTCTACCTGATGGACTTCATGGACGGCCGCGTGCTCTGGGACCAGTCGCTGCCCGGCATGACGCCGGCCGAGCGCGGCGCCCACTACGACGAGATGAACCGCGTCATCGCGGCGCTGCACGGTGTCGACGTGGCCGCCGCCGGCCTGGCCGACTTCGGCCGGCCGGGCAACTACTTCGAGCGCCAGATCGCCCGCTGGAGCAAGCAGTACCTGGCCTCCGTCACCGAGCCCATCGCCGAGATGCACCGCCTGATCGACTGGCTGCCCACCCACCTGCCGCCCGGCGCGCAAGACGGTGCCGCGCCGGCCATCGTGCATGGCGATTTCAGGCTCGACAACCTGGTGTTCCACGCCAGCGAGCCGCGCGTCGTCGCCGTGCTCGACTGGGAGCTGTCGACCCTGGGCCACCCGCTGGCCGACTTCAGCTACCACTGCATGGCCTGGCACATTCCGCCCGGCGTCTTCCGCGGCATCGGCGGGCTCGATCTCGCGGCGCTGGGCATCCCCACCGAGGCCGACTACATCCGGCGGTACTGCGAACGAAGCGAACGCAGCGGCCGCCATGACGCCGCCGCGCTGGCCGGCGAGTGGAACTTCTACCTCGCCTACAACCTGTTCCGCCTGGCCAGCATCACGCAGGGCATTGCGCGGCGCGTGGTCGACGGCATCGCCGCCAGCGCGCAGGCCCGCGCCACCGGCGCGGCCACGCCCACGCTGGCCGCGCTGGCCTGGGACTTCGCGCGCCGCCACGCCGCCGCGGCGGGCTGAACCCTTCAGACACGAACACCGAGGAGCCGACGATGGACTTCAGCTATTCGCAACGCACGCAAGACCTGCAGGCCCGCCTGAACCGGTTCATGGCCGAGCATGTCTACCCCGCCGAAGCCGCCTGGGCCGCGGAGATCGAAGCCAACACGCGCGCCGGCCGGCGCTGGACACCGCTGCAGGTGATCGAGGACCTCAAGCCCAAGGCGCGCGCCGAAGGGCTGTGGAACCTCTTCCTGCCGCCCTCGGCCGACGGCTCGCACGGCCGCGTCGAGGGCGCCGCGGCCGATGCCGAATTCACCTTCGGCCTGTCCAACCAGGACTACGCGCCGCTGGCCGAGATCATGGGCGCCGTGCCCTGGAGCAGCGAGGTCTTCAACTGCTCGGCGCCCGACACCGGCAACATGGAGACCATCGCGCGCTATGGCAGCGCCCAGCACAAGCAGCGCTGGCTGGCGCCGCTGCTCGACGGCAAGATCCGCAGCGCCTTCGCGATGACCGAGCCGGCCGTGGCGTCGTCGGACGCCACCAACATCGAGGCC
>PNKD01000046.1 GCA_013822265.1 Leptothrix sp. (in: b-proteobacteria)
ACTGCATCGTCGGTGCATCCAAGCTCATGCACACCGTGATCCCGCCGCTGTGCACAGGCTGCGAACTCTGCGTGCCGGTATGCCCGGTGGACTGCATCGCGCTCGTGCCGGTGACCGGCGACCGCACCGGCTGGCAGGCCTGGAGCCCGGCGCTGGCCGACGAGGCGCGTGATCGCTACGCCTTCCACCGCGAACGCCTCGAGCGCGAGCGGCGCGAGAACGACGAACGCCTGGCCGCCAAGGCGCGCGACAAGCTGGCCGATCTGGCCTCGCACAGCCGTCTCACCGACCCGGCGGCACTGGCGGCCAAGCGCGCCGTCATCGATGCGGCCGTGCAACGCGCCGCGGCCCGGCAGGCGCCGGCCGACGCCGAGATCAAACCCGAGGCTGCGCCCGATGAAGCCTGAGGCCATCGAGACCTTCTTCGCCACGCTGGCCGCCGCCAACCCGCGGCCGCAGACGGAATTGCAGTACACCAGCGTCTTCGAACTGCTGGCAGCGGTGCTGCTCTCGGCACAGGCCACCGACGTCGGCGTCAACAAGGCCACGAAGCGGCTGTTCGCCCTGGCGCCGACGCCGCAGCAGATGGTCGACCTGGGCGTCGAGCGCGTCACCGAACTCGTGCGCACCATCGGGCTGTACCGCAACAAGGCGAAGAACCTGGTGGCCGCCAGCCGCATCCTGGTCGAGCAGCACGGCGGCGAGGTGCCGCACTCGCGCGCGGCGCTCGAAGCCCTGCCCGGCGTCGGCCGCAAGACCGCCAACGTGGTGCTGAACGTGGCCTTCGGCGAGCCGACGATGGCCCTCGACACGCACGTCTTTCGGGTCAGCAACCGCACCGGGCTGGCGACTGGCCGTACGCCGCAAGCGGTGGAGGCCAAGCTGCTGCAGCGCGTGCCGGCGAAGTACCTCGCCGACGCCCACCACTGGCTCATCCTGCATGGCCGCTACGTGTGCACCGCACGTTCGCCGCGTTGTGCAAGCTGCGCCGTGCGCGCATGCTGCGACCACGGGCGGCGCCTGGGCGCTCCTACAATCGCCGCCGGTGATGAGGGGTGACATGGCCAAGCTGGACGACCTTGCCGAACGCGTGGACCGCCTGGTGCTGCGGCATCAGGAGCTCAAGCGCAGCAGCGCGCTGATCGAGCAGCAGCTCGTGGCCGTGACCGCCGAGCGCGACAGCCTGAGGTCGCGGCTGGCCGCCGCACGCGCCCGCATCGACGCTTTGCTCGAACGTCTGCCCGGCGATGCCGCGGCCACGGGCGCGGCACGCAGCGGCCCCGGAGAGAAGGCATGAAGCAGGTCGAAGTCTCCATCCTCGGGCAGGTCTACATGCTCGGCTGCCCGGCCGGCGGCGAGACCTTGCTCGCGGCCGCCGTGGCCAGCGTCGACAAGGAGATGACCACCATCCGCGATTCCGGCAAGGTGCGTGCGCGCGAGCGCATCGCGGTGCTGGCGGCGCTGAACCTGGCCTACCAGCTGGCCGAACGCGCCAGCAGTGCAGTGCCGGCGCCCGCCAGCGCGGCGCTGCCGCACGACGCCACCGCCGAGGGTGCCGCGACGCTCGACGCGCTGCTGCACCGCGTCGACGCCGCACTCGCCGAAGGCGGCCAGTTGCTGTGATGTCCGCCGCACGCGCGGCGCGGAGTGCGAGGTCTAGAATGGCCTCGTCCGTCGTCTGCGTGTGAGCCATATATGTCCTTGAGCCGATGGTCTATGACCAAGGGCTTGGAACATCGCCTTGCAGGCGTGATCGTCTCGCGTCAGATGAACCCAATGCTTGGCTGACCTCGCCCACCTGAACTTCCCCTTAGGTTCAGGCACTGGGTTCACCGCAGGCGGCGGACACCTTTGACGTCCTCTTCATTCCCCGAGACAGGTTGATGCCCGGCTACTGGCTGATGAAGAGCGAGCCCGACGAGGCTTCGATAGACCACCTGGCGCAGGCGCCGCAGCAGACACTGCCCTGGACCGGTGTGCGCAACTACCAGGCGCGCAACTGCATGCGCGACGCGATGGCCGTCGGCGACGGCGTGCTCTTCTATCACTCGTCCTGCCCGTTGCCGGGTGTCGCCGGCCTGGCCCGCATCAGCGGCCGCCCACGGCCCGACACGACGCAGTTCGACCCGCGCAGCCCCTACTTCGACGCCAAGTCGCCGCCCGAGGCACCGCGCTGGCTCGAGATCGACGTCACGCTGGTGCGCAAGACACGATTGCTGCCGCTGGCCGAGATGAAGGCCGCGCCGGCCCTGGCCGGCATGCTGCTGCTCAGGCGCGGCAATCGGCTGTCCATCACCCCGGTGACGGCGGCCGAATGGCAGGCCGTGCTGGCGCTGCTGGCCTGACGGTGGACATCGGCTGGATCCTGGTCGCCGAACTGCTGGCCCTGGGTGCGGTGGTCGGTTTTCTCGCCGGCCTGCTGGGCATAGGCGGCGGCATGATGATGGTGCCGGTGATGACGCTGATCTTCACGCAGCGCGGCGTCGACAACGGCATGGCCGTCAAGATGGCGATCGCCACGTCGATGGCCAGCATCCTCTTTACCTCGATGTCGAGCGTGCACGCGCATCACCGCCTGGGCGCGGTACGGTGGCCGATCGCACGCGCGATGGCGCCAGGCATCGTGGCCGGCGGCCTGCTGGCCGGTGCGGGTGCATTCGCCATCCTCGAGGGCCAGGGGCTGGCATTGCTCTTCGCGGCCTTCATCGGCTACTCGGCCGTGCAGATGATGTTCGACAAGAAGCCGCGACCCGGCCGCGCATTGCCCGGGCCCTGGGGCCAGGCCGGCGTCGGTGCGGGCGTAGGTTTCGCGTCGGCGCTGCTGGGCGCGGGCGGCGCCTTCCTCTCGGTGCCCTTCATGACCTGGTGCAACGTGCCGCCGCGCCATGCCGTGGGCACCAGCGCCGCGCTCGGCTTCCCGATCGCGCTGGCCAGCACGGCAGGCTACGTGGTCAGCGGCTGGTCGCTGCCGCCAGCATTGCCGGGCAGCCTGGGCTACCTCTACCTGCCCGGGCTGGTGATCGTGGCGCTGGCCAGCATGGCGCTGGCGCCGTGGGGCGCGCGCACGGCGCAGCGCATCGACGTGCTGGCACTCAAGCGGCTGTTCGCGGTGCTGTTGCTGGCGCTGGCCGGCAGCATGCTGCACCGTGGCCTGAGCGGCTGACGCGGCCGGCGGCGCCACTCAGGCGGCGTCGAACCTGATCGCAGCCAAGGTGACGTGGTTGCCGCCGCGACGTCGCGCCTCGGCCAGCGCGCTATCGCATGCAGCAATCAGTTCGTCCTGCGTCTGCGCGGTGTGCGGGAAGCTGGCCACGCCCATGGCCACCGTGAAGCCAAGCTCCCGTCCTTCGTGCACGACGATCTGCGTCGCGCAACTGCGGCGCAGGCCTTCCATGCGTGCGTGCGCCGTGGCCAGCCCGACGCCCGACAGCAGAACCGCGAAGCGCTGGTCGTCGTAGCGGCAGGACGCGTCCATGGCCCGCGTGCCGCCGCGCAGCAGCCGCCCCACGGCTTCGTGCACGAGCTGCTCGCCCTGCGAGCCCAGTGCCAGCACCTTGGCCGCCAGCGGGTCGATCTCGATGAAGACAATGGCGAACTCGCGGTGCTCGCGCGTCGAGAGGTCGACCTCGCGCCGCAACTGGTCCTCGAAGTGGGCACGGCGGTACAGCCCCGAGGCGGGGTCGCGCAGCGCCTGGTCGGCGAGTTCGCGGCGCAGCAGTTCATTGGCCTGCTGCTGCTGCTCGATCTGCTCGAGCGCCAGGCGCAGTTGGGCCTCGCGTTGCCGCTCGGGGCCGAGGTCGCGCCAGACGCTGCACAGCCAGCGAGCGCCTTCGGCGTCGGCCGGCGTGGCCCAGCGCAGCACCGAGAACTCGCGCCGGCGGCCCCCTTGCTCGAATCGATGCTCGCTGCTCAGGGGCTCGCCCTGCGCGATGGCGGTCTGTTCTGCGGCGCGCAGTACGGTGGCCACCGGGGGCTCGAAAAGCTCGGCGTCGGTGTACGCCAGTACCGAGCCCGGCGCACGCTGCAGGAACTCGGACAAGGCTTCGCTGGCCAGGACGTAGCGGCCGCTGCTCAGGTCCTTGACGGCCAGCCATTCGCCGTGCCGGCGCAGCACCTGCAGCAACAGCGAGCCCAGCACCGGCTGCAGAGCCGGGGGCACCGATGGGTCTTGCGTGGGCTGGTCAGGCATGGTGCTCAAGTCGCAATGCGCGCGCGACGACCAGAAGGCCGCTGCCAGCACCCGTCTGCGACCGGTGCGCTATGTTGGTGGTGCGCCGAAGCCATATCAAGCGTTGCGCCGATTCTCGCCCCTAGTTTGACGAGCCCATACGCGCATTTGAAGGGTGAGTGCATGCCAATCCCCCGGTCCCGGTGGTCGCGTGGCGCCACCCCCACGCAGGGCTGACGGCCTCTGGCCACGGCGCTTGATGCGGCCGCTGGACTGCGGGCTATAATGCTCGGCTTTGCTGGCAAACCAGCGTGTCGATCTGCCGACGGGTCACCCTGAGCTTTCGGGGCCGTTCCGGAACATGGCCCCTCGAGACATCGTCGAGGCCCCCGGCAGACACCGAGCGCCAACTTTCGGGATCCCCCACCACATGACCACCATCCGCGTCAAAGAGAACGAGCCGTTCGACGTCGCCCTGCGCCGCTTCAAGCGCACCATCGAGAAGATCGGCCTGCTGACCGAACTTCGTGCTCGCGAGTTCTACGAAAAGCCGACCGCGGAGCGCAAGCGCAAGAAGGCCGCGGCCGTCAAGCGCCACTTCAAGCGTGTGCGCAGCATGCAGCTGCCCAAGAAGCTGTACTGATCTTCAGCCATACACGCTGAGAACAAGCCCGCGCGGGACGCCGCAGCGGGCTTCTTTCATTACGGAGCCCCCATGAGCCTGAAAGACCGCATCACCGAAGACATGAAGACCGCCATGCGCGCCAAGGACGCCGACCGCCTGCTGGCCATCCGCGGCCTGCTGGCGGCGCTGAAACAGCGTGAGGTCGATGAGCGCATCGTGCTTGACGATGCGGCCGTGGTGGCCATCGTCGACAAGCTGGTCAAGCAGCGCAAGGACTCGATCACCGCGTTCGAGCAGGGCGGCCGTGCCGACCTGGTGGCCAAGGAAGCGGCCGAACTACAGGTGCTGCAGGCCTACCTGCCGCAGCGGCTGTCGGCCGCCGAAGTGGCGGCGGAAGTCGGCGCCATCGTGGCCGAGCTCGGCGCCAGCGGCCCCGGCGACATGGGCAAGGTGATGGCCGCGGCCAAGGCGCGCCTGGTTGGCCGCGCCGAGATGGGCCTGGTTTCCAGCGCGGTCAAGCAGGCTTTGGCAAAGTAGATCGATGACCCACCACCTGCCCATTCGCCCCGTCGCCGACGACGTCTGCGTGGCGCCGCAGCTGACGCCCGACGTCATGGCCGCGGCCGCCGCCGCCGGATTCCGCAGCGTGGTCAACAACCGCCCCGACTTCGAGCACGGGCCCGATCAGCCGACCAGCGCCGACATCGAGGCCGCCGCCCACGCGGCCGGACTCGAGTACCGCTTCCTGCCGGTCGACGGCGGTTGGCAATCGCCCGAGCAGATCGCCGCGTTCGCGCGCCTGCTCGAAGAGCTGCCGCGGCCACTGCTGGTGTTCTGCCGGTCCGGCGCGCGCTCGACCCGCCTGTTCATGGCCGCGCAGGCGCTGCGCTAGCACCGGCCCGCGCAGCGGGTTTACAGCGCCCGCGACACCGGCGTGCTTGTCTAGAATTCGACGTTTCATCGCACTGCGAAAGCGCGCCAATGGCCTGGTTATTGAAGATTTCGCGGCTCATCGATGCCCTCAACGAGTGGATCGGCAAGCTCGTGATGTGGCTGGTGCTGGCCGCGGTGCTGATCAGCGCCGGCAACGCCATCGTGCGCAAGGCCTTCGACATCGGCTCGAACGCCTTCCTCGAGATCCAGTGGTACTTGTTTGCCGCGGTCTTCATGCTCGGCTCGGGCTACGTGTGGCTGCGCAACGCGCATGTGCGCATCGACTTCATCTCGTCCAAGCTGAGCCGGCGCACCAACACCATCATCGACATCGCCGGCATGCTGCTGTTCACGCTGCCGCTGTGCCTGATCCTCATCAAGCTGTCATGGCCGGTCTTCGAGCGCGCCTGGGTGTCGGGTGAGATGAGCCAGAACGCCGGCGGCCTGATACGCTGGCCCGCGCTGTTGCTGATACCGCTGGGTTTCGGCATCCTCGCCATGCAGTCGGTGTCCGAACTCATCAAGCGTGTGGCCTTCCTGCTCGGCCAGCGCGCCGAGCCGTTCAGCGTCGAACACGAAAAGAGCGCCGAGGAACTGCTCATCGAAGAACTGGCCGCCAAGGCCGATCTCGGCAATTTCGAACGCATGCCGCTCAAGCCGCTCGGCCAGAAGCCCGACAACGGCCAGGGGTCCTGAATGACCGCATTCATTGCACAGAACTTCGTCCCGCTGATGTTCGCGGGCCTCTTCATCCTCCTGCTCACCGGCATCCCGGTGGCCTTCGGCCTGGCCGCCACCGGGCTGCTGTTCGGCTTCATCGGCATGGAAGCGGGCCTGTTCCCGCTCAACATGTTCCAGGCACTGCCGCTGCGTGTGTTCGGCATCATGCAGAACGACACGCTGCTGGCCATACCGTTCTTCACGCTGATGGGCATCGTGCTCGAACGTTCGGGCATGGCCGAGGATCTGCTCGAGACCGTTGGCCAGGTGTTCGGCCCGCTGCGCGGCGGCCTCGCGGTGGCCGTCATCCTGGTCGGCGCGCTGCTGGCCGCCACCACCGGCGTGGTCGCCGCGGCGGTGATCAGCATGGGCCTGATCTCGCTGCCCATCATGCTGCGCTACGGCTACAACCGCACCATCGCCACCGGCACCATCACGGCCAGCGGCACATTGGCCCAGGCGATACCGCCTTCACTCGTGCTCATCGTGCTGGCCGACCAGCTGGGCCGCTCGGTGGGCGACATGTACGCCGGCGCCATGCTGCCCGGCCTGATGCTGGTGGGCGTGTACCTGCTGTTCATCTTCGCGGTGGCCTTCATCAAGCCCAAGTGGGTGCCGGCGCTGCCGGCCGAGGCGCGCATCTACCGCGAAAGCAGCGGCGCCAGCGGCCACCGGTCGCTGGGTGTGCTGTTCCTGATCTGCGGTGCGGCGGGTTTTGCGTGGTCCCAGGTGCACAGCGACATCATCAACCACTGGACCGACCGCCTCACACCGGCACCGGGCGACGAGACCTTCATCCTGTCGATGACCGTGGCTTCGCTGCTCGGGCTGTCGCTGGCGGTGGCCAACCGCGTGCTGCGCTTCGGCCTGCTGTCCAAGCTGGCCGAGCAGGTCACCTTCGTGCTGATCCCGCCGCTGATCCTGATCTTCCTCGTGCTGGGCACCATCTTCCTGGGCGTGGCCACGCCCACCGAAGGCGGCGCGATGGGTGCGGTGGGCGCACTCATCATGGCCTTCTCGCGCCGCTCGCTGAGCCTGTCGCTGATGCGCCAGGCGCTGGACAGCACGGCCAAGCTGGCGACCTTCGTGCTGTTCATCCTCATCGGCTCCACCGTCTTCAGCTTCACCTTCAACGCTGCCGACGGCCACATCTGGGTCGAGCACCTCTTCGACAAGCTGCCCGGCGGCCAGATGGGCTTCCTGCTGGTGGTGAACCTGCTCGTGTTCGTGCTGGGCTGCTTCATCGACTTCTTCGAGATCGCGTTCATCGTCGTGCCCATCCTGGCGCCGGTGGCCGACAAGATGGGCATCGACCTGATCTGGTTCGGCGTCATCCTGGCGATGAACCTGCAGACCTCGTTCCTGACGCCGCCCTTCGGCTTCGCGCTCTTCTACCTGCGCAGCGTGGCGGCGCGCAAGGACTACAAGGACCGCATCACGGGCGAACTCATTCCGGCGGTGACGACGGCGCAGATCTACAAGGGCTCGATCGCCTTCATCATCCTGCAGCTGTGCATGGTGGCGGCGGTGGTGGCCTACCCCGAGCTCGTGAGCGGGGGCATTGCCAAGGTCGAACTGATCGACGCTGACAAGGCGCTCGAAACGATGGGCCTGCCCGACGCCGTGCCGGAAGCCGCGGGGCAGGATGCCGACGCCGCGTCGGCACCCGATGGCAGCGCCAGTGCGCCCGGCGAGGGCCAGACCGACGACAACGACCCGATGAAGGCGCTGGAAGAGGCGATGCGGAAGGACGCTGCCAAGAAGTAGCCGCCGCGCACGTCGCAGGATGAAAGAAAGCGGGCCCCGTTTTGCGGGGCCCGTTTCACATCCGGTACCGGGGATTCAACCCCGGGCACGGGCTCAGAGCTTGACGCTCTGCATGTAGCTGTCGAAGCGCGCTTCGGTGAAGCGGAACCACAGGTTGGACTCGGCGCGGAACTTCGAGTAGTCGTCGTAGATCTTCTTGAACGCCGGGTTGGACGCGCTGACTTCGCTGTACAGCGCCATCGCTTCCTTGAAGGCGGCGTCGAGCACCGGCTTCGGGAATGGCACCAGCTTGGTCTTGTTGGCCACCAGCGTGCGCAACGCCCCCGGGTTGCGGGCGTCGTACTTGGCCTGCATCTCGGTGTGGGCGTAGGCCGCAGCACTCTCGATGATGGCCTTGTACTCGCCGCTCAGGCCGTCGTAGGCCTTCTGGTTGACGTACAGGTCGAGCTGCGGGCCGCCCTCCCACCAGCCGGGGTAGTGGTAGATCGGTGCCACCTTGTTGAAGCCCAGCTTCAGGTCGTCATACGGCCCCACCCACTCGGCGGCGTCAATGGTGCCCTTTTCCAGCGCCTGGTAGATCTCGCCGCCGGGGATGTTCTGCGACACCGCACCAAGGCGCGAAGTGACCTTGCCGGCAAAACCGCCGACACGGAACTTCAGGCCCTTCATGTCGGCCACGGTCTTGATTTCCTTGCGGTACCAGCCGCCCATCTGGGCCCCTGTGTTGCCCATGGGGAAGCTGATGAAGCCGTAGTTCGAGTAGAACTCGCGCATCAGCTTCAGGCCGTTGCCATCGTAGTTCCAGGCCGTCATCTGCCGGCTGTTGAGGCCGAAGGGAACGGCGCAGCCCAGCGCGAAGGCATCGTTCTTGCCGAAGTAGTAGTAGGGCGCGGTATGGCCCATCTCGACGGTGCCGTTCTGCACCGCGTCCACCAGGCCGGGTGTGGGCACCAGTTCACCGGCGGCGTGCACCGAGATCTCGAACTTGCCGCCGCTCATGTCCTTGACCTTCTTCGCGAAGGTGTCGGAGGCGCCGTAGATGGTGTCGAGGGACTTCGGGAAGGCCGAGGTCAGGCGCCAGCGCAGCGCCGTCTGGGCATGTACGACGGCCGGTGCCACGCCCGCGGCGAGCACGCCAGCCAGGCCGGCACCATGAACGAAGGAACGACGTTCCATTGAGATCTCCTTTGGATGCAGTGTGAGGACTAGATAGTCCGCGCGAAATTCTAGAAGTCGGCCTAGCTTCGACCGGCCGGGTTTTCCCGCTTACCGCGGCGAGGACACGCACTCAAGCGCGCACCACCGTCACCGTGCATGCCGCCTGCGCCACGACCTGCGCACTGACGCTGCCCAGGTACTGGCGCAGCGCCGAGTGCGCGCGCGCGCCCATCACGATGTGGTCGACCTGATTGCGGTGCGCGAAGTCGATCAGCGCCGCAGCGACGTCGCCACCCTCCAGCACGTGGCAGCTGAGTCGCCCTTCGTCGAGCATCAGCGCCTGCGCCAGCGGGCGCGCCCAATGGCGCAGGCCCAGCAACTGCTGCAGGTGCGGGTGGCGTTGATCGGCATGCGCATCCCCCTCACCGCCGCCCCGTGCCGCCTTCATCACGCAGACGCAGACCAGGCGGGCGCCCACTTCAGCGGCCACCGTGCGACGCACCGATTCGCGCAGTTGCGCCAGCAGCGCGGGCTCGCCGCGGCCGATGTCCACGGCCGCCATCACGGTCGGGCAGGGCAGCACGCGCCGCGCCGCGCCGGGGCTCTGCGCCGAGCGGGGCATCAGCATGCCCAGCCAGGTGCGCGCGCGGCCCAGCAGCGGGCCGTGGTGCATGCGCACGGCCCGCTCGGTCAGCACCACGTCGGACGGATTGCGCAGCGCCGACGCGAGTTGGGCGCCACTCTGCCAGCGGCGATCGGGCGAGGGCTCGAGGCAGCGCAGCAGGATCTCCTGCAGCCACGGCGGACACTCGGCGCGCAGCGCGCGCGGCGGCACCGGCCCGAGCACGAGCCGGCGGCGCAGCCCGCGCACCGTTTCGGGCGCGCCGAAGGGCCGCTGCCCGGTGATGAAGTGGTAGAGCATCACGCCCAGCGCGAAGAGGTCGCTGCGCGGGTCGTCGCGCACGCCCTGCACCTGCTCGGGCGACATGTAGGGCCCGGTGCCCATGGGCCACGGGAAGACCTCGTCGAGCAGATCGGGCAGGTGGTCGTGGTGCGACAGCCCGAAGTCGATCAGCACCACCGTGCCGTCGGCGCGCTGCATCACGCTGCTGGGCTTGACGTCGAGGTGCACGACATGCTGGCGGTGCAGGTCGTGCAGCGCCGTGGCCACGCGCGCGCCGACATCGACGACTTCGTGCAGCGGCAGCGGCACCTGCGCCAGGCGCGGCTTGAGGCTGTCGCCGGGGATGCGCTCCATCACGATGTAGGGCTGGCGGTCGAGGTCGCCACGGGCCACGAAACGCGGCACGTGTGGCCCGCGCAGCGCCGGCAGCACCATCTGCTCGACCTCGAAGCCGACGATGGATGCCGGGTCGTCGCGCGCACGCAGGCGCGGCACCTTCATGACCAGTGGCAGGCCCTCGCAACCGGGCGGCAGCGGCGCGCGGCCGGTGCCGACCGCGGGCAGCACGCCCCACAGCTGCGCCATGCCGCTGGTGTGCAGGCGCTCCTGCAGCCGCCAGCCCTCGACGACGTCGCCCGCCACCAGGTCGGCGGGCGCCGGGGTCGCCGGCCCGGGTGCCGCGACAGGTGCAGGTTCAGCGTCCATCGAGCAGGCGGCGCGCCAGCGCCGGCGGCAGGTCGGCGGCACGCACCTTGGCCGCCGCGCGTTCGGTGTCGTAGGGCACGCGCCAGTAGGTCAGCTCGCCGCGCGTGTCGTCGTAGAGCGCGTAGGCCGCTGCCGGGTCGCCGTCGCGTGGCTGGCCCGAGGCGCCCGGGATCACCAGCCAGCGGCGTGACCCCAGCAGCGGGATCGCCACCCCGGGCACCGGCGCGAAGTCGCCCGTCTTGCCCAGCGCAGAGAGGTGATAGAGCCGCGGCTGGTGCATGTGGCCGCAGAAGGTGATGCGCTGCGCCGTGGCCAGCATGCTGCGTGATGCCGCGGCGCGGTCGTGCACGTAGCCCCAGGCGGCCGGCTCGCTGGCATTGGCGTGCACGAAGAGCATCTCGCCATGTTCCTGCGTCAGCGGCAGCTGCGCCAGGAAGTCGCGCTGCGCCCGGTTGAGCTGCGCGGCCGTCCACTCGACGACGCGCCGCGCCTGCGGGCGCATGCCCGGCGCCGGCCCCAATTCCAGCGCGGCATCGTGGTTGCCCAGCACCGCCCAGGCGCCGCCACGCACCAGCTCCCGCACCTTGTCGACCACCCACGCCGGGTCGGCGCCGTAGCCCACGAAGTCGCCGACGAAGGCGTGGCGATCGGCGCCCCGGGCCTGGGCATGGTCCAGCACGGCCTGCAACGCCTCGCGGTTGGCATGCAGGTCGGTGATGACGGCGATCTTCATGGCCCGCCCGGCCGCCGGGCACTCAGGAGCCGGCCAGCTTCATGCGGCTGACGAGCACCGAACCCACCGACTTGCTGCCCGAGTTGTAGACATCGGCGCCGATGGCCTCGATGTGCCTGAACATGTCGCGCAGGTTGCCGGCGATGGTCACCTCGTGCACCGGGTGCACGATGCGCCCACCCTCGACCCAGAAACCGGCCGCACCGCGCGAGTAGTCGCCGGTGACGTAGTTGACGCCCTGCCCCATCAGCTCGGTGAGGAACAGGCCGCGGCCCAGCTTGCGCAGCATGGCGTCGAGGTCGTCGCCCGGCCGCGTCAGGCGGCTGGTCATGGCCAGGTTCTGCGAGCCGCCGGCGTGGCCGGTGGTCTTCACGCCCAGCTTGCGCGCCGAGTAGCTCGACAGGAAGTAGCCCTGCACGACGCCGCCCCTGACGACCTGGCGCGCCCGCGTGCGCACGCCCTCGTCGTCGAAGGGCGCGCTGCCCTTGCCTTTGCGCAGGTGCGGGTCTTCGTCGATGTCGATGTGCTTGGCCAGCACACGCTTGCCCAGGCTGCCCTCGAGAAAGCTGGTCTTGCGGTACAGCGCCCCGCCCGAGGTCGCCTGCACGTAGGCGCCCAGCAGCCCCGCGGCCACCGTGCTCTCGAACAGCACCGGCACCGTGGCGGTGGCGACGTTGCGCGACTTCAGGCGCGCCAGCGTGCGCTCGGCGGCGTAGCGGCCCACGACCTCGGGCGCGGCCAGGTCGGCGGCGTCGCGCATGCTGGTGTACCAGCCGTCGCGCTGCATGTCGCGGCCCTTGCCGGCGATGGGCGACACCGACAGGTAATGGCGCGAGCTCGCATAGCCGCCGCGGAAACCGCGCGTGTTGCCGGCCCAGAAGTGCGCCTGCTGCGCCGACACGCCGGCGCCTTCGGAGTTGGTGATCAGCTTGTGCGTGGACAGCGCCGCGTCCTCGCAGCGCCGCGCCAGCTCGGCCGCGGCGGCGGCATCGATGGCCCAGGGATGGAAGAGGTCGAGGTCGAGCGCGGCCTCGGCCATGGTGGCCAGGTCGTCGACATCGGGCAGGCCGGCGGCCGGGTCTTCGGCGGTGAAACGCGCGATGTCGTAGGCCGCCTGCACCGTGCGGCGCAGCGCCTCGGCGGAGAAGTCGGAGGTGCTGGCGTTGCCGCGGCGCTGCCCCAGGTAGACGCTGACGCCCAACGACTTGTCGCGGTTGCGCTCGACGTTCTCGAGCTCGCCCTTGCGCACCGAGACGCTCAGGCCCACGCCTTCGGAGACCTCGGCGCCGGCGTCGCTGGCGCCGAGCCGCCGCGCCAGGGCCAGCGTGTCCTCGACGATCTGCTGGAACTGGTCACGGCGGTAGGCGAAGCCGGGTGCGGCGCGGTCGGATGTCATCGGGTGTGGCGATCTCTGTGAGGGTCGGGAGGTGCGCACTTATGATACCGACCACCCCCAACGGCAGCCCCCTTACCGACCCATGGCCCGACGCGCCGCACCGCACCGCGGCATCGACGTTCACTACGGTGACGACGATGAACAGGAGGCCGACGAGCGGCCGAGCAAGACCCGGCTCAAGCAGCAGTCGCACGAGCTGCAGGCGCTGGGGGTGGCGCTGGCCGACCTGTCGGCCGCCGCGCTGGCGGCCATCGAGATGCCCGAGCCGCTGCGCGACGCCATCGAGCTCTACCGTCGCACCAAGACCCACGAGGGCCGGCGGCGCCAGATGCAGTACGTCGGCAAACTGATGCACAACGCCGACGGCGACGCGCTGCGCGAGGCCGTGGCCGCCGCCACCCTGGGCACGGCGCAGAGCGCGCTGGCGCTGCACGAGGCCGAGCGCTGGCGTGCCGAGCTCATTGCCGACGACGACGCGATGACGCGCTGGCTCAACGCGCACCCCGACACCGACACCCAGCAGCTGCGCAGCCTGGTGCGCGCGGCACGCCGCGATGCCGCGGGCCAGGTGCCCGAGGACCGGCAGCCCAGGAGTTTTCGCGAACTGTTCCAGTTCATCAAACGAACACTTTGACCCCCTATGAGCCACTTCGATCCCGTGCGCATCGGCGTCGTCTCGATCAGCGACAGGGCGTCGTCCGGCGTCTACCAGGACCAGGGCATACCGGCGCTGCAGGACTGGCTGGGCCGCGCGCTGAAGAACCCCGTCGACTGGCATACCCGGTTGATCCCCGACGAGCCGGACGGCATCAGCGCCACGTTGCGCGAACTCGTCGACATCGTCGGCTGCGACCTCGTGCTGACCACCGGCGGCACCGGCCCGGCGCCGCGCGACGTCACGCCCGAAGCCACGCTGGCCGTGGCCGACAAGGTGATGCCGGGGTTCGGTGAGCAGATGCGGCAGATCAGCCTGGCCTTCGTGGCCACCGCGATCCTGTCGCGCCAGGTGGCCGTGATTCGCGGCCAGGCGCTGATCATCAACCTGCCCGGCCAGCCCAAGGCCATCGCCGAGACGTTGCAGGGCCTGCCCGAGCGCAGCCCGCCGGTGCACGGCATCTTCGCCGCCGTGCCCTACTGCGTCGATCTCATCGGCGGGCCCTACATCGAGACCGACGCCGCCTTGTGCAAGGCCTTCCGGCCGAAGTCGGCGCTGCGCGTGCAGCCGACCGATTGAGCGCGCACGCGCCGCTGTCGGCGGTGGCCGACGCCGACGCCTGGGCACTGGTCACTTGACGAGGCGGTTCAGCCGCTCGGCGTCGAAGCGCTCGGTGGTGTGTGCGTCCTGCGGCACGCAGCTGTCCAGCGGCAGCTCACGGGCCCGCGCCGAGAGCTTTTCGATGGCCGTCCACAGCAGCGCGATCTGGTGTTCGTGCCCCGAGGCGTTGTCTATGAGGCCCTTCATGGCCTGCGACACGGGGTCGTCGCCCTGCGTCACGCCGTAGGCCGAAAAACCCATCTTCGCCGCCGCCGCCTCGCGCGCGGCCTCGACCTCACGCTGCAGCACGCGCGCCGGGTTGCCCACCGCGGTTGCGCCCGGCGGCACCGGCTTGACGACCACCGCGCTGCTGCCGATGCGTGCGCCGTCGCCCACCGTGAAGCCGCCCAGCACCTGCGAGTTGGCGCCGACGATGACACCCTTGCCCAGCGTCGGGTGGCGCTTGGCGCCCTTGGCGAGCGAGGTGCCGCCCAGCGTCACGCCCTGGTAGATGGTGCACTCGTCGCCGATCTCGGCCGTCTCGCCGATGACCACGCCCATGCCATGGTCGATGAAGACGCGCCGGCCGATGGTGGCGCCGGGGTGGATCTCGATGCCGGTGAGAAAGCGCCCCAGGTGCGAGGTGAAACGCGCCAGCCAGCGCCAGCCGCGCTGCCAGAACCAGTGGGCGCGGCGGTGCAGCACCAGCGCATGCAGGCCGGGGTAGCAGGTCAGCACCTCCCAGGGCGAACGCGCCGCGGGGTCGCGTTCGAGGATGCAGGCGATGTCTTCGTGCAGGCGGGAGAACATGATTTCAGTGTAGCGGCGCCCGTGCCGCCCTGCAGGCGTCGCGGATCAGCCCTTGTGCCGCGCCACCGCGCGTGCGATGCCGCGCAGGATGTGCACCTCGTCCATCGTCAGCTCGGCGCGGTTGAGCAGCTGGTGCAGGCGCGGCATCAGCTTCTTGGGCGCCGCGGGGTCGAGGAAGTCGATGTCCTGCAGCACCTGCTGCCAGTGCTGCAGCACGCCTTCGATGGCCGGGCCGTCGGCCAGCGTCGGCGCCGCCGTGCGCGGCTGCACGGCGTAGCCGCCCAGCGCCTGGCGCCAGTCGTAGGCGATGAGCTGCACGGCCTGCGCCAGGTTCAGCGAGCCGTAGTCGGGATGGGCCGGAATCGACAGGCAGGCATGGCAGCGGTAGACGTCGTCGTTGCTCAGGCCGGTGCGCTCGGGGCCGAAGACAAAGGCCACGCGGTGCACGCCGGCGGCCAGCGACACGAAGTGCTCACGCGGCGCGAAGGTCGCGGGGCCGAAGTCGCGTGGCGTCATGGCCGTGGCGCAGGCCCAGCTGATGCCTTGCAGCGCCTCGGCCAGCGTGTCGACGACACGCGCACCGGCCAGCACGTCGGTCGCGCCGCTGGCCATCGCCAGCGCCTCGTCGTGGCCCGGCAGGTCGGCAAAGCGCGGCCGCACCAGCACCAGGTCGGCAAAACCCATGACCTTCATCGCGCGCGCGGCAGCGCCCAGGTTGCCGGCGTGGCTCGTGCCCACGAGCACGAAACGCGTGCCGTCCGACCGCCCGGCGTGCTCGGCAGGGGCGGAGGGAGACGATGTCGCGGGTAAACTCGGGGGCTCATGCATGGGCGCTTCGATTGTCGCCGTGCGTGCCGCTCTTTATCGCCTCTGCCGCCCCTTCACGCCCTCACCGCCCTTCGCAGGTTGCCCCCATGTCGCAAGCGCTTCACCCGATGCTGAACACCGCCATCAAGGCGGCACGCACAGCAGGCTCCATCATCAACCGCGCCGCGCTCGACCTCGAGGTGCTGAAGGTCGGCAGCAAGGGCCCCAACGACTACGTCTCCGAGGTCGACCGCGCGGCCGAAGAGGCCATCATCAACACGCTGCTCGAGGCCTACCCCGGCCACGGCATCCTGGCCGAAGAGTCGGGCCGCGCGCACGGCGCCCGCCACAGCGACTACGTCTGGATCATCGATCCGCTGGACGGCACCACCAACTTCCTGCACGGCTTCCCGGTCTACGCGGTGTCGATCGCACTGGCCTTCCGCGGCCAGGTGCAGCAGGCCGTGGTCTACGACCCCACGCGCAACGATCTGTTCTACGCCAGCAAGGGCCGCGGCGCCTTCCTCAACGACCGCCGCCTGCGCGTCAGCAAGCGCACGCGCATCAGCGACGCGCTCATCGGCACCGGCTTCCCGTTCCGCAAGGGCGACAACTTCAAGCGCTACGTGAAGATGTTCGAAGAGGTGATGCAGAGCTGCGCCGGCCTGCGCCGCCCAGGCGCCGCCGCGCTGGACCTGTGCTACGTGGCCGCCGGCTACTACGACGGCTTCTTCGAGACCGGCCTCAGCCCCTGGGACGCCGCCGCCGGGGCGCTGATGATCACCGAGGCCGGCGGCCTGGTGGGCAACTTCACCGGCGAGAGCGACTACCTGTACCAGCGCGAGATCGTCGCCGCCAACCCCAAGGTCTACGGCCAGATGGTGCAGATCCTGGCGCCCTACACGCGTGTCATCAAGGACGAAGCCGCCACGCCTGCCGAGGTCGCGGCAGCGGCCGCCGACGCGACGCAGGCCTTCGTCGCCGCGGCGGCCACCGAGCCCGGCGCGCCGGAGGTGGCCGGGGTGTCGCCCGATGTCACGCCGGCCGCGTCGCCGGGGCACGCCGCGGCGTCAAGACCGCGGCCGCGCCGCCGATAACCTGGGCGAGACGGTGTCTCCTTCGGGCCGCCCCCAGGGCCGCACATCGGGGTCCTGCCGACCTTTGCCGCCCCTGTTGCCTAGGCCGAAACCATGAATCCGCTGCCCTGCCCCCCGTCGCACTGCCACAGCCCCTGGCGCGCGCCATGAGTCGCGCCCTGCACCGGCTGCTGCCGGCACTGGTGCTGCTGGTCGGTGCGCTGGGCTCCGCCGCGGGCGCCTGGTGGCTGCACGGCCGCACGACGGCCGAGGCCGAAGCCGAGTTCGCGCGCATCGTGCGTCGTGGCGCCGAGGACATCAGCGACCGCTTCAAGCGCCCGGTCTACGGCCTCAACGGCGCCCACGGCGTCTATGCCACGCACCCCAACGTCACGCGCGAAAACTTCCACCGCTACGTCGCCACGCGCAACATGGCGACGGAGTTCCCGGGCGTACGCGGTTTCGGCTTCATCGAGCGCGTGGCACGCACCGACCTGCCGGCCTTCATCGCCGCGGAGCGCGCCGACGGCGCCCCCGACTTCGCCGTGCGCCAGCTGGCGATGCGCGACGAGCGCGACCTGTTCGTCATCAAGCTCATCGAGCCGGCCGCGAACAACGCCGGTGCCACCGGGCTGGACATCGGGTCGGAACGCGTACGCCGCGACGGCGCGCTGCTCGCCATGGAAACCGGCGAGGCCACGACCACCGGCCTGATCACGCTCGTGCAGGACAGCAAGAGCAGCCCGGGCGTGCTGCTGTTCGTGCCCGTCTTCGAGCCTGCCCACGCCGACCCGGCGCGGACCGCACGGCAGCCCGTGCTGCGTGGGTTGCTGTACGCCCCGATCGTCATCTCCGAACTGCTCGCCGGCCTGACCGACGTCGTGCACGGCCACGCGCGGGTGGAACTCTTCGACACCGCCAGCGGCGTGGCCGATGGGCCGCGGCTGTTCGACTCGGACGCGGCACTGGGCGCGCAGGCATCGCCGCATGCCGGGCCGGCCCGCTTCGACGTCGTGCACCTGGTGGACGTGCCGGGGCGGATATTCACGATGCGGGTGCGCAGCACACCCGCGTTCGAGGCCCTGTACACGAACTCCGGCGCCTGGATGCTGGGCCTGGGCGGCCTGCTGGCCACGGCCCTGCTGGCCGCGCTGCTGCGCCAGCAGATCACCGGCCGCAGCCGCGCCGAGCAGCTGGCCCACGCGATGACGACCGACCTCCGGCGCCTGGCGCTGGTGGCGCGGCGCACCAGCAACGCCGTGATCATCACGGACACCAAGCGCCGCATCACCTGGGTCAACGAGGGTTTCGAGCGCATCACGGGCTGGAGCGCCGCCGAGGTGCTGGGCCGCTCGCCGGGCGCCGTGTTGCAGTGCGATGCCACGCAAGCCGCCACCGTGGTGGCCATCCGCGAGGCCCTGAACAGCGGCGGCGGCTATCGCGGCGAGATCCTCAACCGCGGCCGCGACGGCCGCCGCTACTGGCTGGACATCGACATCCAGCCGCTGCACGACGACCAGGGCCAGCACACCGGCTTCATGGCCATCGAGTCCGACATCACCGACCGCAAGACCGCCGAACGCAGCGTGACACGCGAGCGGCAGAGCCTGCAGAACATCATCGAAGGCACGCGAGCAGGCACCTGGGAGTGGAATGTCGAGACCGGCGCGACCGTGTTCAACGAACGCTGGGCGCAGATCATCGGCCAGACGCTGGCCGAGCTCGGCCAGACCTCCATCCAGACGTCGACCGAGCTCACCCATCCCGAAGACCAGCGCCATGCGGCGATCGCCCTCGAGCGACACTTCCACGGCCTGACGCCGACCTACGAGAGCGAGAGCCGCGTGCGCCACCGCGACGGCCACTGGGTGTGGGTGATGGATCGCGGCCAGCTCGTCAGCCGCGCGGCCGACGGCCGCCCGCGCTGGATGGCCGGCACGCGCATGGACGTCACGCTGCGCAAGCAGGCTGAGGCGGCGCTGCACGCCAGCCAGGCGCTGCTGAGCCAGACCGGGCGCATCGGCGGCGTCGGCGGCTGGGAACTCGACCTGGTCACGCAGACCCTGACCTGGACCGACGAGACCTGCCGCATCCACGACCTCGAACCCGGCCACGGGCCGAGCTTGCATGAGGCCCTGGACTACTACACGCCGCAGGCGCGGCCGCTGATACAGCAGGCCGTCGAGCAGGGCATCGCCACAGGCCAGCGTTGGGACCTGGAACTGGCACTGGTCACCGCCAGGGGCCGCCCGATCTGGGTGCGCGCAATGGGCGAGGCCGAGTTCGTCGACGGCCGCGCGGTCAGGCTGCTGGGCGCCTTCCAGGACATCACGCAGCGACGTGCGCTGGAAGCCGAACTGAGCGCCAAGACCGAGCTCCTCACCAGCGTGCTCGAGAACCTGCCCTGCGGGCTGAGCGTGTTCAGCGGCGACCTGCGCCTGGTGACGGCCAACCGGGAATTCAGGCGCCTGCTCGACATCCCGGATGCCCTGCTGGAAAGGCCGGTGGTGCACTTCGAGGAAATCATCCGCTTCAACGCGCAGCGCGGCGAGTACGGCGAGTGCAGCGACGCCGCCGCCGTCGAAGCCACCGTGCAGGCCGTTGTCGCGCGCGGGCGCCAGCACACGCAGCCGCATCAGTTCGAACGCGTGCGCCCCGATGGCACGGCGCTCGAGGTGCGCGGCGCGCCCATGCCCGGCGGCGGCTTCGTCACCACCTACACCGACGTCAGCGCGCGTCGGCAGGCCGAGGCCGCGGTGCAGCGCAGCGAAGGGCTGCTGCGCGGCGCCATCGACGCCATCGACGAAGCCTTCGTCGTCTTCGACCCCGACGATCGCCTCGTCTTCTGCAACGACAAGTACCGGGAGGTCTACTCCAGCATGGCGCACCTGATGGTGCCCGGCGCCACCTTCGAGTCGATCATCCGCCCGGGCGCCGAGGCCGGCCAGTACCTCGAGGCGGTCGGTCGCGTCGACGAATGGGTGCGCGAGCGCGTGGCCGCGCACCTTTCGGGCAACAGCAACCTGTTGCAGCGGCTCGACACCGGGCGCACGCTGCGCATCGTCGAGCGCAAGCTGCCCGACGGCCACATCGTCGGCTTCCGCGTCGACATCAGCGATCTCGTAAGCGCTACCGATGCGGCCGAGAAGGCCTCGCTGGCCAAGAGCCAGTTCCTGGCCAACATGAGCCACGAGATCCGCACGCCCATGAACGCCATCCTGGGCATGATGACGCTGCTGCGCCGCACCGATCTCTCGCCGCGCCAGGCCGACTACGCGGCCAAGACCGAGGGCGCGGCGCGCTCGCTGATGGGCCTGCTGAACGACATCCTCGACTTCTCCAAGGTCGAGGCCGGCAAGATGACGCTGGATCCGCACCCCTTGCGCATCGATCAGCTGATGCGCGACCTCGGGGTCATCCTCTCGGCCAACGTCGGCGCCAAGCCGGTGGAGGTGCTGTTCGACATCGACCCCGAACTGCCGCGCTCGCTGATCGGCGACGCGATGCGGTTGCAGCAGGTGCTGATCAACCTGAGCGGCAACGCCATCAAGTTCACGGCCCAGGGCGAGGTCGTGGTCTCGGTGCGGGTGCTGCAGCGGCAGCCCGACGCGGTAACGTTGCGGGTGGCCGTGCGCGACACCGGCATCGGCATCGCGCCCGAGAACCAGGAGCGCATCTTCAGCGGCTTCACGCAGGCCGAGGCCAGCACCACGCGGCGCTACGGCGGCACCGGCCTGGGCGTGGCCATCAGCCAGCGGCTGGTAGCGCTGATGGGCGGTGAACTGCGGCTGCAAAGCGCCGTCGGCCAAGGCAGCACCTTCCACTTCACGCTGACGCTGCCGCTCGCGCCCGATGCCGAGGTCATCGACGCCGAGCCCCCGTCATCGCTGCGCGCGCTCGTCGTCGACGACAACCCGACCGCCCGCGAACTGCTGCAGCACATGACCGAGAGCCTGGGCTGGCAGGCCGACATGGCCGCCAGCGGCGAGCAGGCACTGGCGCAGCTGGCCGCTTGCCGCGCCCGCGGCGAGCGCTACGACATCGTTTTCATGGACTGGCAGATGCCCGGCCTGGACGGCTGGGAGACCACCAGCCGCATCCGCCAGGACGGGTTGCTGCAGGACGCGCCGATGGTGGTGATGGTCACCGCCCACGGCCGCGAGCGGTTCGAGCAGCGCACGGAGCAAGACCGGGCCCAGCTCGACGGCTTTCTCGTCAAGCCGTTGACGGCGTCGATGCTGTTCGACGCGGTGGTCGATGCACGGCGGCAGCGCGATCTGCCGCCGCTGTCGAACCCGACGCCCGGGGCCGCCGGTGGTGGCCTGCAACGCCTGCGCGGCCTGCGCCTGCTGCTGACCGAGGACAACCTCAACAACCAGCAGGTGGCGCGTGAGCTGCTGGAGGACGAGGGCGCCACGGTGCAGGTGGCCCACAACGGCCAGGAAGGCGTGGAGGCCGTAGCCGCGGCCGACCCGCCCTTCGACGTCGTGTTGATGGACCTGCAGATGCCGGTGATGGACGGCTTCACGGCCACGGCGCGCATCCGGCAGGACCTCGGCCGCGCCGACCTGCCCATCGTCGCGATGACCGCCAACGCCATGGCCAGCGACCGCGAGGCCTGCCTGGCCGCGGGCATGAACGACCACGTGGGCAAGCCCTTCGACCTCGACCGCCTGGTGGCCGTGCTGACGCGCCTGTCCCAGCGCAAGCCGCAGGCGCCCGACCGTGCCGCGGCGGCAACCGGGGCCGAGGCAGCAGCCGAGGCGGCGGCCGGTGCGTTGCTGCCACCCGCGCTGTGCGACGCCGCCGCGGCGGCCGGCGTGGACCTGGCGCCGGCGCTGCAGCGTCTGGGCAACAAGCGCCCCGTCTACGAGCGCATGCTGCGCACCGTGCTGAACGACGAGTTCGAGACGCTGCAAGCCCGCCTGCAGGCCCATCTCGAGACGGGCAGCCTGGACGCGGCGGCGCGGCTGCTGCACACGGCCAAGGGCCTGGCGGCCACGCTGGGCATCAGCGCGCTGGCCGCGGCTGCCGCAAAGGCCGAGCGGTGCCTGGCCGCTGCGCCGCCGGCCGCCGAGCCGGCGCCGGCCTGTCCAGAAGCCGGTCCAAAGGCCTGTAGTGAGGCCTGCAGTGAGGCCTGCAGCGAGGTCTTCGCCGTCCTCGGCACAGCTCGGCCGGCGCTGGCCGCACTGGTGATCGCGCTGCAGGCCGAGGACACGGCACCGGCGCCGGCCGGCGCCCCTCGCGCCGACCCTGGCGTGCTGCACGGGCAGCTGTCCGAGCTGTCCACATTGCTGGCGCAGTCCGACATGCGTGCCACCGAGCTGGTCGGGCGCCTGCGCGTGCAGGCCGCCGCCGCGCTGGACGGGCGGCTCGCCGAACTGGAAGACGCCGTGGCCGGGCTCGACTTCGATCGCGCACAGCCCCTTTGCCAGCAACTGCTGCAGGACACGAAACCGTGATCATGAACGACCTGCCGGCCCTGGCGCCGACCCTGCGCGCCCCCCGCCTGCTGGTGGTCGACGACCAACCCGTCAACATCCAGGCCATCTACCAGGCCTTCAATGCCGACCACCAGGTGCTGATGGCCACCAGCGGCGAGCAGGCACTGAAGGCCGCCGTGGCCGCGCAGCCCGACCTCATCCTGCTCGACGTGGTGATGCCCGGCATGGACGGCCACGAGGTCTGCCGCCGCCTCAAGGCCAACGCGGCCACCTGCGACATCCCGGTGATCTTCGTCACCGCGCACAGCGACGAGAGCGCCGAAACCCACGGCCTGGCACTGGGTGCCGTGGACTTCATCAGCAAGCCCATCAACCCGGCCATCGTGCGCGCCCGCGTGAAGACCCACCTGACACTCAAGGCGCAAGCCGACCTGCTGCGCCAGTGGGTCTACGTCGACGGCCTGACCGGGGTGCGCAACCGCCGTGCCTTCGACGAGCAGCTGGGCACCGAGTGGCGCCGCGCCGTGCGCGACGGCACCGAACTCAGCGTGGTGCTGCTGGATGTCGACTTCTTCAAGCGCTACAACGACCACTACGGGCACCAGGCCGGTGACGCCTGCCTGCGCGCGGTCGCCGAGCGCCTGCGCGTTGCCGTCCGGCGGCCAGGCGACCTCGTCGTGCGCTATGGCGGCGAAGAGTTCGCCTGCCTGCTGCCGGACACCCCGCTGCAAGGTGCGCTGGCCTTTGCGCGCGAGCTCGGCGCGGGCATCGAGGCGCTGGCGCTGGCCCATGCCGAATCCACGGTGAGCGAGTTCGTGACGGTGAGCCTGGGCGTGTGCACCGCCGCAGTCCACGGCGCCGGCAGCGCCGAGGCCTTGCTGCGGGCCGCCGACGCCCAGCTCTACGAAGCCAAGGCCGCCGGCCGCAACACGAGCCGGGGCATCAAGTTGCCGGCGAAGCCGGATTGAGGAGACCGCTCCACACGCGGCCCCCGGTGCGCCCTAGGATGGGCGCATGAACATGCAAGACCTGCCCGCCAGCCTGACGCACGCCTTCGCGCGCCAGCGTGCCGCACACAACGCCGGGCCCGCACCGGAATGGGCGCCCCGCGCCGATCGCCTGCACCGCCTGCTGCGCCTGCTGCGTGGTGCCGAGGCGGCGCTGATCCAGGCCATCGACGCCGACTTCGGCGGCCGCCCGGCCATCGAGACCGAACTGGCCGAGATCTGGCCCAGCCTGGAAGCCGTCAAGGGCGCGCTGCGCCACGGCCGCGGCTGGATGAAGCCGCGGCGCGCCGGCGTCGCCAAGTGGTTCCTGCCGGCGCGTGCCGAGGTGCTGCCGCAGCCGCTGGGTGTGGTGGGCATCATCGTGCCCTGGAACTACCCGCTCTACCTCACCATCGGCCCGCTGGTGGCGGCGCTGGTGGCTGGCAACCGCGCGATGGTCAAGCTGTCGGAGCTGACGCCGGCCTTCTCGGCGCTGATGCAGCAGCTCTTCGCGCGCACCTTTCACGACGACGAGGTCTGCATCGTCACCGGCGGGCCCGAGGTGGCGGCGCAGTTCAGCAGCCTGCCCTTTGACCACCTGCTGTTCACCGGCTCGACGCCCGTAGGCCGCAAGGTGATGGCCACCGCCGCGGCCAACCTGACGCCGGTGACGCTGGAACTCGGCGGCAAGTCGCCCGCGGTCATCACGCCCGGCTATCCGCTGGCCCATGCCGTGCAGCGCATCCTGGCGGCCAAGCTGATGAATGCCGGGCAGACCTGCATCGCGCCCGACTACGTGCTGCTGCCGCGTGCGCTGCTGCAGCCCTTCGTCGACGCAGCGCGCGCCGAGGCCCGCCGCGGCCACCCGGCCGGGCTGGCCGACGCCAACTTCTGCAGCATCATCAACCAGCGCCACCACCAGCGGCTCGTGGCCGACCTGGCGCAAGCCGCGGCGCGCGGCACCGTGATCGAGCCGCTGTTCGAAGGCGCCACGCGCGACGACGCGCGCCACCGCATGGCGCCCGCGCTGCTGATCGACCCGCCGGCCGACTGCAGCGTGATGCAGGACGAGATTTTCGGCCCGCTGCTGCCGCTGGTGCCTTACGACGAACTCGACGACGCCATCGCCTTCGTCAACGCCAGGCCGCACCCGCTGGCGCTGTACTGGTTCGACCGCGACGGCCGCCGCACCGAAGACGCGCTGCGCCGGCTGCCGGCCGGCGGCGTCACCGTCAACGACACGCTGCTGCACATCGCGCAGGACAGCCTGCCCTTCGGCGGCGTCGGCGCCTCGGGCATGGGCCACTACCACGGCGCCTGGGGCTTCGACACCTTCAGCAAGCTGATGCCGGTGTTCCACCAGTCGCGCACCAACGGCATGGCGCTGTTCCTGCCGCCCTACTCGGCCGCGATGCGGCGCCTGCTGGGGCTGATGAAGCGCTACTGATCGGCGCGCCGGCGCCCAGGCCCGTTCGGGGTGATCAGTCGGCCAGCGCCAGGGTGCCCGCCGGCAGCAGCCGGCCGGCCTCGATGACGAGCTGGCGGTCGCAGCGCCGCGCGATGGCGCGGTCGTGCGTCACCAGCACGAGCGTGGTGCCGGCCTCGCGGTTGAGGTCGAACATCAGCGCCATCACGCGCTCGCCGGTGGCGAAGTCCAGGCTGCCCGTGGGTTCGTCGGCCAGCAGCAGTGCCGGCCGCACGACGAAGGCGCGGGCCAGCGCCACGCGCTGCTGCTCGCCGCCCGAGAGCACCTTGGGATAGTGCTGCAGGCGCTCACCCAGGCCGACGCGGCGCAGGATCTCGGTGGCCGCGCTGCGGGCGTCGTTGCGGCCCAACAGCTCCAGCGGCAGCATCACGTTCTCCAGCGCCGTCAGGTTGCCCAGCAGCTGGAAGCTCTGGAAGACGAAGCCCATCTTCTGCGCGCGCAGCGCGGCGCGCGCGTCCTCGTCGAGCTTGAAGAGATCGGTGCCGTCGACGACGACGGTGCCCGCGCTGGGCACGTCGAGCCCGGCCAGGATGGACAGCAGCGTGCTCTTGCCCGACCCCGACGCGCCGACGATGGCCACCGATTCCTGCGAGCGCAGCTGGAATTCGATGTCATGGAGAATGGTCAGCGTGCCGGTGGCGTCAGCCACCTGCTTGCTGACACCTTGGACATCTATGAGGGCTTGGGACATCGACGGTGCTTCTTCGGCGCGGCGCGCCTTCCTGCGTCACTGTAGCCTGCCGGCCCTGGCCGGGGTGGCGGCGTTGCTGGCATCCGCGCACGCCCTGGGGGCAAGGGCGGGCAAGCTGCTGGTGGTGGGCGACAGCCTGTCGGCCGAGTACGGCCTGCCGCGCGGCAGCGGTTGGGTGGCCCTGCTCGAGGCCCGGCTGGCCCGCGAAGGCCTGGCCACCACGGTGGTCAACGCCAGCATCAGCGGCGACACCACGGCCGGCGGGCGTGCCCGGCTGCCGGCGCTGCTGGCCCAGCACCGGCCGCAAGTGGTGGTGATCGAGCTCGGCGGCAACGACGCCTTGCGCGGCCTGCCGCTGGACACCACCGCGGCCAACCTGAGCGCCATGGCGCGTGCGGCCAAGGCCACCGGCGCGCGCGTGCTGATCACCGGCATGGCGGTGCCGCCCAACTACGGGCGCAAGTACGGCGAGGAATTCATCGCGCTGTTCGCGAAGGTGGCGCGCGCCGAAGGCGCGGCGCTGGTGCCCTTCCTGCTGGCCGGCGTGGCCGACGTGCCCGACGCCGAGGCCTGGTTCCAGCCCGACCGCATTCACCCCAAAGCCGAGGCCCACCCGCGAATGCTGGCCAACGTGTGGCCGGTGCTGCGGCCGCTGCTGAACTGACGTGCCGTCGCGGCGCGCTCGGCCTCTGGCCCGGGCGTTGTTGGCGCGCTAGCGCTCGGGGCGTTCGCCCCTTTCGCCCTTTTCACCTCTTGCGCCCTTCTCGCCGCGCTCACCCGGGCGTTCGCGCTCGGGCAGCGGCGCACGCGGCGGCGGGGCCGGTGCCGCGGCCGGTGGCGGGGCCGGTGCCGCAGCCGGCGGCGGCGGGGC
>PNKD01000047.1 GCA_013822265.1 Leptothrix sp. (in: b-proteobacteria)
CCCACCATGCGCGCCCCGCGCACGTCGATCTTGGGTTGGTAATGCAGCACCAGCTCGTCGCGCTCGATGGCCTTGTGCAGCGCCGTCTCGAGTTCGAGCTTCTCGCGCCCGCGGCCGGCCAGCTGCGGGCTGTAGACGGCCGAGCTGTTGCGCCCCTGCGCCTTCACCGAGTACATCGCGACGTCGGAGTTGCGCAGCAGGTCGACCACCGTGTTGCCGTCGCGCGGGAAGATCGCCACGCCGACGCTGGCGGTCACGAAGCACTCCTGCCCACTCACGAAGATGGGGTCGCGCAGCGTGGCAAGCACACGATCGGCCACGCGCTCGGCGTCGGCGTCGGCGGTGACCTCGGGCAGCAGGGCCACGAATTCATCGCCCCCCAGCCGCCCCACGGCCTCGAGTGCGCGGTGCGAGCGCGCGCCGGCCGCCTCGATCTGGCCTTCCATGACCTGGTCGCTGTGGCGCACGCAGGCCCGCAGCCGCCGCCCGACCTCGACCAGCAGTTCGTCGCCGGCGCTGTGCCCCAAGGTGTCGTTGATGACCTTGAAGCGGTCGAGGTCGATGAGCAGCAGCGCGCACTGGTGCTGCATGCGGCGGGCGTGCTCGAGCGCACGCTCGGCGCGCCAGATCAGCTGGCGCCGGTTCGGCAGCCCGGTCAGGGCGTCGAAATTGGCGAGCTGGCGAATCCTGTCCTCGGCCAGGCGGCGGTCGGTGACGTCCTGGACGATGCCGCTGTAGCCGACACCATGCCCATGCTCGTTGAACTCGGGCTCGGCCTCGACGTGGATGATGCGCTGGCGGCCGTCGAAGAGCACGATGGGCACATCGGTGGCCAGCACCGACGACAGGCGCATCACCTCGTGCATCAGCCGCAGGAAGGTGGGGCGATCGTCGTGCGGCATCATGCGCAGCAGCGCGCGCAGCGTGACGCGCTCGCCGGGGCCGAAGCCGAAGACCCGCATCGCCTCGGGCGACATCAGCAGCCCGCCTGCGGCACGGCGCCAGTCGAAGCTGCCCATGCGCGCCAAGTCCTGCGCACGCGCCAGCTTGGCACGGTTGCGCTCGAGCTCGATGCGGGTGCGCGACGCACGCAGCAGGTAGTGCAGCCGCCCGGCCAGCAGGCTCCACTGCGTGGCCTTGACGAAGAAGTCGGTGGCGCCGGCCTGGTAGGCGCGGGTGATGGAGGCGTCGTCCTCGAGCCCGGTGAGCATGAGCACCGGCACGTTCTCGAAACCCGGCACGCGGCGCAGCCGCCGGCAGGTCGCAAAGCCGTCCAGGCCGGGCATCATCGCGTCGAGCACGATCATGTCGGGCATCCAGTCGCGCAGCAGCTCCAGTGCCTGCTCGCCACTGCTGGCCTCGATGATCTTGAAGCCGCGTTCGCGCAGGGCCAGCGCCGTCAGCAGCAGGTTGACCTCGTCGTCATCGACGAGCAATACCTCGGGCTGTGCCGTGTGGCTGGCGTCGGCGTAGGGATGGGGGGCAGACATCGGCAGCAACGGCTTCACTGTCGCAGCATAGCCTTAACTGCCGTCAACGCCGCAGTGGCGGCGACCTGCAATTGTTCGATATCACCGGCCACCGAACCTGCCCCCCCGCTGCGCAGCCGGCCCTCGACCTCGGCACAGACCCGAGACAACGCGAGGGCACCGACGCTGGCCGAACTGGACTTCAGCGTGTGCGCGATGCCGGACACCGCCGCTTCGTCGGCGCTGGCGCGCGCCGACTCGAGCTGGCCCAGCATGCGTTCGAGCGAGGTCTCGAAGGCACGGAGCACACGCGCCACGACACCATGGCCGCCGTCGGGGTCGAGCTCGCGCAGCCGCGCCAGGGCATCGGCATCCAGACCGGCGTCGCCATCCCGTGGCGACAAGGGCGCCACGTTCAAGCCCGGCCTCGAAACGCCACCAGCCACCGACGGCGACTGCACAGAGCCGCGTCTTCGCCGCCACTGGCCTTCGGCCTCGGCCGGCCGGCGACACGCTTCGACAAGGGCTGTTGGGTCACAGTGTGATTCCGGACTGACGGCCATGCAGCGGGGTGCTGACGGCCCATGAGCGTAGATGTCGGCGGTGAGGCCGGGAACTTGAGAACGTGCGGCCGTCCATCGGCCCGCACACCCGTCCGTACAATTCCACCATGTTCTCATCCTGCCACGGCGGCCACCCACGACCCGCCCGCCGTGACACCCGGCGCGCCCGGGCCAGCGGCGCCAGTCTGTTTCTGGCGTGGCCGCTCGCGGTCGGCGCTGCCACCGGCGTGGTCGGCAGCGGCACCAGCCTGTGGCTGGCCGTCGTTGCCCTGCTGCTGGCCGGTGTCGTCGCCGTCGTCACCTACTTGCTGGGTGCCAGCCGCGCCCGGCGGCGCTCCGAGCGCGCCTTGCGCGAGGCCCGGGCCGAGGCGCGCCAGCTGACCCAGTTGCTCGAGGGCTGCCCCTGGCAGACCGATGCCCTGCACCGCCCGGTGGGTGAGCCCGGCACCACCGGCACCCCTGCCGAAGCGCTGGTCAGCCACCCCGAGGTGCAGGCCAGGCTGCGCTCGCGACGCGCCTTTGCCGACCTGCAGGTGGCCTTGGCCGAAGCGGTGGACGGCAGCCGCCACTGGCTGGTGCGCGCTGTCCCGAGACAGGACGACCTGGGCGCTTTCAGTGGCTACACCGGCAGCGCGAGGCCCGTGGACGAAGCCGCCGCCGGCAGCGCCGCCGCAGCGGCGTTGCCGGCCCTGCTCGAACTGCAGACTGGCGCCGCCCTGATTGCCGTCGACGACGGCAGCGGCTGGCGCCTGAAGCGCGCCAACCGGGCCGCACACGCGCTGTGGCCGCAGCTCGTCGACGGCGCGGCGCTGCCGGCGATCCTGAGCGGGCTGCCCGAGCCCATGGCCCGGGCTCTCGCCGGCGCAGGCCCGGCGCCCGCCACGCCCACCCCAGTGCATGCCGAGGGCTGGAAGTTGCTGCCGGGGGCGGCGCAGCGTGGCACGGCCCGCAGCCTGTTGCTCGTGCAGCAGACCCTGCCGCAGGGTGCGCTGCCGGCCGCCGCGGCCGAGAGCGACAACTTCAGCTTCACGGTGTCGCACGACCTGCGCGCGCCGATCCGCGTCGTCGAGGGCTTCACCCGCATCGTCAAGGAGGACTACGGCCGCCTGCTCGACCGCGTCGCCAACGACCACCTCGACCGCGTGCTGGGCGCCGCCGCGCGCATGAACCAGATGATCGACGCCCTGCTGACGCTGGCGCGGCTGTCGAGCCAACCCCTGACCCGCCAGCCGGTGAGCCTGTCGCAGCTGGCGAGCTACGTGATCGACGAACTGCGACGCGCGGCGCCCGAGCGCGAGGCCGAGATCGAGATCGAGCCCGACCTGCTCGTCAACGGCGACCCGACCCTGCTGCGCCTGGTGCTGGAGAACCTGCTGGGCAACGCCTGGAAATACAGCTCGCGCTGCGCCAAGGCGCGCATCTCGATGTCGACGGTGGCGCACGACGGCGGCATCGCCTACGCCGTGCGCGACAACGGCGCCGGCTTCGACATGCGTTCCGCCGAGCGGCTGTTCGGCCTGTTCCAGCGCCTGCACAGCGCCAGTGAATACCCGGGCACCGGCGTCGGCCTGGCCTCGGTCAAGCGCATCGTTCGCCGCCATGGCGGCGACATCTGGGCCGAGGCCGAACCCGGGCGCGGCGCCGTCTTCTATTTCACGCTCGCGGGTTGAGCGGCGGCGGCGCCGTGCGGCACGCGCCGAAGGCGGCCTGTCAGAGCGCCGAACGCGCCAGTTCCTCGACCGCCGCGAGCAGGCGTTCGGCCTGCCGGGCCACGTCCACCTTCTGCTCGGCCGCCAGCCTTTGCAGCCGCTGCCAGGCGGCGTCGCGCTGCAGCGAGTAGCGGTGCATCAGCACGCCCACGGCAAGGGGCACGGGGTCGGCGACCGCGGCGACCGATGTCGCGACCGGCGCGGCGGCGGGCGCATCGGCAGCCGCCACGGCCGGTGCGGTGCCGGCAACGGCGGCCGCCGGCACGCCCAGGCGCACGCGCGCCAGCGCGGCCTCGACGGCAGGCACGATCTGGCCCACGCCCAGCGGCTTGATGAGGTAGTCCAGCGCACCCAGCGCTTCGACCTGGCGCCGCGTCGGCTCGTCGGCAAAGGCCGAGAGAAACATGAACGGGATGGCATAGGCGTCGCGTAGCGTCTCGGCGACGTCGAACCCGCTCTTGCCTTCCATGCGGATGTCCAGCAAGGCCAGCACCGGCCGGTGCTCGCGCGCCAGCAGGATGGCGTCGTCGCCGTTGTCGGCGTCTATGACCTGGTAGCCGGCCTGGGCCAGGCCGTGGGTGACGGTGGCCAGCACCAGCCTGTCGTCGTCGACGACGAGGATCTTGCCGCTGCTGGCGGTGGCTGCATTCATGAACGACTATTGTCGCCCATCAGCCCGGCCCGGCGTCCCGGGCCGGCAGCTGCACGCCCGGCGGGCGCAATTCCAGCCGCGCCACGACCTCCTGCCCTTCCTGGAGCAGCGCCATGCTGGCACTGCGCCGCGGCAGCAGCGCGCGCACCAGCCCGAGTCCCGAGATGGCGCTGCGCCGGGCGTCGAGGTCGAACCCCGGCGGCAGCGTGGCGCGGCTGGCGATCGCGATGTGCACGACGTCGCCCTGCACGCGCAGGCTGCAGCGCACCTCGCTGCCCTGCCCGTGCTTGACGGCGTTGGTGAAGAGTTCGTTGAGCGTCAGTGCCACGGGGATGGATTCGGCTTCGGGCAGCAGGTGAGGCACGTCGCCCGCGGCCTCGACTTCGATGGTGCGGCCGAAGGTGCGCTGCACCGACAGCGCGATGGCACGCAGCAGGCTGTCCACCACCAGGGGCCCGTTGGCACCGACTTGCAGCCCGTAGACCTGGGCGATGGCCTGCACCTGGCCCACGGCCTCCGAAAGGATGTCGGCCAGCTCGGGCCGCCGTGCCGCGTTCTGCTGCAGCAGGCCAGCCACGCCCTGCAGGTTGTTCTTGATGCGGTGGTGAACCTCGCGCACCAGCACCTCGCGCTGGGCGATCGCGGCCTGCAGACGGGCGAGTTCGGCAGCACGCTGCTCGGTGACGTCACTGGCCACCAGCAGCACCTGCGTGCCACCGGCGTCGGTGCCGGCCCCGGCTTCGTCCAGCGTGGTGATGCGGCAGTCCCAGACGCGCCCGGCGCTGTCGGCGCCTGGCGCCTCGCCGGCGAGTTCGGCCGCCACCTCGCGCCATTCGTGCTGGCGCGTGCCGGCCCCGGCCACCGCCTGACCCAGCCAGTCGCGCAGCGCCGCGGCCAGCGAAGGGTTGGCGAGCTCGTCGAGCGCGGCGCCCAGCAGGCCCGCCAGCGGTTGCCCGAAGAAGCTGGCCGCGGTCTGGTTGAGCTGCTGCACGCGCAGCGTGGCGGCGTCGAAAAGCGCGATGGCCAGCGGCGCCGTCTCGATGACACGCTGCAGCGACGCCTTCGCCTGCGCGATGCGCACCTCGGCCTGACGGCGGCTCTCGATGTCCAGCAGCGCGATCGTCAGCTCGCGCCCGCCCTCGCCATGGCCGGTGATGACGGCATTGCCGACGACCCAGAACTCGCGTCCATCGCGCGCCTTCAGGCGGCACTCGAAGGTCTCGCTCTGGCCGTCGGCCAGCCGTTGCAGGCGGTCCATCTGGCGCAGCGGGTGTTCGGGCTCGGGTGTGGCGACGATGCTCATGGGCTCGCCGACGAAGTCGGCGAGTTCACCGCCGAACATGCGCCGCGCCGAGCGGTTCATCCACTCGATGCCCTGCTCGGAGACGGTGACGATGCCCACCAGCACCGAGTTCAGCACCGCACGGGTGCGTTCGGCCTGCCCGGCCAGCCGCTCGCGCGCGCGGCGCCGCTCGTCGATGTCGACGAAGCTGCAGATCACCGCGGCCTCGGGCTCGTCGGCGTCGACCGGCCGCACCGCCACCTGCACCCAGAGCAGGCTGCCGTCGCGCCGCCGCATCCTGCGCTCGCCGCTGAAGCGGCCCTGTTCACGCAGGCCCTGCGCGATGCGCGCCTCGAACTCGACGCAGGCGCGCGCGTCCTCGTACAGGCCGACGGCATCCAGCGTCGTCAGCTCGGGGCTGCTCCAGCCGGTCATCGCCGCCATGGCCTGGTTGGCGCGCTCGAAGCGCGAGCCGCGCTGGTAGACGATGCCCACCACCGAGAGGTTGAACATCAGCTCGCGGTCGCGCAACAGTTGTTCGAGCTCGGCCTGCTGGTTCTTCAGCCGCGTGATGTCGCTGAGCACCGCCACCGCCTCGCTCACCTCGCCCGCAGCCTGGGCGCGGCGCACCGAGAGCGAATACCACTGCGGCGGACCCTCGCCCAGCGCCAGCGGCAGTTCGGCCTCGAAGGCCTGGCCGTCGTCGAGCTTGGCCAGCGCCGCCACGGCCTCGCCCGCCCCCTGCTGCGCACCCATGCTGCGCGCGAAGATCTCGCCCAGCGAGGCGCCGGCCGCGGCACCGGCATCGAAGCCCAGCATGCGTTCGAAGCGCCGGTTGCAGCGCACCAGCACCGGCCCGCGCAGGTAGGCGATGCCGGCGGTGGAGCTGTCGAGAATGGTCGTCAGCTCGTGCAGCAGCTGCTCGTTGCGGCGCTGCGCGCTTTGCTGGTCGGTGACATCGAGCGTGACCACCGAGGTCGTGGTGCGGCCGCCCGACAAGGCGCCCGGCTCGACGCGCGTCAGCAGCCAGCGCGGCCCGAGTTCGGGGTGGCGCACGGCATAACGCACCTCGGTGCGCTCGCCGCTGCGCAGGGCCTTCTGCAGGCGCTCGAACTCGGGCAGCGAGTCCGGCTCGACGAGGTCGCGGTTGATGCCCTGCAGCATGCCCGACCTGCGCGCGCGGGCGCCGGCCCCGTTGCCGCCGCGCCCCTGCGGGCGGCGCGCCTCCGAGGCCAGCCAGCCGCGCGTGGGGTCGAAGGTGGCCACGCCGATGCTGGCGGTGTCCATCAGCATGCCCATCTCGAGCTGCGCGAGGTCGCGCGCGTCTTCGGCACTGCGGTCCTGCACCACGGCCATCACGCGGCGGCCACCGGCCTCGCCGGCCTGACACACCAGGCGGGCGCCGAGGCGGCGCCGGCGTCCCTCGGGCAGCGCCACCATGGCCTGGGTCTCCTGCGCCGGCGCTCCCGGCACCAAACCCGGCAGCAGCGCCCCCCCTTGCCAGCCCAGCAGCGCCTGAAGCTCGGCGCCAGCCTGCTGCAGCTCTTCGGGCACGTGCTCGACCATGGCCTCGAAGGCGGTGTTGCAGCGCACGATGAGGCCGCTGGCGTCGTAGACCAGCATGCCCGTGCCGCTGAGCTCGAACCACTGCGCCAGCTCGTCATGGGCACGGCGCGCCTGTTCGCGCGCCGCGACTTCGGCGGTGACCTCGTGCCAGACAGTCAGCCACAGCGCGTCGCCCTGGGCGTCGGCCAGCACCGACACCGAGGCGCTGCACCAGCGCTCGGCGCCGCGCTCGTCGATGAGACGGCGCTGCAGCGGCGGCAGCACGGCGCCGGCCAGGGCGCTGGCCAGCAGCTCGACGCGCTCGCCGCGGCTGCCGTCACGCGCCTCGGGGGGCTCCAGCAAGACCGGGTCGGTGCCGAGCAACGCCGCTCGCTGCCGACCCACCAATGCGGTGAAGGCCGGGTTGGCCTCGATGAGGCAGAAATCGGCGCGTTGCAGCGTGGCGGCCGTGGGCAGCACCGCCAGGGCCGGAAGCAGCGCCCGCAAAGGGCCCGCCGGCGTGGGTGCCGACGCGGCCACCGGCGGCACGTTGCTAGCCGTCAAGCTGGCGCGCCGCGCGCAAGGCCAACAGCACGGCTCGGTTGACGGTGGCCATGCCCAGCATCAGCTTTTCGGCCTGCTCACGGATGTCGAAAACGGCCTCCTGCTCGATCGCCTTCACGAGTTCGAGGTAAGGATGGTAGGGCCCGCCCACGCCACGCAGCGCCTGCTGCACACGCTCGGGCACCGGCACGTTGGGCAGCAACTCGTCGAAGGGTTGCTGCAGCAACTGGTCGAGCAGCGAGAAGACCCCGCAGATGAACATCTCGCCGCGCATCTCGCCGTCGGCCTGCTCACGCGCCAGTTCTTCCATCAGCAGCCCGCGGCGCACGGCGGCATGCATCACCGGCTTGGCGTTGCTGCCCTTCGCGGACGAGGCCAGCAGCAATGCCAGCCAGCGCTTCAGGCGCTGGTAGCCCAGCAGCATCAGCGCGTGACCGAAGGAGTTGACCTCGACCGACAGCCCGAAAGCCGGCGAGTTGAGGTAGCGCATGAGCCGGAAGGCCAGCGTCGGGTCGCGCTTGAGCACGGCCTCGAGCTCGCCCACCGGGCGCTCTTTCTCGACACCGTTGATCAGCGCCATCACGGCATCGACGTCGCTGGGCACGCTGGCGCGGCCCGAGGCCTTGGGAGCCGCGTCGTCCAGCGGCCATCCCAGCACGGCCACGGCGCCGCGCTGGAAGGCGGCGTCGAAGTCGGCGCTGGTGCGGCAGCCGGCCTGCACGGTGGTGATCTGGCGCGTGACACCGACCGGCGCGGGGCCGTTGCGGCGGTCGTCGCCGACCTCGACGATGGAGTGGCTGAACATCGCCAGCACCTCGGGCGCCAGCGGGGCCAGCGGGCGGCCCTTGATGAGCAGCACCGTGCCGGCCGCATGCAGCCGTTCGAGCATGGCCAGGTTGGCGGCATCGCCGAGCATGAAGGCCGGCACCTCGATCATCAGCTGCGGCCCCGGCGCGGCTTCCACCACGGCACGCAGCAGGGCCTCGCCGGCCAGGTTCAGCGACACCTGCGGCCGCGGGCCGGCACGCTGCGCCACCGTGGCGGGGTCGAGCGGCCGCGGCGACAGGCGCAGCGGCTGGTCGCTGGCGGACTCGGCCGGCCAGACTTCGTCCAGCGCGGCCAGCAGCGCGGCCGGGTCGGGCGCGTGGTCGGGACGCTCGGGGAAGACGGTCAGGCGCGTCGCGACGACGGCGCGCTCGCGGTTGGTCACCGGGCTGTAGCCCAGCGTCACGTGTCCCAGCACCGGGAATTCCTGCATCGAGTCGGCCTGGGTCAGGAGAGGTAGTCGAACAGAGTCATGCGCTGAACCAGCGAATAAGTCTTCAGCGCCGCATCGTAGCCGCTCTGCTGGTTCTGGAATGCGGAGATGGCGGTCACCATGTCCAAATCTTCGGCGTTGGAGCGGTCGCGCGCGGCGTCGACGCGGGCCTGCGTGAGACGGCCTTCCATGCCATCGGCGCGGTTCAGCGCCTCACCGGCCAGGGCCCGCCAGCGCCCGAGGTTGCCCTGCGCGGCGTCTATGCCCTGCAGGCCCAGCGTCACCGTCTGCCCGACCTCGGCCGGGGTGCGCCCGGGCGTCATCAGCTCGGTGATGGCGCGGTCCAGGGTGTCGAAGATGCTGATCGTGGTGCCCGGGTTGCTGGGGTCGGGCGCAAGCAGGAAGACTTGGCCGCCGTCGAGGCTCAGCGGCGACACCTCGCCGGCGGCCGCGTTCAGCTGCCCGGTGGTGGCCTCGTAGACCACGCCGCCCGGTGCATCGCGCAGCGGCTTGATGTCGCTGCCCTGGCCACCGAAGAGGTAGCGCCCGGCACCGTCGCTGCGGTTGGCCACCGCCAGCAAGTCCTCGCGGATGCCGCGCAGCGTGGCGGCGAGGGTGGCGCGTTCGGCGTCGCTGAACGAGGCATTGCCGGCGCCGACCATCAGTTCGCGTGCACGCTGCGCCAGGTCGCCGGCATCGCCCAGGGCGCTCTCGGTCTGCTGCATGGCATTGCGGCTCTCGGCCACGGCCCGCAGCTGGGCCTCGGCACGCGCGCCGGCGGCCAGCGCCCGTTCGGCCGCGGCCGCCGCGGCCGGATCGTCGCTGGCCAGCCGCACGCGCTTGCCGCTGGTGAGCTGGGTCTGGGTTTCGGACAGCTGCGCCTGGCGGCGCTGCAGGTTGGCCAACGAGTTCTCGAAGGCAAAGGCGGTGCTGATGCGCATGGGCTGTTCCGATGTTTCATCGACCGGCGGTCTGCAGCAGCGTGTCGAAGAGCGACTGCGCCACCTGCAGCACCTTGGCCGCGGCCTGGTAGCTCTGCTGATACTGGATGAGCCGGGCGGCCTCTTCGTCGAGGTTGACGCCGTCCTGCCCGCTGCGGGTCTGCTCGGCCTGCTTGGCCACGGCCGCCGAGATGCTGACCGAGGACACCGCGCTCTGCACCCGCACGCCCATGTCGGCCATCGACTGCGACCAGGTGTCGGACACGGTGCGGCCGCCTGCGATGGCGGCGTCGCGCAGGCCCAGCAGCGCACGCGCGTTGCCGTTGTTGGTGGCCAGCGCCGAGGCCGGTGTCGGCGCGACGACGAAGCTGTCGCCGTCACCGGGCACGCCGCTGATCTGCAGCGTGTAGCCGTTGCCGCCGATCACCGGCTCGCCGGTGCGCCAGGGTGTGCTGATGCCGGTGAGCGACGAGGTGTAGACGTAGTCGTTGCCGACGCGCGAGAAGCTCAGCGTCTCGGTGGCGCCGGCAAACGGCAGTGGCGAGGCCGTGACCACCATGTCGGCCGCCACGGCGGTGCCGGTGTTGGCATTGAGCGGCGTGACCAGCAAGGGCGCGGCGGCCGCCAGATCCAGCGGGCTGGTGAGCAGTGCGCGCATGCCGTTGGCCGCGCGCGAGACCGGCTGCAGGAGAAAGCGGTCGCCGGCCTGCGGGTTGTTGACGTCGATGCGCAAGCCGTCGACGACGTCGCCGCTGTTGACGGTGCTGACCAGGCCGTCCGACAGGCGCGTCAGCTGCCAGCTGCCGGGGCTGCCGGCGCTCTCGCGCAGGTCGTACTCGCTGGCCTGCAGCGCGCGGCTGTCGGTCACCGTCAGCGTGACGCTGCCGATGGGCAAGCCCGCGAAGTCCTTGAGGTTGCCGGCCTGCGGCAGCGCCACTTGCGGGCCGAGCGAGAACAGCGGCTGCGACGGCACCGTGCCGGCCGGCGCCTGCAGGTTCAGGCCCCGCACCTGCTGGTCGTTGAGCGCCATGCCGACCGCGGCTGCCATCTGGCCGATGAGGACGCGGCCCGCCACCAGGTCCTGGTTCTGGAACCGCAGCAGGCCCGACAGCGAGCCGCCGCCCAGGGTCTTGTTGTCGATGGCGCGGTTGATGGCGCCCTCCCGCATCGCCAGCGCGCTGCGGCTGGGGTCGAGGTCGCTCGCCACCACGCGCATCTCGGTGGCCTCGCCACCCAGTACCAGGCGCTGGCCGCCGCCGATGAACAGCCCCACGCTGCCGTCCTCGGCCTCGACGCGCGTGACCAGCACGCGCTCGGACAGCCGGGTGATGAGGCGGTCGCGCTCGTCGAGCACGTCGTTGGCCGGGTGGCCGGCGCCACGCAGCGCCGCCACCTGATCGTTGGCCTTGGCGATCGCCGCGGTGAGCTGGTTGACCTCGGCCACCGACGACTTCAGGTCGGCAGTGGTGCTGGCCTGCGTCTGGTCCAGCGCGCTGCCGGCCTCGGCGAAGCGCATCGCCATGTCGTTGGCCCGCGCCAGCACCACCTGGCGCGTGGCCAGGTCGGCAGGCCGGCTGGAAAGGTCGACCATGGCGTTGAAGACCTCGGTCGCGGCGTAGCCCAGGCCGTTCTCGCCGGGCTGGAACACCTGCTCGAGCCGCTGCAGCGACAGCAGCCGTGCCTGGTCCATAGCCGCCAGCGACTTGGCGTCGGCGGTCTCGCGCGCCAGGAACTGGTTGTACGAGCGCGTGACGCTGGCCACCTCGACGCCCTTGCCCAGGAAGCCTGCGCCCGTGAACTGGCCCTTGGACGTCTCCAGCACCACCGACTGCCTCGAGTAGCCCGGGACGTTGGCGTTGGCGATGTTCTGGCCCGTGGTCTGCAGGGCCGCGTAGTTCGCGCTCATGGCACGGATGCCCAGCGACATCAGGGGTGAGCTGCCCATGGCGTGCTCCTCTCGGCGCTCAGGCCAGCGACCGCTGCAGGCGCAGCGTGGTGTTGATGACGCGGCTCAGCTTGTCGGCATAGGCCGGGTCGGTCGCATAGCCGGCCTTTTGCAGGCCGTGCGCAAAGCCGGCTGCCGCGTCCGCCATGCGCTGCGGGCCCGCCGCCGCGGCCGCGCTGCCGCGGCCGGCCGAGGTGGCGCCGGCCACCGCCGCCTGGTAGCGCGGGCTGTCCTTCATCAGCCGGGCGTAATCGGCAAAGCTCTCGGCGTAGCTGCCGTAGGCGCGAAACTTGGCCACCCCCTTCTGCGCCTTGCCATTGACGTACTCGGTGGTCACGACGTCGGCCGTGGGCCCCTTCCAGTTCGAGCCGGCCTTGATGCCGAAGAGGTTGAACGACGGGCTGCCGTCGCCATGGCGGATCTCCTTGCGGCCCCAGCCGGTCTCCAGCGCCGCCTGCGACACCATGAAGGTGGCCGGGATGCCGGTCTTCGCCTCGGCCTGGCGGGCGGCCTCGCTGTGCTGCTGCACGAAGCCGGCGGCGCCGGCCTGCGGCACCTTCACGGCAGCGGGCACGGCGGACAGCGGCGCCGGCGTGTTGTTGGCCGAGCCGGTGGCCGGGATGGGCCCGGGCGCCATGCCCATCTGGCGCTCGAGCTGCTTCATGATGGCTTCGGACAGGCCGCCGGGCAGCCCGCTCATCCGCGTCGCGAACTGCTGGTCGAGCATGTCGGTGGCCATGTCGCCGCCGGCGCTGTCGCCCTCGGCCTTGAGCGTGGTCGAGCGCATGCTCTTCATCAGCTCGTTCATGAACAGCGACTCGAACTGCCTGGCCGCCTCGCGCACCGCCCCCTTGGGGTCGGTCGCGGCGCGCGAGCGCAGCGCGTCGAGCGAACGCGTGTCGGCGCTGAGACCGGCAGGCTGTACCCCGATGTTGGAAGGTATGGCCGCCACGTCAGGACTCCCGGACACATCGATCAAGCTTCCCGCCATGGAACCGGCTCTGCCGGGCCATAGGCGGACGGCCCCCTCGGGGGGTAGCGAGCGTTGGCGAGCTTGGGGGCCTCATATCACCTCTATTTCGGCGTGCAGCGCACCGGCCGACTTCATGGCCTGCAGGATGGCGTGCAGGTCCTGTGGCGTGGCGCCCAGCAGGTTCAGTGCCTTCATCACCTCGGTCAGCTTGGCACCGGCGGGCAGGTGAATGAGCGCGCTGCCCTGCTGGTTGACGGTGATTTCCGAGCGCTCGGCCTGCACCGTGCGCCCGCCGCTCAGCGGCCCCGGCTGGCTGACCACCGGCGTCGTGGTGACGGTGACCGTGAGCGAGCCGTGGGCCACCGAGCAGGCGCCCAGCGTCACGGCCTCGTTGATCACCACCGAACCGGTGCGCGCGTTGAGCACGATGCGCGCCGAGGGCTTCTCCACTTCCAGCGACAGGCCGTGCACGTCGGCCAGGAAGCCGACGCGGTCCTGCGGCGCCTGGGGCATGCGCAGGGTGACGGTGCGGCCGTCGACCGCCATCGCCGTGCCCTCGCCCTTGGCGGCGTTGATGGCTCTGGCCACCGAGCGGGCCATGGCGTAGTCGGTGCCCTTGAGGTCGAGCTGCGCCAGCGCGTTGGCGAACACCGGCGACGGCACGCTGCGTTCGACGCTCGCGCCGTCGGGGATGCGGCCGGCCGACAGGTGGTTGATCTGCACCTTGGACCCGTTGGCCGAGGCGCCGGCGCCACCGACCACCAGGTTGCCCTGGGCCATGGCGTAGACGCTGCCGTCGGCACCCTTCAGCGGCGTGGCGATGAGCGTGCCGCCGCGCAGGCTCTTGGCGTTGCCCACCGACGAGACGGTGACCTCCAGCGTCTGCCCCGGCTTGCTGAAGGCCGGCAGCTGCGCCGTCACCAGCACCGCGGCAACGTTGCGCAGCTGCATGCTGGTGCCCGGCGGCAGCGTCACGCCCAGCTGCTGCAGCATGGAGTTCATGCTCTGCGTGGTGAAGGGCGTCTGCGTGGTCTGGTCGCCGGTGCCGTCCAGGCCGACCACCAGGCCGTAGCCGATGAGCTGGTTGCTGCGCGCGCCCTGCACGTCGGCAACGTCCATGATGCGCACGGCGGCGTGCACGCCGATGCCGGGCACCGGCCACCACAGCGCCGAGCTGGCGGCGGCGAAGGCCAGTCCGACGGCCCAGCGCACGAGTCTTTCGGTGTCGATGTTCATGGCTGTCGATTCCCGCGTTTTCAAAACGGCGCCAGGCTCAGGAAGACACGCCCCAGCCAGCCGATGGACTGCGCCTCGGACTGCTGGCCGCGGCCGCGCTGCTCCAGCCGCACGTTGGCGATCTGCGCGCTCTGCACGCTGTTGCCGGGCTGGATGGCCCGCGGGTCGACCTGGCCCGAGAAGCGCAGCACGTCCACGCTCTGGTTGACGCCGATCTGCTTCTCGCCGGCGATCAGCAGGTGGCCGTTGGGCAGCACGCCGCGCACGACCACGGTGATGGTGCCGCTGAAGTCGTTGCTGCTCTCGGTGGCGCCCTTGCCGGCGAAGGTGTTGGTCGAACTGCCCTCGGCCGTCGCGCGCGCGAAGGCCGCGGGCTTGATGCCCGGCAGCGCCGTCACGCCGGCCGTGATCGAGCCGGCCTTGTCGATGCTGCTGGTGCTCGTGGCGGTGGCGGTGATCTTCTCGACGATCTGCACCGTCAGCGTATCGCCGGGCAGGCGGGCGCGGTAGTCCTCGAACATCGGGCGGTAGCGCACGGCCTGGTAGATGCCGCCGCTGGCGTCTTCGGCGACGGCCATCGCCGCAGGCGTCGGCGGCGTGGTGTCGGCCACCTCGACGCGCGGGAAGATGGTGCTGCAGCCCGCCACCAGCAGACCGCACACGGCGACGGCGGCGTGCGCCGCCTTGCGCGACAGGCCGTGCATCACAGCTGCCCCAGCTTCTGCAGCATCTGGTCGCTGGTCTGTATCGCCTTGCTGTTCAGCTCGTAGGCGCGCTGCGTGGCGATCATGCTCACCAGCTCCTCGACGACGTTGACGTTGCTGCCCTCGAGGAAACCGCTCTTCAATGTGCCCAGGCCGTTGCCGCCGGGCGCGGCGGCGCTGGCCGTGCCGCTGGCGGCGGTCTCGGCAAAGAGGTTGCCGCCGCGCGACTCGAGGCCGGCCGGATTGATGAAGCTGGCGAGCTGGATCTGGCCCAGCGTCTGCGGCGCCACCTGGCCCTGCAGCGTGGCCTGCACCGTGCCGTTGGTGGCGATGGTCACGCTGGTGGCGTTGGCCGGCACCGTGATGCCGGGCTGCAGCACGTAGCCCGCGTTCGTCACCATCTGGCCACCGGCGTCGAGCTGGAACGAGCCGTCGCGGGTGTAGCCGGTGCTGCCGTCGGGCAGCTGGATCTGGAAGAAACCCTGGCCGGCGATGGCGATGTCGAGGTTGTTGCCGGTGTTCTGCAACGCCCCCTGCGTGAAGTTGCGCGTCGAGGCCGCCGTGCGCACGCCCAGGCCGACCTGCAGCCCGGTGGGCAGCTGCGTCTGCTCGGACGTGGCACTGCCTGCCGGGCGCAGGTTCTGGTACATCAGGTCCTCGAACACGACGCCGCCGCGCTTGAAGCCGTTGGTGCCGACGTTGGCGAGGTTGTTGGAGATCGCGTCCAGCTTGTTCTGCTGGCCTTCCATGCCGGTCTTGGCAATCCACAGTGAGCGGATCATGGTGTGCTGTCCTTGGTAGCCCTGACAGCCATCTTGGCGCGAACTGAAGCCCACCAAGGGCTGGAAAAGCGGCCACCTGACCCGGCTTCTCGGCGCCGAGAACGAAGCGGGCGCCCTGAGGCGCCCCTGGCGATGAACCGCGCGGCAGCCTTACTGAGGTGCCAGCAGCTTGGCGGCGCCCTGTTCGCGCTGCTCGGCGCCCTGCAGCGCCTTCATCTGTTGCTCGAACTGACGCGCCGCGGCGATCATGGCCACCATGGTCTCGACGGCGCTGACGTTGCTGCCCTCCAGCGCCGAGGCCTGCACGCGGGCCGTGGCATCGGCCGGCACGTCGGCGCCGCCGGCGGCGCGGAACAGGCCATCGGTGCCGCGCTGCAGCGGCCCCTCGGGCGTCACGAGCTTGAGCTTGCCCGACTGCTGCGGCCGCGCCCCGGCCACGGTGGTGGTGATGCTGCCGTCGGCGGCGATCTCCACCGCGGCGTTGGCCGGCAGCGTGATGGGCCCGCCGTCCCCCAGCACCGGCAGGCCGGCGCTGTTGACGAGCTGGCCCTCGGCGCTGACCTGCAGCGCGCCGGCGCGGGTGTAGGCCTCGGTGCCGTCGAGCGCCTGCACGGCCAGCCAGCTCTTGCCCTGCACCGCCACGTCCAGCGGCCTGCCGGTGCTCTGCACCGGGCCCGGTTGCTGGTCGTGGCCGACGGTGGACTCCAACGCGTAGACGCGGGTGCTGGCGCCGTCGCCGCGCACCGGCACGGCGCGAAAGGCCTGCAGCTCGGCGCGAAAACCCGTCGTCGAGGCGTTGGCCAGGTTGTTGGCGAGCACGTCCTGGCGCTGCAGCGTCGCCTTGGCACCCGACATCGCGAGGTAGATGAGCCTGTCCATGTCGGGCCTTTCGGTTCAGTGCGGCAGCCGCGGACTCAGCGGAGGTTGACCAGGGTCTGCAGCACCTGGTCCTGCGCCTTGATGGTCTGGGCGTTGGCCTGGTAGATGCGCTGCGCGGTGATCAGGTTCACCAGTTCGCCGGTGAGGTCGACATTGCTTTCTTCCAGCGCGCCGGCCTGCAGCACGCCCAGGTTACCGTCGCCGGGCACGCCGGTGATGGGGTCGCCCGAGGCAAAGGTGTTGGCCCACTGGTTGTCGCCCTGAGGCTGCAGGCCCTGCGGGTTGCGGAAGTTGGCGACCTCGATCTGCCCGGCCGGCCGCGACTGCCCGTTGGAGTAGCGCGCGGTGATGATGCCGTTGCTCTCGACCGAGATCGCCACCAGCAGGCCGGCCGAGAAGCCGTCCTGCTTGATGTCGGTGACGCCGAAGGCCGAGCCGAACTGCGTTGCCGCGCTGGGGTCGAAGGTGAAGCCGGTGATCGGCAGCGTGTCCGAGCCGGCGCTGTTGACGCTGCCCGGGATGTCGAAGCTGATGGCGCCCAGCGGCGAGACGGGCGCGCTGCCGTCGGAGGCGAAGTCGATCGTGGTGATCGGATCGGGCGCGCCGGGGGCACCGAGAACGGACTCGCCGTTGGCGGTGGCGTAGACGTTCCAGCTGTCGGTGGCCGCCTTCTGGAAGTAGAAGGTCATCGCCACCGGCTGGCCCTTGGCGTCGAACACCGTCAGCGAGGTCGCGTTGTTGTAGGTGGCGGCATCGTTGAAGTCGATCGCCGCGCCCGATGGCGGCACCGTCGCCGCCTGGCGCGAGTCGAGGTTCATCTCGATGTCCATGCCGGTGCTGGCCTTGGGCGGCACGCCGCCGGTGGGCAGTTGCAGCGGCACCGCCTGCCCGGGCTGGACGACGCCCTGCGCGTTGGCGGCATAGCCCATCAGCTGTCTGCTCGAGCCGTTGACGATGAAGCCCTCGCGATCGACCTTGAACTGGCCGTTGCGCGAGTAGGTCGTGGGGCTCTTGCCGTCGGTGAGCTGGAAGAAGCCGGCCCCGTTGATGGCCAGGTCCATCGGGTTCGCGGTGGTCGTGATGTTGCCCTGGGTGAACTGCTGCGCCACCGCGGCCATGTTGGTGCCTATGCCCACGGCGTTGGCGCCGGCGCCGTTGAGCGCCGCGGCATAGACGTCGGCGAACTCGGCGCGCGCGACCTTGGTGCCGTAGGTGTTGGCATTGGCGATGTTGTTGCCGATGATCTCGAGGTTCTTGCTCGAGGCATTCAGTCCGGAGAGGCCTTGCTGTAAGCCCATAAAAGTGCTCCCTGTGGGGTGATCAGTTGAAGGCCTTGACGTCGCCGTAGGCCACGTCGCCGTTGAAGAGGGTGTTCAGCACGAGGCCGTTGCCGGACGTCCTGACCGCCTGCACTTGGTCGCGCATCAGCGGCGTCGTCTCCAGCGCCTGCGCGCCCGCGGTGGCGGTGACACGGAAGCGGTACTCCTGCGCCGGCGTCGCGTTGCTGGCGTTCCAGTCGATGTCTTGGCGACCATCCTTCATGGGCCCGAGGTTGAGCGTGTCGACGACGCGGCCGGCGGCGTTCATCACCTCGACCTTGACGGCGTCGGCGGGCGCGGCAAGGTCGAAGCCGGCCCGGCCGCGACCGGTGCTGGCGTCGATGGCCATGCGGTTGCCCTGCAGCGTCAGCTCGCGCCCCACCAGTGCCGCTCCCTGCAGCGCCTGCATCTGCACGAACTGCGTGCCCAGGCCCTGCACGCTGGTGTTCAGCGTGCCGATGCCGGCCACGGTGTTGATCTGCGCCATCTGGCTGGTGATCTGCGCGTTGTCCATCGGATTGAGCGGATCCTGGTTCTGCATCTGCGTGACCAGCAGCTTCAGGAAGCGGTCTGCGCTGCCGGGGTCGGCGCTGGCGTCGACCGCGCTCGGGCCGCTGGTGCGCACGCTCGCAAAGGGGTCGTTGGTGATGGCGGAGGTCATGGCATGGGCCTTTCAGTGGCGGGCCTACTGGCCCATCTGCAGGGTCTTGAGCAGCAGGCTGCGGGCGGTGTTCATGACCTCGATGTTGTTCTGGTACGAGCGCGAGGCCGAGATCATGTTGACCATCTCCTCCACCGGGTTGACGTTGCTGAAGGTGACGTAGCCTTCGGCGTCGGCGCCGGGGTGTTTGGGGTCGTGCACGCGGCGACCGGGGGTGTCGTTCTCGGTGATCGTCGACACGCGCACACCCGCGCTGCTGTCGCGCTGGCCGGCGGCGCCCATCAGCGCGGTCTGGAACACCACCTGGCGCGCCTTGTAAGGGCTGCCGTCGGGCCCGGCCACGGTGTCGGCGTTGGCCATGTTGCTGGCCACCACGTTCAGGCGCTGGCTTTGCGCGCTGACCGCGCTGCTGGCGATGTCGAAGATGCGGAGCATGCTCACTCGGATTCCTTCACGGCGTCAGGTTCACGGCTGGTTGTAGCTCTTCATCGCGTCGAGCATGGTGCGCACGCTGCCGCTGATGAAGCGCACCGTGCTTTCGTACTTGACGGCGTTGTCTGCGAAGGCCGCGCGCTCGCGGTCCATGTCGACGCTGTTGCTGTCGAGGTTGGTCTGGCTGGGCACGGCGTAACGCAGCACGGGGTCGGGGCGGCCACCGGGCGCGCCCATCACGTTGCGGGCAATGCCTTCGCCGGAGGCGGCGCGGCCGCTGGCGGCGCGCAGCGCGGCGCCGAAGTCGAAGTCGCGCGCCTGGTAGCCGGGCGTGTCTGCGTTGGCGATGTTGCTGGCGATGAGGCGCTGGCGCTCGGTGCGCAGCGTCAGCGCCTGCGAGTGGAAGTTCAGCGATTCGGTCAGTCGTTGCAGCACGCGGCACTCCTTGATGCGGGTGGGGCTGCCGATGGGGCAAGGGCCACCTCGGGCATGCTGGGCATTCTGGGCAGCGCGCGGCGCGACATGAGCCCGAATAGCGAGCGCTTCAGCCGTCAATTCCGACCACCGCAGCGGGCGCGCATGGCTACATTGCCATCCGTGAACATCCCCAAGCTGTGTCTCATCGCCCTGCTGCTGGCCGCCGCCGGAACGGCAGCCGCGCGTGCGCCGGCGCCTGCGCTCGCGCCGCTGCCCGCGGCGATGCCGGCCGACACGATGCCACGTGCCCTGGCGCTGGCCGCCGAGGCCGCACGCTCGCTGGCGCCGCAGGGCGCACGCGTGCTGGTGCTGCCGGGCGCGCTCGATGCACGGCTCAAGCTGGCTGCCTGCGCGCAGGTCCAGCCCCACCTGCCGGCGGGCGTGCCGGCCTGGGGCCGCACGCGCGTGGCGCTGCGCTGTACCGATGGCCCGGTGCGCTGGAACGTGCACCTGCCGGTGACGGTGCAGGTCTGGGCACCTGCGGCCGTGACCAGGGTGGCGCTGGCCAGCGGCGTGCCGCTGGAGGCCGATCAGCTCATGCTGGCCGATACCGACTGGGCCGCCGCACCGTCACCTCCTTTTGCCGACATCGCCGCGCTGGCCGGCCGCCAGCTCGCCCACGCCCTGGGCGCCGCGCAGCCCCTGCGCGCCACCGACCTGCAGTCGCGCAAGTGGTTTGCCGCCGGCGACGCCGTGCGCGTGGTGGCCCAGGGTGCGGGCTTTCGCATCGCCGCTGAAGGCCGGGCCCTGGCGGCCGGGTTCGAGGGGCAGACGGTGCGGGTGCGCATCGGCGAAAACCATGTGGCCGCCGGCCGTGCGGTCGGCCCGCGCCTGGTCGAGGTGGCGCTGTGAAGCCCTGCTGCCCCCCGAAACAAGGGGAGGACGCACAATTCGCATCTCGGGGGCTAAAGTTCCTTCATACCGCGTCCGATAGAGAGTCTATGTCGTCGGGTCAGCACGACACCGGTGCCCCTGACAGGAGTCCAACATGAAGATCGGTCCCATAGATACCAAGCCACCGGCGATATCGCCGGCCGACCGCAAGGCCGGGGCAGCGCCCGCGAAGACACCCGACGTGCCGAGCACCGAGGTCGCCTTGTCCGCCGCGGCCACGGGTCTGTCGGAGGCGGCCGCCGACGCGTCGTTCGACGGCGCCAAGGTCGAGCGCATTGCCGGCGCCATCCGCGAAGGCAAGTTCACGGTCAACGCCGAGGCGATCGCCGACAAGCTGATCTCCAACGCCGAGGAACTGCTCGGCCGCAAGCTGAGCTGAACGGGCCGGCCGCCACACCATGATGACCGCCCCCGACGAGCGCCAGGCCGTCCAGCAGGTGTCTGAACTCGAGCGGCCGCTGCAGGCCGTCGAAGACTGTCTCGCGGCGCTGGGCGTGGCCCTGACGCGCCAGGATGCGCAGGCCGTCGACGAGGTGGCCGCCCGGCTGCACGCCGCGCTGGCCGCTGCCGTCGACCACTTTGCCCGTGCTGCCCGCAGCGGCGGCGTACCCCCGCTGCTGCGCCAGCGCCTGGCCACCGCCAGCGGCCAGGTGGCCGCACAGCGTGAAGCGCTGGCCCGCGCCACGGCGTCGCTGGACCGCGCCATGGACGTGCTGCTGCCGCAACGCGTTGCGCCGTCCGCCGGCCTGTACGGCGCCTACGGCAACGTCGACCGCTCCGGCACCTCAGGCGGCACGCTGCTGGCCTGATCGGGCCTGCGCGGCGGGGCCCGCCGTGCGGCCTCAGCGGCGCGTGAGTGCGGCCAGTTCGGCCCGCTCCCGGGCCAGCGCGCGCGCCACGGCGTCGCAGTCCCAGCCCGGTGCGGCGGCGTCGGCGATGGCCGCATGCAGCCGCATCAGGCGTTCGCTCAGAGCCTGCAGCGGCGCCATCCACTCCACCGGTATCGCAGCGCCGCCGACCACACGCGCATAGGCCTGAGCGACCTCGTTGTAGCTGCGGGCCTGGGCCTCGCGGCAGGCCGACGGCGCCGCGGCCGGGCCGGCGCCAGCAGCCGCCGCAGCGGCCGACGGCGCGGTCGAAGTGAGCGCTGCCGCGGCTGCCGGCCTGGCGGCGGCCGCAGGCGCCAGACGCTGCACCTGTGCGTGGGCTTCACCGAGCTCGGCGCCGAGCTGGCGGCAGTCGGCCAGCGACATGTCCTGCCGTGCCACCGCAGCGCGCAACTGGTCGAGCCGGCCGGCGGCGGCCTCCATCGGCGGCGTGGCGCCCTGCCCGCCCGTCTGCAGGCCCAGCAGCAGCGTCTGCATCTCCGTGTAGGTCTGGCGGTTGGCGGCCGTGCACTCGCCGAGCTGCGCCGGCGACCCGGCAATGCGCTCGAGCTGCTCACGCACCTCGGCCAGCGTCTGCGTGTTCTTGTCGCACTCGGCCGCGTTGCGCGGCGCGCGCGCCGTCACCGCACGCAGCGCCTGCATGCGCCCGCCCAGGCCCTGCAGGCGCGCCACCAGCAGCGGGTGCATGGCGTGGCGGCGCAGTTCGAGTTCATGCGCCTGCGCCAGCTCGGTGTACTGCTGCTTGTAGGCGGCGGCACAGGCGGTGAGTTCGGAGGGCGCGCGCGCCGGCGACGCGGCCTGCGCCATCGCCGAGCCGTGGGCGGCTGCGATGCACAGCAACGCAAGGCCACACGCGCGGCCGCGCCATCCCGTGCACTGAACCTGCCCATTCATCGCTTGCACGGCCCTCCCGGACTGCGTCTCGCCCGCCGCGCACATGTGGGCGCGCGCGTCGCTGCCGCGCCGCAGTCTGCCGCGCAGCCGCAGTGACCGCGCGCGAACAAACCCTGAGCCGCGCCGCGGCGGCGACGGTGCCCGATCCCGGCAGCGCCCGGCGCCCGGGGCTGCCGGGTGCGCTATCGCGTGGGCTGGGCGCCGGCCGAGCGCAGGGCGCGCGCGCGCGGGTCGCGCCGCCCGCTCACCACTCGCGCAGCCGCGTGCGCAGCCGCGCGATGCTCTGGCTGTGCAGCTGGCACACACGGCTCTCGGTGACGCCCAGCACGGCGGCGATCTCCTTGAGGTTCATGTCGTGCTCGTAGTACATGCTCATCACGTACTGCTCGCGCTCGGGCAGGTTCTTGATGGCCTCGACCAGCGCCTCGCGCATGCGCTGGTCCTGCATGCGGGCCAGCGGGTTGGCGCTGTTGTCGACGACATGGCGGTCGAGGTAGTCGTCGTCGCCGTCGTCGCCGCTCATGTCCTCGAGGTAGATCAGCTGCGTGCCGCGCACCTTGCCCAGCAGTTCCTGGTACTCGGTCAGGCTCAGGCCCATCTCGCGGGCGATCTCGCCTTCGCTGGGCGCGCGGCCGTGGCGCTGCTCGAGCTTGTGCACGGCGGCCTCGATGCTGCGCTGGTGGCGGCGGTCGCCGCGGCTCATCCAGTCGTTGCCACGCAGCTCGTCGAGCATGGCGCCGCGAATGCGCTGCGTGGCGAAGGTCTCGAACTGCACGCCCTGCGCGGCGTCGAAACGGCTCAGCGCGTCGCTCAGGCCGATCATGCCGACCTGGATCAGGTCGTCGAGTTCGACGTTGGCCGGCAGCTTGGCGATCATCTGGTGCGCGAGGCGGCGCACCAGCGGGCTGTACTGCTTGAGCAGGGCGCCGGCGTCGAGTTGTCCCTTGGCGGTGTACATGTTCATGCCTCTAGAGGAATGCGGGGCGGTGGGCTTCTTGTTCGCTGCCTGGCAGTGGCCAGCCGGGCAGACCCTGGTGCGGCGGCGCGCCGGGGCGGCGTGCCGCACCCGTGAGCTCGTCCAGCGCCAGCTGTTCGGCCAGCAGGCTGTCGAGCGCCGGGCTGGCGGGCTCGCCGCCGCCCGCGGGGTCGACGAGCGCGCTGTGGCGCAGCATGGCGCCCAGGAAGTTCTCGATGCAGCCGCCCAGGCTGGCGGCGATGCTGGCGGCGCGCGGCGACTGCGGCGGCGCGGCGAGCAGCAGGTCGAAGGTCATCAGGCCGCAGCGCGCGGCCAGCAGCTTGGCGCTGGCGTAGGCGTGTTTGATGCTCTCGGGGTGGTCGGCGCCGATCAGCAACGGCCGTGCGGCGCGGTGCTTGAACAGCCGCGCCAGGTCGGCGGCGTCGGCGTGCAGCAGCACCACCTCGGCCTGCGGTGCGGCCAGCAGCACGGCGTCGATGAAACCGCCGGCCGAGCCGCGGGTGTCGACATAGGCCTTCGGCAGGCCCCGTGCCGGCAGGTAGGCCACACGCGGCGCTATCGGCTCGACGCAGGTGGCAAGCTCGACATGCGCCAGCTCGTGCGGCGGCGGCGAGCTCGCGGCGGCGTCGACGACCAGCACTTCGCGCCCCTGCGCGGCCAGCAGCGCGGCCAGGCGGTCGAGCACGACGCCGCTGAAGGCGACATGGGGGTTGGCGGCCAGCGGCAGCACGTGGCGGCGGCGGCCAGCGAACAGGCGCCGCAGGCCGTCGGCCTGGTCCAGCGGCAGGCGGTCGGAGGTGGCGTAGAAGTCGCGCATGAGGGGCTGGGCGTCGTCAGGCGTGCTGCGGTGCGGCCGCGGCGGCCCAGGCGGCCTTGGCCACCGGCAGGCCGGCGAAGATCAGGTTCACGTCGTTGTCGTCCAGGCGCCAGGCGGCCGTGCCGCCACCCTTGAGCGCGCGCTGCACCAGTGCGTTGGCGCTCAGGCGGTGCCAATCCTCGGGCACACGCTGGCCGTTGGCCACGGCCAGCACCTTGAGCTTGTGGCGGATCATCGAATCCAGCGCCGGGCCCAGCTTGACGGCTTCGTCGAGCTTGCTCAGCACGATGCCGCAGCAGTTCTGCGCGGCATAGGCGGCGAGTTGGTCCTCGATGGTCTCGCCCTGCGCGCTGGCATTGACCACCAGCAGGCGCTGGATCGCGCGGTGCGACAGCATGTCCAGCAGCTCGCGGGTGCGCGTGTCGCGCTGCGCCATGCCGGCGGTGTCGATGAGCACCATTTTCTTGGCGCTCAGCAGGTCGAGCAGGTCTTCGAGGCTGGCGCGGTCGTGTGCGGTGTGCACCGGCACGCCGAGGATGCGGCCGTAGGTGCGCAGCTGCTCGTGGGCGCCGACGCGGTAGGCGTCGAGCGTGATCAGGCCGAGGTTGGCCGCGCCGTGGCGGGTGGCGAAGGCCGCCGCCAGCTTGGCCGTGCTGGTGGTCTTGCCGACACCGGTGGCGCCGATCAGCGCGTAGATGCCGCCGGCCTCTTCGAGCGGCGCGTCGCGCTCGCCGGTGGGCAGGTTGCGCTCGAGGATGTGCGCGGCCCAGGCGAGTTCGTCGCCTTCGGTGGGCGTGCTCTCGACCAGCTTGCGGATCAGTGCCGGCGAGAAGCCGGCGTCCAGCAGGCGCTGGGCGAGTGCGGCCTGGCGCGGGTGGCGCTGCAGCTTCTCCATGAACGCCAGGGCGCCGAAACGCTGCTCGATGAGGCCGCGCATCGAGCGCAGCTCGGACATCATCTCGGTGCGCTCGGCACCGCGCGCGGCCGCGGCCTGCAGTTCGATCTGCGGCCCCTGGCTGGCCAGCACGGCGGCGGCGCTGGCAGCGCGCGCCACCGGCGGTGCGCCGTGGCCGGGTGCCGCCAGCGGCACCTCGTCACGCAGCACCGGCACCTCGCGGCTCATGATCTCGCGGCCCACGGCCTCGCGGCGCGTGGCGTGGCGGGCGCGCGCGGACTCGATGGGCGCGACGCTGGGCGGCAGCGGCGCCGGCACCGGCGGCTCGGCGGCGGCGCGCTCGGCCTGCATCTCGGTCTCGCGGCGCTTGAGCATGCGCTCGCGCACGTAGTCCTGGAACGACAGCGTGCTCATCTGCAACTGCTCGACGTCCTGGGCGACGTCCATGGCCGGCGTCGGCGGGGCGGCGGCACGGCGCGGCGCCTGCGGGGTGGCCGGGGCGTCGAAGGCGGGCTCGAAGCGCGGCTCCTGTCGCGTGTCTTGGCGGTCACGGCCACGGGCCGCAGGCACCGGCTGGCTTGCGCGCGCCGGCGGCGGCGTCATGTGCTCGGCCTGCTGGCCGATGCGCTCGAGCTGCTGGATGCTCTCGGGCGCCATCGCCAGCACCTCCACGCCGTCGGCGCAGGGCTTGGTGGACATCACCACGGCGTCGTCGCCGAAGGCCGCCTTGACCATGGCCAGGGCCTCGCGTGACGTGCGGGCCGTGAAGCGCTTCAAGTTCATGCCGTGCCTCCGATGATCGAACCGATGCGGATCGAGTGGGTTTCAGGAATTTCGCTGTGCCCCAGCACCTTGAGGCGCGGTGCGGCGCGGCGCAGCAGGCGCGCCATCGGGGCGCGGATCGTGTCGGGCACCAGCAGGCAGGCGGGCACGCCCAGGTCTTCCTGCTTGCGGGCGGTGTCGGCAGCGCTGCGGCTGAGCGTGTCGGCCACGCCGGGGTCGAGCGCCGCGCCGTGCGGGCTGGTGAGGGCCTGGGTGACCAGGCGCTCGAGTTCGGGGTCCAGCGCAATGACGTCCAGCTCCTTGATGGGGCCGTAGATCTGCTGCACGATGGCCGGGGCCAGGTGCACGCGGATGCGGCGCGCCAGCTCGCCCGGGTCGGTGACGGTGCTGGCGTACTCGGCCAGGCATTCGACGATCGAGCGCATGTCGCGGATGTGCACGCCCTCGTCCAGCAGCAGCTGGAGCACGCGTTGCAGTGAGGCGATGCCGACCATCTTAGGTACCACGTCCTCGATCAGTTTGGGGGCCAGTTTCGTCACGTGTTCGACGAGCGCCTGGGTCTCTACGCGGCCCAGCAGCTTGGCGGCGTGGACCTGCATCAAGTGTGAAAGATGGGTCGCCACGACGGTCGCGCAATCAACCACCGTAAACCCCGCCATTTGGGCCATCTCCTTGTAGCGCTCTTCGATCCACACCGCGGGCAGGCCGAAGGCCGGGTCGTTGGTCTTGGTGCCGGGCAGCTGCTGGGTGGCGCCGCCGGGGTTGATGGCCAGCAGCTGGCCCGGCATGGCCTCGCCCTCGCCCACCATGGCGCCGCGCAGCGTCACGCGGTACATGCTGGGCTTGAGCTCGACGAGGTTGTCGCGGATGTGCACCGGCGGCGGCAGGAAACCGACGTCCTGCGCGAACTTCTTGCGCACGCCCTTGATGCGCGTGAGCAGGTCGCCCTGGCGCGCCTTGTCGAC
>PNKD01000048.1 GCA_013822265.1 Leptothrix sp. (in: b-proteobacteria)
TCGCGCCCGTCTACCCGCAGCTGCGCGCCTTCAAGGAGGCCGGCAACCGCACCACCGGCATCATCGGCTTCCGCAACAAGGACCTGGTGTTCTGGGAAGACACCTTCGGCCGCTACTGCGACGAGCTGATCGTCTGCACCGACGACGGCAGCCACGGCAGGCCCGGTTTCGTCACCGCCGCGCTGCAGGACGTGCTCGAAAAGGGTCGCCCCGACCTCGTCGTCGCCATCGGCCCGCTGCCGATGATGAACGCCTGCGTCGAGACGACACGGCCCTTCGGCGTCAAGACCATGGTGTCGCTCAACGCCATCATGGTTGACGGCACCGGCATGTGCGGCTCGTGCCGCGTCACGGTGGGCCAGGAGATCAAGTTCGCCTGCGTCGACGGCCCCGACTTCGACGGCCACCGCGTCGACTTCAAGGAACTGATGCTGCGCCAGAAGCGCTTCAAGGCCGAGGAGGCCGCGGCCAACACCGACTACGCGCATGTGTGCAAGGTCGAGAAGGTGCTGTTCGAGCAGGGCAAGCACAACTACAAGAAGTACAAGGACCTGGCACCCAAGGCCACGCCGATGCCCGAGCGCGACGCGCTGGAGCGTTCGCGAAACTTCAAGGAAGTCAACCTCGGCTATTCGCTGGCCGATGCACTGGCCGAGGCCGAACGCTGCATCCAGTGCAGCACGGCCACCTGCGTCCAGGGCTGCCCGGTGTCCATCGACATCCCGCGTTTCATCCGCCAGATGCTGGTGCGCGACATGGACGGCGCGCTGGCCACCATCAACGAGTCCAACCTCTTCCCGTCGGTGTGCGGCCGTGTCTGCCCGCAGGAATCGCAATGCGAGGCGCAGTGCATCGTCGGGCGCAAGCACGAATCGGTGGCCATCGGCCGGCTCGAACGCTATGTCGGTGACAACGCCCATCATGCCAAGGTCGAGCCGCTGCGCTTCGAGCGCGCGCTGGGCAAGGTGGCCATCGTGGGCTCGGGGCCCTCGGGTCTGGCCGTGGCCGCCGACCTCACGCGCTACGGCGCCGAGGTCACCGTCTACGAGGCGCTGCACGTCGTCGGCGGCGTGCTGCAGTACGGCATACCGCCCTTCCGGCTGCCGCGAGAGATCATCAGCCGCGAGGTGCAGCACCTGCGGCAGATGGGCGTGAAGTTCGAGACCAACAAGGTCATCGGCAAGACCTTCACCGTGCAGCAGCTGATGGCGGGCAAGGGCTTCGACGCGGTGTTCGTCGGCGCCGGCGCCGGCGCGCCGGCCTTCCTGGGCATCCCGGGTGAATTCGCCGGCCAGGTCTACTCGGCCAACGAGTTCCTCACGCGCGTCAACCTGATGGGCGGCGACAGGTTCCCCTACATCGACACGCCGGTCACCATCGGCAAGAGCGTGGTCGTCATCGGCGCCGGCAACACCGCGATGGACTGCCTGCGCGTGGCCAAGCGCCTGGGCACGCCCACGGTGCGCTGCGTCTACCGGCGCTCTGAGGCCGAGGCGCCGGCGCGGCTGGAGGAACTGCGCCACGCCAAGGAGGAAGGCATAGCGTTTTTCTTCCTGCACGGCCCGGTGGAGATCCTCACCGACGACGACGCCAACGTGCGCGGCATGCGGGTGCAGAAGATGGTGCTGGGTGAGCCCGACGAGAAGGGCCGCCGCCAGCCGATTCCGCAGGACGAGTTCCTCGAGCTCGAGTGCGACACCGTGATCTACGCGCTGGGCACCAAGGCCAACCCCATCGTCACCAAGTCGACGCCGGGGCTGGAACTGAACAAGTGGGGCTACATCGTCGCCGACGCGGCCACGCAGGCCACCAGCGTGCCGGGCGTGTTTGCCGGCGGCGACATCGTCACCGGCGGCGCCACCGTGATCCTGGCCATGGGCGCCGGGCGCCGCGCCGCGCGGGCCATCGGCGCCTGGCTGGCCGGCGGCAAGCCGCACTGGCCGGTGACGCAGGAGGACGCCGACGCCTTCGTGCCGCCCGTGCCGCTGGCCGGCGCCGCGCTGCAGGCGGCCGTGCTGCCGGCGCCGGGCCTGGCCGAGACCTTGCTCCGTGCCAAGGGCGACCTCGCGCACGACGAGGAGGCCGACCACGACTACTTCCACGACGCCGCCACGCGCGTGCAGTGGCGCTGCACCGGCTGCGGCAAGGTCAGCGAAGGCTTCGCCTACCCCTACGGCATGTGCCCCTACTGCGGCGGCAAGCTCGAGGTGCTGGGCGACCGCCGCGCCGAACTCGCGCGCGCCGTCGACGTGGTGCGCAAGGCCTTCGAGATCGAGCTCGGCGGCCAGGCCTTCTACCGCCGCGCCGCGCTCGAGAGCACCGACCCCGAGCTCAAGACGCTGTTCGGCAACTTCGCCGCGATGGAGCAAGAGCACATGGAGACGCTGAGCCGGCGCTACCACGTCGACGTGCCGGTGCCGGGAGCCGACTTCAAGATCGAGCGCGCGGCGCTCTATGCCGGCATAGAGAACCACCCCGAAGACCCGGCCAACCTGTTCCGCATCGCCATCGCCTTCGAGGAGCGCGCGGTCGCCTTCTTCGCCGGCGAGGGCGCGCAGTTCCCCGAGGGCTCGGTCGAGCGCGGCCTCTACAACGAGCTCGCGGCTGAAGAACGCGAGCATGTGGCGCTGCTGACGACCGAGTACCGCCAGTGGCAGGCCGGCAAGGTCGGCATCCTGTAGCCGCAGCGCCGGCCCGCGCCGACCCTCTCACCTGGACGAGACCACCATGACCGAACGCTCCCACGTGCTCGACGGCAACGAGGCCGCCGCACGCATCGCCCACTGGAACAGCGAGGTGATCGCGATCTACCCGATCACGCCCTCGTCGACCATGGGCGAGCTCGCCGACGCCTGGTCGGCAGCCGGCGAAACCAACATCTGGGGCATGGTGCCCGAGGTGGTCGAGATGCAAAGCGAAGGCGGCGCGGCCGGCGCCGTGCACGGCGCGCTGCAGGCCGGCGCGCTGTGCTCGACCTTCACCGCGTCGCAGGGGCTGCTGCTGAAGCTGCCCAACATGTTCAAGATCGCCGGCGAGCTGACCTCGACGGTGATCCACGTCGCGGCGCGCTCGCTGGCCACGCACGCGCTGTCGATCTTCGGCGACCACAGCGACGTGATGGCCGCGCGCATGACCGGCTTCGCGCTGCTGGCCAGCCACAGCGTGCAGGAGGCGCAAGACCTGGCGATGGTCGCGCACATGGCGACGCTGAAGTCGCGCGTGCCCTTCCTGCACTTCTTCGACGGCTTCCGCACCAGCCACGAGGTCAACAAGATCGACCTGCTGTTCCAGGGCGAGGTGCGCAGCCTGATCGACGAAGAGCTGGTGCGGGCCCATCGCGCCCGCGCGCTCAACCCCGACCGTCCGGTGATGCGCGGCACGGCGCAGAACCCCGACGTCTTCTTCCAGGCGCGCGAGGCCGCCAACCCCTACTACCTGGCGGTGCCCGGCATCGTCACGGCGTCGTTCGAGCGTTTCGGCGCCCTCACCGGCCGCCACTACAAGCTGTTCGACTACGAGGGCGCGCCCGATGCCGAGCGCGTGCTGGTGCAGATGGGCTCGGGTGTCGGCGCCGCCACCGAGGCCGTGCGCAAGATGGTCGCCGACGGCCACAAGGTCGGCCTCGTGATCGTGCGCCTGTACCGCCCCTTCGACGCGCCGGCCTTCGTCGCCGCGCTGCCGCCGGGCGTGCGCGCCATCGCCGCGCTCGACCGCTGCAAGGAGCCCGGCGCACTGGGCGAGCCGCTGTACCAGGACGTGGTCACCGCGCTGGCCGAGGCCTGGCCCGAGGACCGCCGGATGCCGCGCGTCATCGGTGGGCGCTACGGCCTGTCGTCGAAAGAGTACTCGCCCGCGATGGCCAAGGCCGCGCTCGACGAGCTCGATGCGGCAAGCCCCAAGCGCCACTTCACGGTCGGCATCTTCGACGACGTGACGAACCTGTCGCTGAAGGTCGACGACGACTTCGACACCGAGGCCACCGGCGTCACGCGCGCCGTGTTCTACGGCCTGGGTGCCGACGGCACGGTGGGCGCGACCAAGAACACGGTCAAGATCATCGGCGAGAACACGCCGCTGCACGCCCAGGGCTACTTCGTCTACGACAGCAAGAAGTCGGGCGCCATCACCGTCTCGCACCTGCGCTTCGGGCCCAGGCCCATCACCTCGACCTACCTCGTCCGCCACGCCGATTTCGTCGCCTGCCACCAGTTCGAGTTCATGGAAAAGCTCGACGTGCTGGCGCTGGCGCGGCCCGGCGCCACCTTCCTGCTCAACAGCCCCCATGCCGCCGACACCGTGTGGGCCAGGCTGCCGCGCGAGGCGCAGCAGAGCATCATCGACAAGCGGCTGAAGTTCTACGTCGTCGACGCGCTGGCGGTGGCGCAGAAGTCGGGTCTGGGCAGCCGCATCAACACCGTGACGCAGGCCTGCTTCTTCGCCATCTCGGGCGTGCTGCCGCGCGACGAGGCTATTCGCGCGATCAAGGAGTCGATACGCAAGACCTACGGCAAGCGCGGCGAGACGGTGCTCAACCGCAACTTCGCCGCCGTCGACGCCTCGCTGGCCGCCATGGGCGAGGTGCAGGTGCCGGGCCGCGCCGACGCCGTGGTGACACGCCGCCCGGTGGTGCCGCGCGTCGCGCCCGACTTCGTGCAGCGCGTCACCGCGATGATGATGGACGGCAAGGGTGACCTGCTGCCGGTGTCGGCGCTGCCGGCCGACGGCACCTTCCCCACCGGCACCACGCAATGGGAGAAGCGCAGCATCGCCATCGACATCCCGATCTGGGACGAGACCATCTGCACCCAGTGCGGCATCTGCCCGCTGGTGTGCCCGCACGCGGCGATACGCATGAACGTCTTCCCGGCCGAGGCCCTGGCCAGCGCGCCGGCTGGCTTCAAGGCCGTGCCCTGGTCGCGCAAGGACGGCGGGCCGCTGGACGACATGATGTACAGCCTGCAGGTTGCCCCCGAGGACTGCACGGGCTGCGGCGTGTGTGTCGACGTCTGCCCCTCGCGCAGCAAGGAGGTGCTCAAGCACAAGGCCATCAACATGGCACCCAAGCTGGCGCACCTGGAGGTCGAGCGCGCCAACTACGACTTCTTCCTCGGCCTGCCCGAGCTGCGGCCGGGCTTCGACAAGATCGACGGGCTGCGCGGCTCGCAGCTGCGCAAGCCGCTGTTCGAGTATTCCGGCGCCTGTTCCGGTTGCGGCGAGACCCCCTACCTGAAGCTGCTGTCGCAGCTCTACGGCGACCACCTCGTGATGGCCAACGCCACCGGCTGCTCGTCGATCTACGGCGGCAACCTGCCGACCACGCCGTGGTCGCAGAACAGCGAGGGCCAGGGGCCGGTGTGGTCGAACAGCCTGTTCGAGGACAACGCCGAGTTCGGCCTGGGCATGCGGCTGGCGCTGGACGCGCAGCGCGACCTGGCGCAGATGCTCGTCGAGCGGCTGCGCGGCGCCATCGGCGACGAACTCGCCAACACGCTGCTGCAGGCGCCGCAGGACACCGACGCGCAGATCAAGGCGCAGCGCGAGCGCGTCAAGCGGCTCAAGGCGATGCTCGTCAAGCTGGGCAGCTTCGATGCCGGGCAACTGCTGGCGGTGGCCGACAGCCTGGTCGTGCGCAGCGTGTGGATCATCGGCGGCGACGGCTGGGCCTACGACATCGGCTACGGCGGCCTCGACCACGTGCTGGCCTCGGGGCGCAACGTCAACATCCTGGTGCTCGACACCGAGGTCTACAGCAACACCGGCGGCCAGGCCTCGAAGTCGACGCCGCGCGGCGCGGTGGCCAAGTTCGCCGCCGCCGGCAAGTCCACCGGCAAGAAAGACCTGGGCATGATCGCGATGGCCTACGGCAACGTCTACGTCGCGCAGGTGGCGATGGGCGCCAACCCGGTGCAGACGGTGCGCACCTTCCAGGAGGCGGCGGCCTGGGACGGGCCTTCGCTGATCATCGCCTACAGCCACTGCATCGCGCACGGCATCGACATGACCACCGGCATGAGCCACCAGCGCGACGCCGTGAAGAGCGGCTACCTCACGCTCTACCACTACGACCCGCGCCTGGGCATGGGCGGCGGCGACCAGCCGCTGAAACTCGACTCGCGCAAGCCGACGATGCCGCTGGAGCAGTTCACGATGAAGGAAGGCCGCTTCGCGATGCTGGCGCAGGCCGACCCGGCACGCGCCAAGCTGCTGGGGCGCAAGTCGCAGGCCGACGCCGACGCGCGCTGGACGCTGTACGAGCAGATCGCCGGCGTGCACCGCACCGTCACCGAACACGGCGACACCCCGGCCGCCGCCCCCACGGCCTCCTTCACCGCCACCGAGGAGGGCCAGCCATGAGCGCCAATCTCCGCACCCACTACCTGGGCCTGGACCTGCGCAACCCCATCGTCGCCTCGGCCTCGCCGCTGACGGCCACGGTCGAAAGCCTGCGCCGGCTCGAGGACGCCGGCGCCGCCGCCGTGGTGCTGCCCTCGCTGTTCGAGGAGCAGATCGAGCACGACGAGATGGCCACCCACGACCTCATGCTGCAGGGCGCCGAGGTCTCGCCCGAGGCCCGCGGCTTCTTCCCCGAGATGGCCATGTCGGGCAGCGCCATCGACAAGTACCTGCAGCTCATCAGCGACGCCCGGCAGGCGCTGTCGGTGCCGGTGATCGCCAGCCTCAACGGCTACACGCCGGGCGGCTGGACGCACTACGCCAGGCAGTTCGAGATGGCCGGCGCCCATGCCATCGAGCTCAACGTCTACTTCCTGGCCACCGACCTCACCGACACCAGCGCCGCCGTCGAGCAGCGCTACCTCGACCTCGTGGCTTCGGTGTGCGCCGAGACACGCGTGCCGGTGGCGGTGAAGGTCGCGCCCTACTTCAGCGCCATGGCCAACATGGCCAAGCGGCTGGTCGACACCGGCGCCGCGGGCCTCGTGCTCTTCAACCGGTTCGTGCAGCCCGACATCATGCTCGACGAGCTCGAGGTGGCCTCGCACCTGGTGCTGTCCACCTCCGACGAGCTGCGGCTGGCGCTGCGCTGGATCGCCATCCTGCATGGCCGCGTCGACGCCAGCCTCGCGGCCACCGGCGGCGCCCACACCACCGACGACGTCATCAAGCTGCTGCTCGCCGGCGGCGACTGCGTGATGCTGGCCAGCAGCCTGCTGCAGAACGGGCCGGGCCACATCACCACGCTGCTGCAGGGCGTCGAGGCCTGGATGACGGCGCGCGAGTACAGCTCGGTGAAGCAGCTCAAGGGTTCGCTGAGCCAGCTCTCGTGCCCCGACCCGGCCGCGTTCGAGCGCTCCAACTACATGAAGGCCCTGAAGTCCTACACGAGCTCGTTCGCGTAGGCTGGCAGCCGCTACCGCCCACCCCCGCCCGCACGGTCACACGACCCCACAGAGAAGGAGTTCCCCCATGGCCCTGGTCATCGTCGACGACTGCACCGCCTGCGACGCCTGCAAGCCCGTCTGCCCGAACGAGGCGATCAGCGTCGGCTCGCCCATCTACACCATAGCCCCCGACAAGTGCACCGAGTGCGTCGGTGCGCACGACGAGCCGCAGTGTGTGGACGTGTGCCCGGCCGACTGCATCATCCCCGACCCCAAGCACGCCGAAACGCGCGAGCAGCTGCAGGCCAAGTACGAAAGGCTGCACGCCTGAAGCCGCCACGCCGGCCCGGCAGCGGGCCGGCGCCCCGTCCACCCCGCGAGGAGGAGACCCCATGAACGGCATCTACAAGAAGGTCGACATCGTCGGCACGTCCACCGTCGGCCTGTCCGAGGCCATCGCAGCCGCGGTCGAGGAGGCCGGCAAGACGCTGCGCCACATGGCATGGTTCGAGGTCATCGAGCAGCGCGGCGGCATCCGCGACGGCAAGGTCGCCGAGTTCCAGGCCACCGTGCGCATCGCCTTCAAGGTCGAGCGCTAAGCATGCCGCAGCGGCATTCCCGCGAAGCCGGCCGTTTGCTTCACCTGGATCAAACGTGCAGCCCTGCACCGCTGCTACGGTGGGCCTGGACGAAATCGCGGTAACCCGGCTTCGTCCGCCTCCGCCGGCACGGCGGCAAGGCAGGCCCGTAGCAGGAGGACAGGCGTGACGGTGCATCGAGTGAAGCGCGGCCTCGACCTGCCCCTGGCCGGCGCACCCGTACAGACGGTGGAGCCGGCGCGCGACTGCATGCAGGTGGCGCTGATCGGCGCCGACTACCCGGGCCTGAAGCCGACCTTCCATGTCCAGCCCGGCGACCGCGTGCAGCGCGGCCAGTTGCTGTTCAACGACAAGCAGGCGCCGGGCGTGCGCTTCACGGCACCCGCTTCCGGCACGGTGAGCGCCCTGCATCGCGGCGAGTACCGCGCCTTCCAGTCACTGGTGATCGACGTCGACGGCGATGACGACGCCGCAGCGGGGCCGCCGCCATTCGCCGCCTTCAAGGGCACGCCGCCGGCCGCGCTGGACGATGCCGAAGTGCGCGCGCTGCTCGTCGAATCCGGCCTGTGGACGGCCTTGCGCACGCGTCCCTACTCCAAGGTGCCGCGGCTGGACACCACGCCGCGTGCGCTCTTCATCACCGCCACCGACACGCGCCCGCATGCGCCGGCGGTGAACACCGTGCTCGCCGGCCGCCACGACGACTTCCGCGCCGGCGTCGCTGCGCTCTCGCAGTTGGCCAGCGGCCCCACCGTCGTCTGCGTCGGCCCCGGGTTCGATGTCGACCTGCCCGCCCTGCCCCGCGTCTCGGTCGATATCTTCGAGGGCCCGCACCCGGCCGGCAACGCCGGCACCCACATCCACATGCTCTACCCGGTGGACCACGAGCGCTGCGTCTGGCACGTCGGCTATCAGGACGTGGCCGCCATCGGCCGCCTCTTCACCACCGGCCGGCTGGACGTCGAGCGCGTGGTCTCGCTGGCCGGCCCCGGCGTGCTGCGGCCGCGGCTGCTGCGCACGCGGCTGGGCGCGTCCGTCGACGTGCTCACGCAGGGCGAGATCGCGCCCGGCGCGCTGCGCATCGTCAGCGGCTCGGTGCTCGACGGGCGCACGGCCAGCGGCCCGGTGCACGGCTGGCTGGGGCGCCATCACCTGCAGATCACCGCGCTGGCCGAAGCCGTCGAGCGCGAGTTCCTGGGCTGGATCATGCCCGGCACCGACAAGTTCTCGATCTGGGGCGTGGTTGCCGGCGCTTGGATGCGCAGGCCCCGCCTGGCGCTGAACACCACCACCAACGGCGGTGCGCGCGCGATGGTGCCCATAGGCGCCTTCGAGCGCGTGATGCCGCTGGACCTGATGCCCACCTTCCTGCTGCGCGCCCTGCTGATGAAGGACGACGAGCGCGCCGAAGCCCTGGGCGCGCTGGAGCTCGACGAGGACGACCTCGCGCTGTGCACCTTCGTCTGCCCCGGCAAGGCCGAGTACGGCCCGCTGCTGCGCGCCGCGCTGGCCCGCATTGAAAAGGAAGTCGCGTAGGCATGAAGCCCCCAAGCTCACTTCGTTCGCTACCCCCCGAGGGGGCTCTTGCAGCGGCCCGGCAGAGCCGGATCCGCGCAAGGCCTTGGTCTCAGAGGCGCTGACGTGCGCAACTTGCGTGCACTGCTCGACCGCATCGGCGTGCCCTTCCACCCGGGGGGCAGGCTCGAACGCTGGTTCCCGCTCTATGAAGCCGCCGACACCTTCTTCTACGCGCCGGCCAAGACCACCACCACGGGCGCCCACGTGCGCGACGCACTCGACCTCAAGCGCATGATGATCCTGGTGGTCATCGCCGCCTTGCCGTGCATGTTCATGGCCATGTACAACACCGGGCTGCAGGCCAACCTGGCACTCGACCCGGCCAAGGTGGCGCTGCTGACCGGCTGGCGCCACGACGTGCTGGGCCTGCTGGGCGTAGGCTACTCGCCGGCCAGCCTGGCGGCCAACGTGCTGCACGGCGCGATGTATTTCGTGCCGCTGTACGTGGTGACCATGATCGTGGGCCTGGGCATCGAGGTGGCCTTCGCGGTGGTGCGCAAGATGGAGGTCAACGAAGGCTTCTTCGTCACCGGCGCGCTGTTCCCGCTGATCTGTCCGCCCGAGACACCGCTGTGGCAGGCCGCGCTGGCGGTGGCCTTCGCGGTGGTGCTGGGCAAGGAGGTCTTCGGCGGCACGGGCATGAACTTCATGAACCCGGCGCTGGTGGCGCGGGCCTTCCTGTTCTTCGCCTACCCGGCGGCCATGTCGGGCGACAAGGTCTGGACGGCCGTCCCCGCCGCGGCTGCGGTGGACGGCTTCTCGGGCGCCACCGTGCTGTCGCAGATACGCCAGGCGACCGGCCCCTTCGAACAGTTGCCGCTGAACTGGTGGAAGGCCTTCATCGGCCTGGAGCCGGGATCGATGGGCGAGACCTCGGCGCTGGCCTGCCTGCTGGGCGCGGTGGTGCTCGTCGTCACCGGCATCGGCTCGTGGCGCATCATGCTCGCGATGTGCCTGGGCACCATGGGCATGGCGTCGCTGCTCAACGGCATCGGCTCGGCCACCAACCCCTATTTCGCAGTGCCCTTCTGGTGGCACATGGTGGCCGGTGGCTGGGCCTTCGCGATGGTCTTCATGGTCACCGACCCCGTCACCGCGCCCTACTCGAATGCCGGGCGCTGGGCCTACGGGCTGCTCACCGGGGCGCTGGTGGTGGTGATCCGCGTCTTCAACCCGGCCTACCCGGAGGCGGTGATGCTGGTGATCCTGTTCATGAACGTGGTGGCCCCGTTCATCGACTACGTGACCGTGCAGGCCAACCTGCGCCGCAGGGGCAAGCGCCGTGCCCAGACTTGATTCCACGCGCTACACGGTGCTCTTCGCCGCCGGCGTGAGCATCGTCTGCGCCCTGCTCGTGGCCACCGCCGCGGTAGGCCTGCGCAGCCGCCAGGAAGCCAACGCGCTGCTCTACAAGCAGAAGAACGTGCTGCTCGCCGCCAGCCTGGTACAAGCGGGCGAGCGGCGCACCCCCACCGAGCTGCAGGCCATCTTCGACCAGCGCATCAAGGTGCGTGTGGTCGACCTGCAAAGCGGCCAGTTGCTGCCCGAGGACAAGTTCGACGCCAAGGGCTACGACCAGCGCAAGGCGCGCAACGACCCGGCGATGTCGCGCCCGGCGGCACCGAACGACGCGCAGATCATGCGGCTGCCGAAGTACGGCACCGTCTACCAGGTGGCCGGCCCCGGCGGCCAGGTCGAGCAGCTGGTGCTGCCCATCGAAGGCATGGCCATGTGGGGCACGGTCTATGGCTTCCTGGCGCTGGACCGCGACGGCAACACCGTGCGCGGGCTGACCTTCTACGAGCAGAAGGAAACCCCGGGCCTGGGCGGCGAGATCGGCAACCCGAAATGGCAGGCGCTGTGGGTGGGCCGCAAGGCCTTCGATGCCCACTGGCAGCCGCAGCTGAAGGTGATCAAGGGCCAGGCCGGGCCGCCGACCACCGACCCGCACCACATCGACGGCCTGTCGGGCGCCACCATCACCAGCAACGGCATCACGCGCGTGGTGCGCTTCTGGTTGTCGTCCGAGGGTTATGCCCCCTTCCTCAAGGGCTTGAAGAACCCGCCCCCTGGAGCCCCGTCATGAGCACAGCAGCCCGCGCGCTGTTCGGCAAGAAGGAGCAGGCCGCGCTGCTCAGCCCGGTCATCAGCATCAACCCCATCGCGGTGCAGGTGCTGGGCATCTGCTCGGCGCTGGCGGTCACCACGCGCATGGACAAGGCGCTGGTGATGGGCATAGGCGTCACGCTGGTCACCGCGCTGGCCAACCTGGCGGTGAGCCTGGTGCGCAACCACACGCCGGGCAGCATACGCATCATCGTGCAGCTGGCGATCATCGCCTCGCTGGTGATCGTGGTCGACCAGGTGCTCAAGGCCTACCTGTACGAGCTGTCGCTGGAGCTTTCGGTCTTCGTCGGCCTGATCATCACCAACTGCATCGTGATGGGCCGCGCCGAGGGCTTCGCGATGCAGAACCCGCCCTGGATCAGCTTGCTCGACGGCCTGGGCAACGGGCTGGGTTACGCGCTCATCCTGCTGCTGGTGGGCTTCGCACGCGAACTGCTCGGCGCCGGCACCTTGTTCGGCGTCGAGGTGCTCAAGCTCACCAAGGACGGTGGCTGGTACGAGCCCAACGGCCTGATGCTGCTGGCGCCCTCAGGGCTCTTCCTCATCGCGCTGATCATCTGGGCGCTGCGAACCTGGAAGCCCGAGCTGCAGGAAAAGGACTGAAGGGCCGACGATGGAGCACTACCTCAACATCGCCATCAAGGCCACGTTCCTGGAGAACATGGCCCTGGCCTTCTTCCTTGGCATGTGTTCCTTCCTGGCCTGCAGCAAGAAGGTGGAAACGGCCATCGGCCTGGGTGCCGCCGTCGTGTTCGTGCAGGTGCTCACGGTGCCGCTGAACAACCTGATCCTCGTGCACCTGCTGGCCGAAGGCGCCCTCGCCTGGCTGTCGCCCACGCTCGCCAAGGTCGACCTCAGCTTCCTGGCCTTCATCCTCTTCATCGGCACCATCGCCGCGGCCACGCAGGTGGTGGAGATGGCGGTCGACCGCTTCCTGCCGGGCCTGTACACCACCTTGGGCGTGTTCCTGCCGCTGATCGCGGTGAACTGCGTGATCATGGGCGGCTCGCTCTTCATGCAGGAACGCAACTACACCTTCGGCGAGAGCGTGGTCTTCGGCTTCGGCTCGGGCTTGGGTTTCATGATCGCCATCGTGGCCATCGCCGCCATCCGCGAGAAGATGGTCTATTCCGACGTGCCGGCAGGCCTGCGCGGCCTGGGCATCACCTTCGTGACGGCCGGGCTGATGTCGATCGCCTTCATGATGTTCTCGGGCATCCAGCTGTGAGGCCCGCGCCATGAACGAAATCGTCTCCGGCGTCGTGATGTTCACGGCCGTCGTGCTGGCCCTGGTGGGGCTGCTGCTGGGCGCGCGCCGGCGCCTGGTGCCTTCGGGCGAGGTCACGATCACGATCAACGACGACCCGGCCAAGGCGCTGAAGGTGGCCGCCGGCAACACCTTGCTGGGCACCTTGTCAGACAACCAGATCTTCATCCCCTCGGCCTGCGGCGGCAAGGGCGCCTGCGGCGTGTGCGAGGTCGTCGTGAAGAGCGGTGGCGGCGCGCTGCTGCCCACCGAGACCGGCTTCATCAACCGCGGCGAGGCCAAGCGCGGCTGCCGGCTGGCCTGCCAGGTGAAGGTCAAGCACGACATGGCCATTCAGATCGCGCCGGAGATCTTCGACGTGCGCAAGTGGCGCTGCAAGGTGATCAGCAACCACAACGTGGCCACCTTCATCAAGGAACTGAAGCTGGCCCTGCCCGAGGGCGAGGACGTGCCCTTCCGCGCCGGCGGCTACATGCAGCTGGAGTGCCCGCCGCACCAGATCGATTTCAGGCAGTTCGACATCGAGCCGCCCTACCGCGAGGACTGGGACAAGTTCGACCTCTGGCGCTTCAAGTCGGTGCTGGCCGAACCCATAGCGCGCGCCTACTCGATGGCCAACTACCCGCTGGAAAAGGGCCAGCTGCTCTTCACCATCCGCATCGCCTTCCCGCCGGGCTACAAGACCGACATCCCGCCCGGCATCATGAGCAGCTACATCTTCAACCTGAAGCCGGGCGACGAGCTCACCGTCTCGGGCCCCTTCGGCGAGTTCTTCGCACGCGAGACCCACAAGGAGATGTGTTTCATCGGCGGCGGCGCCGGCATGGCGCCGATGCGCTCGCACATCTTCGACCAGCTCAAGCGGCTGAAGAGCCAGCGCAAGATGACCTTCTGGTACGGCGCGCGCAGCCTGAAGGAGGCCTTCTACGTCGACGAGTTCGACGCGCTGGCGGCCGCCAACCCGAACTTCGAGTGGCACCTGGCCTTGTCGGAGCCCCTGCCCGAAGACCACTGGACCGGCGCCACGGGTTTCATCCACAACGTGCTGCGCGACCGGTACCTGAACCAGCACCCCGCGCCCGAGGACATCGAGTACTACATGTGCGGCCCCGGCGTGATGAACAAGGCCGTCATCCAGATGCTGCTGTCGCTGGGGGTGGACCGCGAGAACATCATGCTCGACGACTTCGGCTGACACCGCCGCCCGACCACGAAGGAAGACCGACATGAACCCCATGCTGATCGAGGAAGTGGTGCGCGACCGTGGCACCGACGAGCTGTTCTCGGTGCCTGCCAGCGCCACGGTGGAAGAGGCCGTGGAGGTGATGGCCGAACGCGAGATCGGCGCCGTGATGGTGATGACCGAGGACCAGCTGGTGGCCGGCATCTTCACCGAACGTGACCTGATGATGCGCGTGGTGCGGCCCGGGCTGAACACGAAGACCACGCCGATCTCGCTGGTGATGACGCGCGACGTGCGCTTCGTCTCGCCGGGCACCACGGTCGAAGCCGCGATGGCGCTGATGCACCTGCGCCACCACCGCCACCTGCTGGTCATCGACGGGCCTGTGGTGCACGGGCTGGTGTCGATGCGTGACCTCGTCTACCAGATCGTGCGCCGCGGCCAGCCCGACTTCACGCGCGCCGTGCACGCCGACCCCAGCGAAGGCTGAAGCGCCGTGCCGCCACTCCAGGAACACGCCATGATCCACCCACCCACTCATCCCGCGCGTCGTGCCGCGCTGGCCACCGGCCTGGGCGCGTTTGCCTTGCTGGCCGCCGGCTGCGGCCGCCGCGACGCCTTCACCGAACTGCCTGCCGCCGGCGCCCAGGTGCTCAGCGGGCTGAGCATGGGCTCGAGCTACACCGTCAAGCTGGCCGGGGCGCGACTGTCCGAAACCGCACTGGCCGCCATGCAACGTGCCGTGGACGAAACGCTGGGCGACGTCGTGGCCCGCATGTCGCACTACGACCCGGCTTCGGAGTTGTCGCGCTTCAACCGGCAGCCGCTGGGCCTGGCCTTCGAACTGTCGGCGCCGACGCTGCGGGTGTTCCAGGCCGCACAGGCGGTGCAGGCCGCGTCGGGCGGCGCCTTCGACGTGGCCATAGGCCGTGCCGTCGACGCCTGGGGTTTCGGCCCCGCCGCCGGCGCGCGCCAGGTGCTGCACGAAGCCGCCCTGGCCGAACTGCGGGCCGCCACCCCGCCCGACGCGCTGCAGCTGGACGCGGCCGCCTCGACACTGACACGCCAGCACGCCGTGCAGGCCAACCTGTCCGGCATCGCCAAGGGCTATGGCGTCGACCAGGTGGCGCAGGCGCTGGACGCCCTGGGCCAGGCCGACTACATGGTCGAGTTGGGCGGCGAGATCCGCAGCCGTGGCCGCAACACCCAGGGCCAGCCCTGGCAACTGGCCATCGAACGGCCCGACGCGATGCCGCAGCGTGCGCTGCGCATCGTGCCCCTGTCGGGCCGGGCCCTGGCCACCTCGGGCGATTACCGCAACTTCTTCACGCACCAGGGCCGCCGCTATTCACACGAGATCGACCCGGTCACCGCGGCGCCGGTGACGCATGCCCTGGCGTCGGTCAGCGTGGTGGCCGACGACTGCACCACGGCCGATGCGTGGTCCACCGCGCTCTTCGTGATGGGGCCGCAACGGGGGCTGGACACGGCCACACGGCTGCAACTGGCGGCGCACTTCGTCTTGCGCGGCAGCGACGGGCACCTCATCGAAACCGCCACCCCCGCCTTCGCGGCACTGGGAACGCGGGCCGCAACATGACGCTGGCCGATTTCCTGCCGGTGTTCGGGGTCGTGCTGCTGGCCATCGCCCTGGCCGTGGCGGCCATGGCCGTGGGCGTGATGTTCAAGCGCCCCTGCCTGCGCGGGTCTTGCGGCGGGCCGGCGCTGCACACGGCCCGCGGCGAGAAACTCTCTTGCGCCACCTGCCCGAACCGCAAACGCGGTCAAGCGGACAACGCCCGGGCGTCCTAGTCGTCTTCCGAGTTGCCGTCTATCAGCTGCTGCAGGCCCACCGGGTCGGTGATCTGGATCTGCCGGTGGCGCACGAAGAGCAGGCCATCGGCCTGGAACTTCGAGAAGGTGCGGCTCACGGTCTCGAGCTTCAGCCCGAGGTAGCTGCCGATCTCTTCGCGGCTCATGCGCAGCACCAGCGACGACGACGAGAAGCCGCGCGCCTGCAGCCGGTGCGTCAGGTTCAGCAAAAAGGCGGCCAGCCGTTCTTCGGCATGCATGCTGCCCAGCAGCAGCATCACGCCGTGGTTGCGCACGATCTCGCGGCTCATGATGCGGTGGAACTGCTGCTGCAGCGAATTGATCTCCAGCGCCATGGCCTCGAGCTCGGCGTAGGGGATGACGCAGATCTGGGTGTCCTCGAGCGCCACGGCGTCGACCTCATGGCGCCGCGTGCCTATGCCGTCCAGGCCGAGCAGCTCGCCGGCCATCTGGAAGCCGGTGACCTGCTCGCGGCCGTCCTTCGACGCCACGCAGGTCTTGAAGAAGCCTGTCCACACGGCAAACACCGACTCGAATCGGTCACCGGTCTGGAACAGCTTCTCGCCCCGCACCACCTTGTGCCGGCAGGTCACCAGCCGTTGGTCGATCTCCTGCAACTCGGGCAGCGTCAGCCCCATGGGCAGGCAGATCTCGCGCAGGTTGCAGGTCGAGCAGGCCGCCATGCAGGCAGGCGTATGCCGATGGCTCGCGACACGTTGGTCCATGGGATTCCTGGTTCAGGCTGAGTGCCGAATCTGCTTACCGCCCTGTGAGAATGATCCTAGGCCTATGGAAAACCCTTGCATTGCGATTTCTCAATCGCGCGCCGATCAAAAGGCGTAAGCGCGGCGCCCGGGCCCGCCCGCTAAGGTGATCTGCATCAAGCGCTGCGAGCCACGCATCCATAGAGTCGATGCGGCGGACAACAGCGCAGGAGGCGGGCTTGGCGATGCGAGTGGGGCTCTTTGTCACCTGCCTGGCCGACCTGATGCGGCCCAGCGTGGCCTTCGCCGCCGTCAAGCTGCTGCAAGACGCGGGCTGCGCGGTGGAAGTGCCCGCGGCACAGACCTGCTGCGGCCAGCCCGCGCTGAACAGCGGCGACAGCGCCGATGCGCGCCTGATCGCGATGCAGGTCATCACGGCCTTCGAAGGTTTCGACGCCGTCGTCGGCCCCTCGGGGTCTTGCATGGGCACGCTGCGCCACGACTACCCCTCGCTCTTCTCGGGCACGGCCCCCGAAGACACCGCGTGGCGACGGCGTGCCGAAGACCTGTCGCGCCGCAGCCACGAACTCACGGGCTTTCTCGTCGACGTGCTGAAACGGCCCGCCGTGACGGCACGCTACGAAGGCACGGCCACCTACCACGACAGCTGTGCGGGCCTGCGCGAGCTGGGCATCAAGCACCAGCCACGCCAGTTGCTGGGCGGCGTGCAGGGCCTGAAGCTGGTGGAGATGGAAGGCACGGAGCAGTGCTGCGGCTTCGGCGGCACCTTCTGCGTCAAGTACCCCGAGATCTCGACCAAGATGGTCGACGACAAGATCGCCCACGTGCAGGCCAGCGGCGCCAGCACGCTGCTGGGCGGTGACCTGGGCTGCCTGCTCCACATCGCCGGGCGCATGAAGCGCCAGGGCATCGCGGTGCGCGTGCTGCACACTGCCGAGGTGCTGGCCGGCATGGGCGAGCAGCCCGCCATCGGCGAGCCGGAAGCCCGCTGATGCACGCCCCTGCAGGCCGCTTCTCGCAGCGCGCCACCATCGCCTTGCACGACCAGCGCCTGCAGGCGGCGCTGCACCACGCCAGCGGCGGCCTGGTGGCCCGGCGCGCGGCGCAGGTGGCGGCGCTGCCCGAGTACGAGGCGCTGCGCGAGCGTGCGCGCGAGGTCAAGGAACACGTGCTGGCCCGCCTCGACAGCTACCTCGAGCGCTACGAGGCCGAGGTGACACGGCGTGGCGGCCACGTGCACTGGGCGGCCACCGCCGAAGAAGCGCGCGAGATCATCCTGGGCATCTGCAAGCGCGTCGATGCCAAGACCGTGACCAAGGGCAAGTCGATGGTGAGCGAGGAGATCGCGCTCAACCACGCGCTCGAGGCCCAGGGCTGCAAGGTGGTCGAGACCGACCTCGGCGAGTACATCATCCAGCTCGCGCACGAGCCGCCCAGCCACATCATCATGCCCGCCGTGCACATGACACGCGCGCAGGTGGCCGACCTCTTCGACGCCGCGCACCGGCCGCTGGGCTACACCCGGCACCTCACCGAAGTGGGCGAGATGGTGAACGAGGCGCGCCAGGTGCTGCGCCGTCATTACTTCGAGGCCGACGTCGGCATCACCGGCGGCAACTTCCTCGTCGCCGAGACCGGCAGCAGCATCATCGTCACCAACGAAGGCAACGGCGACCTCACGCAGACGCTGGCGCGCGTGCACATCGTCACCAGCGGCATAGAGCGCGTGGTGCCCACGCTGGACGACGCCACCACCTTCCTGCGCCTGCTGGCGCGCAGCGCCACCGGGCAGGAGACCGAGACCTACACCACCGTCAGCACCGGCCCGCGCCGCATCGATGGCGAAAACAGCGATCACGACGGCCCGCAGGAATACCACGTCGTGCTGGTCGACAACGGCCGCTCGGCCATGCTGGGCGGGCCCTTCCGCGAGATGCTGCGCTGCATACGCTGCGGCGCCTGCCTCAACCACTGCCCCGTCTACACCGCGGTGGGCGGGCACGCCTACGGCTGGGTCTACCCGGGCCCCATGGGCGCGGTGCTGACGCCGCTGATCAACGGCATCGAAAAGTCCTACGACCTGCCGAATGCCTGCACGCTGAATGGCCGCTGCCAGACGGTGTGCCCGGTGAAGATCCCGCTGCCCGGGCTGCTGCGCGAGATCCGCCGCCGGCAGTTCGAGGGCGGCCTCACGCACTGGCCGGTGCGCATGGCGTTGCGGGCCTGGGCCTGGCTGGCCAGGCGGCCGGCGCTGTACCAGGCGCTGACCGGCATGGCCCTACCGCTGATGCACCGCCTGGGCCGCCGCCGCGGTGCGCTGGCCTGGCTGCCGCTGGCCACCGGCTGGACCGGCACGCGCGACCTGCCTGCGCCGCAGGGCCAGACCTTCCAGCAGGCCTGGAAGCAGCAACGAGGCAGCAGATCATGAGCACCGGCAGCAGCAGCAGCGGGCGCGAGAGGGTGCTGGCGCAGATCCGCCAGTCGCTGGGCCGCAGCGGCCCGGCCGCGACGCCCGACACGCCGCGACCCATCACGCCGCTGCCCGGCCGCGGACCGGTGCCCGCGTTCACGGGCGACGTGGTCGAGCGTTTCGTCGCCAAGATGGTGGAGAAGGCGGCCACGGTCGAACGCCTGGGCGGCACCGACGAGGTCGGTGCCGCCGTCTTGCGCTACCTCGACAAGTTGGCGGTGCCGCTGCAGGTGCGCGTCTCGGGCGCGCTGCGCCACCTCGCCTGGCCCGCGGGCCTGCAGGTGGCCTACGGTGCCGCGGTGCGCGAAGACCTGAGCAGCGTCACGCCCTGCTTCGCGGCGGTGGCCGAGTCGGGCGGCATCGCCACGCTGTCGGGCGCCGACACGCCCAGCTCGCTGAACTTCGTTCCCGACAACCACGTCGTCGTCATTCACGCGGCCCAGGTGGTGGCGCACTTCGAGGACCTGTGGGCGAAGTGGCGCGCCACCGGCCGGCCGCTGCCGCGCACGGTGAACATCATCTCGGGCCCGTCCCGCACCGCCGACATCGAGCAGACCATCCAGCTCGGCGCGCACGGGCCGCGGCGGCTGCACATCCTGCTCATCGCGGCCTGACGGCCGGGCGCGGCAAACCCCCGCCCCACGGCATCGATGCTGAGCCCGCCCTACGACGAGTTGCAGCGCCGGCTGGCGGCCTTCGTGCCGGCGCCGCGCCTCGTCACCGACCCGCTGCGCCTGCTGGCATGGGGCAGCGACGCCAGCTTCTACCGCCTGGTGCCGCAGCTCGTCGTGGTGGTCGAGAGCGAAGACGAGGTGCGGCGCGTGCTCGGCGCCTGCGCGGCGCTGCACACGCCGGTCACGTTCCGCGCCGCCGGCACCAGCCTGTCGGGCCAGGCGCTGAGCGACTCGGTGCTGGTGCTGCTGGGCGATGGCTGGCAGGGCATCACGGTGGCGCCCGACGCCAGCACCATCAGCCTGCAGCCCGGCGTCATCGGTGCCGCGGCCAACCGGCGCCTGGCGCCGCTGGGCCGCAAGATCGGCCCCGACCCGGCCAGCATAGACACCGCGATGATCGGCGGCATCGCCGCCAACAACGCCAGCGGCATGTGCTGCGGCACGGTGCACAACAGCTACAAGACCCTGGCCGGCCTGCGCCTGGTGCTCGCCGACGGTACGCTGCTCGACACCCGCGACGCCACCAGCCGCGCCGCCTTCGCAGCGCAGCGGCCCGAGCTGGTGCAAGGCCTGGCCGAACTGGCGCGAGAAGTCGCCGGCGACGCCGCACTGGCGCGCCACATCCGCCACAAGTACCGGCTCAAGAACACCACCGGCTACGGCCTCAACGCGCTGCTCGACCACACCGACCCGGTCGACGTCCTGGCCCACCTGATGATCGGCAGCGAGGGCACGCTGGGCTTCATGAGCGAGATCAGCTACTTCACGGTCGAAGAGCACGCGCACAAGGCCAGCGCGCTGATCCTGTTCGATCAACTGGACGCCGCGTGCAGCGCGGTGACGCAGCTCAAGCCCAGCCCGGTGGTGGCCGTAGAGCTGCTCGACCGCGCGTCCTTGCGCGCCGTGCAAGACAAACCCGGCATGCCCGCCGCCCTGCGTGAACTGCCCGACGACGGCGCGGCGCTGCTGGTGGAAACGCGGGCCGCCACCGCCGCGGCACTGTCCGTGAAGATCGACGCCATCGCCGACGTGCTGCACGGCACGCCCTTGGCCACGCCGCTGTGCTTCACCACCGACGCCGCCGAGTCGGCCGCGCTGTGGAACGTGCGCAAGGGCATCTTCCCGGCGGTGGGTGCGGTGCGCGCCACAGGCACCACGGTGATCATCGAGGACGTGGCCTTCCCGGTCGAACGCCTGGCCGAGGCCGTGCAGGACCTGCAGCGGCTGCTCGTCGAGTACCGCTACGCCGAGGCCATCGTCTACGGCCACGCGCTCGAGGGCAACCTGCACTTCGTCTTCACGCAGGACTTCGGCAGCGCCGCCGAGGTCGACCGCTACCGCCGCTTCATGGACGAGATTTGCGCGCTGGTGGTCAACAAATACGACGGTTCGCTCAAGGCCGAACACGGCACCGGCCGCAACATGGCGCCCTTCGTCGAGATGGAGTGGGGCACGCCGGCCTTCCAGGTGATGCAGCGCATCAAGGCGCTGATCGACCCGCAGGGGTTGCTGAACCCGGGCGTGATCCTCAACGCCGACCCGGCTTCGCACCTGAAGAACCTCAAGCCGCTGCCCGCGGCCGACCCGCTGGTCGACAAGTGCATCGAGTGCGGCTTCTGCGAACCGAAGTGCCCGTCACGCGGCCTCACGCTGTCGCCGCGGCAGCGCATCGTCGGCTGGCGCGAGATCTCGCGGCTGGACGCCGCGGGCAGCGAGCCGCGGCGCGCGGCCGAGCTGAAGGTGCTCTACGACTACCAGGGCCTGCAGACCTGCGCCGCCTGCGGCCTGTGCGCCACCGCCTGCCCGGTGGGCATAGAGACCGGGCTGCTGATCAAGGCGCTGCGCGGGCGCGGCAAGGGCCCGCTGGCGAAGCGGGTGGCCGACGTCGCCGCCAGGCACTACGGCGGCCTGACCGCCGGCGTGCGCCTGGGCCTGGGCGCGGCCGACCTGCTGCACGGCGTGCTGGGCACCGGCGCCATGAGGGGGGCGCTGGACGGACTGCGCAAGCTCACCGATGGCGGCCTGCCGAAGTGGAGCCCCCAGCTGCCGCGGCCGATCCACTTCGTGCCCCAGCCAAGGGTGCCGAAGCGCGCCGAACGCGTCGTCTACTTTCCCAGCTGCGCCACGCGCAACATGGGTGCCCAGCGCGGCGACGACGGGCTGGACATGCTGCCGCAAGTCGCCGAACGCCTGTTCCAGCGCGCCGGCTTCGACGTCGTCTACCCGCGCGACATGGCCGGCCTGTGCTGCGGCCAGCCCTTCGAGAGCAAGGGGCTCGTGGACGCCGCGAACCTGAAGTCGGCCGAGCTCGAGGCGGCACTCGCCACGGCCAGCGAGGGTGGCCGCTGGCCCATCGTCTTCGACACCAGCCCCTGCGCGTACCGCATGAAAAGGTTCCTCGGCCACAGGCTGCAGGTGCAAGACAGCGTCGAGTTCGTGCACGACACGCTGCTGCCCCGCCTGAAGCTGACGCCGCAGCCGCGGCCCGTGGCCGTGCACCCGGTGTGCAGCGTGCGCAAGATGGGCACGGCCGACAAGCTGGCGGCCATCGCCGGCCGCTGCAGCACGCAGGTGGTGACGGTAGACCAGGTACAGTGCTGCGGCTTTGCCGGTGAACGCGGCTTCATGCGGCCCGAACTCAATGAACACGCCCTGCGCCATCTCAAGGCGGCATTGCCGGCGTCGTGCGAGAGTGGCGTCTGCACCAGCCGCACCTGCGAGATCGGGCTGTCCGAGATGTCCGGGATGCCTTATCGCTCCATCCTGTACCTGGTGGAAAGCAGCAGCCGCGACACGCCTTGACCCCACCCTGCCCGCACAGTCGAATGCACCCCACATCCACGGCCCTGATCGTCATGGGCGCCCTGCTGGGCGCCGGCGCCGCGAGCGGCGCCCTGGCCCAGAGCCGCGGCGAACTGCTCTACGCCACCCATTGCGTGGCCTGCCACAACAGCCAGGTGCATTGGCGCGGGAAGAAGCTCGTGACCGACTGGGCCAGCCTGCGCGCGCAGGTTCGCCGCTGGCAGGCCGCCGACCGGCTGCTCTGGAGCGACGACGACATCGAAGCCGTGGCCCGCTACCTCAACGACACTCGGTACCGGCTGCCGGCACCGCCGCGCCCGGTCGCGTCGGCCGCCGCGGCCCCGGCACGCCAACCTCGCGCGGGCCCGCCGGCCCGGCCCCATTCACCCTATCCACAGGAGCACCTTGCATGAACACCTCCCGCCTGTTTGCCGGCCTTGCCCTCGCGCTGGCCATCGCCCTGCCCCTGCCTGCCACGGCCCAGGCCGCCAACACGCTGCAGGGCGAGGTACTGGAGGTGCTGAACGTCGAGGGCTACACCTACCTGCGCCTGAAGACGCGCGGCGGCGAGGCCTGGGCCGCCGTCGTCTCGACGGCGCTGAGCAAGGGCGCGCAGGTCTCTATAGCCAACGCCTCGCTGATGGAGAACTTCGAGAGCAAGACGCTCAAGCGGCGCTTCGAGAAGATCTACTTCGGGCAGCTGGCCGGCCCGGGCGCCAACGCCGGCCCCAAGGTCGCCGGCGGCGCAGCACCGGCGACGAACGCCGGCCTGCCCGGCGCCATGCACACGCCCGGGAAGGCGGCCCCCGCGGCTCCCGCCGTGGCCGCCGTCTCCACCGCCCCGGTGCCCAAGGCCCAGGGCAAGGACGCGCGCACCGTGGCCGAGGTGGTGGCCGGCAAGGCCGGGCTGAAGGACAAACCGGTGCTCGTGCGCGCCCGCGTCGTCAAGGTCAGCAACGGCATCATGGGCAAGAACTGGCTGCACCTGCAGGACGGCTCGGGCAAGGCGCAGGACGGCAGCAACGACCTGCTCGTGACCAGCAAGGACAGCGCGGCGCTGGGTGACGTCGTCACCGTGCGCGGCGTGGTGCGCACCGACGTCACCGTCGGCGCGGGTTACGCCTATGCCGTGCTGGTGGAAGACGCCACGCTCAGCAAGTAGCGCCCCGGCGCGGCACGCGGCATGGTCAGGCGCGCGCTGAAGTTGCTGCTGTGGCGCGCCACGGCGCTCGTCTGCCTGGGGCTGGGCCTGCTGGGGGTGCTGCTGCCCGGGCTGCCCACGGTGCCCTTCGTGCTGCTGGCGGCCTGGGCCGGCGGCCGCGGCTGGCCGGCGCTGGAGCAATGGCTGCTGCGGCACCCGCGCCACGGCGCCACGCTGCGGCAATGGCGCGAGGCCGGCGCCGTGCCACGGCGCGCCAAGTGGGCCGCCAGCCTGATGATGGCCGCCAGCGCCCTGGTGATGTGGGCGCTGGGCGTGCCGACCTGGGCACTGGCCACGGCCGTGCTGGTGATGGCGGCGGTGGCGGCCTGGCTGTGGTGCCGCCCCGAGCCCTGCCCGGCCCGCCAGCGCCCCTCGGTTCAGCCGTAACGCGCCTTCAGGCGTGCGCTGCGGAACACCGCCGCCGCGCCCAGCGTGGCCAGCGCCACCACGCCCAGGATGATCGCCATGCGTTGCCAAGGCAGGCCCAGCGCCAGGCGCTGCTGCACCAGCATCGCGGCCGTCCAGGCCCATTCGACGGCGCCCGCCAGCAGCGCCAGCTGCAACACGTGCGGCACCCAGGGCCGGCGCAAGGCCTGCAGCGCCACCAGCGCCACGCAGGCCGCCACCAGCGGCAGCGCGGCGGCGCGGTAGAAGTGCGCCGCCAGCACCAGCAGCGCCAGCGTCGGTGCGATCAGGGGCCAGGGCGCGGGTCGGGCGTTCGGCATCGTGGCACGCAGCGTAGTCAGCCTACGGCCGCAGCGTCTTGACCCAGCGCATGCCGCCGCCAGCGCGGCGCCCGAACAATCGGCTCATGGACAGCGAACCCGCCCCGCCGCTGAGTGAAGGTGGCGCGCGCCGTGCCGCGCGCCTGCAGACGCCCCGCCTGCAACGCGAGCAGGCCACCATGGTGGCCATGCTGCGGCTGTACTGCCGCGACCACCACGGCGGCGAGGCCGCCGACGCCGAGGGCCTGTGCCCGGGCTGTGCCGAGCTGCTGGCCTATTCACGCAAGCGGCTCGCGGCCTGCCCCTTCGGCCCCGAAAAGCCGACCTGCTCGAACTGCCAGATCCACTGCTACGGCCCGCGCCAGCGCGAAGAGACGCGCGTCGTGATGCGCTACGCCGGTCCGCGCATGCTGTTGCGCCACCCCATCCTGGCCATCGCGCACCTCGTCGACGGCAGACGGCCGGCGCCGCCCAAGCCGCGCGGCACGGTGGCCGCGCCCGTCAACGCTAGAGAGGGCGGCGTCGGCGGCTTGGCCGAAAAGACGCGCGACTAGCAAGGTGAAGCGCCGCTCTCTTCTGTGCTGATCGATCGACGGGCGCAGCGGTTGCCTGCCGCGTCGGCGCTGTTTCAAGGGCGCAGCGTGCCGCTGCGCGATCTCGTGACGCGAACATCGGCAAGACCGGCGGTCTGCAGTCGGGCGGCGGTGCGTTGCGCTCTTAGCGACCCGTTGCTGCTGTTCGACTCTCACGGCGTGCCGCCGGCAAGCACCGGTCGCGACCAAGCCTTGGGCCTTTAGCCCCTGGGCAGCTCCAATGGGCGCCTTCGCAATCGCGCAGCTCCGGCGCCGAGCTCGACGGGCCGGTCAGGGCTTCTCTCGGGTCGCTTCAGCTCTGCGCGCACGCGATGCCGGATTCGGCGCCGCGACACGACACGACACAGAACGAACAGAGCCTGACGCGGTGCCGGTCCGATTCCGATGCACGGTGGCTCCGGCCCGCCGAGCCACCCCGGCCAGCGTGAGCCTGTCGCCCTCGTTCGTCATGGCCTCAGCCTGCGCAGCACGACAGCTGCTTCACGTCCTTGGTGAAGGTCTGCGCGCAGAGCTTGAGCCCCTCGACCATGGTCAGGTACGGGAACAACTGGTTGGCCAGATCCTGCACGGTCATGCGCGATCGAATGGCCAGCACGGCGGTCTGGATCAGCTCACCGGCTTGCGGGGTCACGGCCTGCACGCCCAGCAGGCGGCCGCTGCCGGCTTCGGCCACCAGCTTGATGAAGCCGCGGGTGTCGAAGTCGGCCAACGCGCGTGGCACGTTGTCCAGGCTCAGCGTACGGCTGTCGGTCTCGATGCCCTGTAGGTGCGCCTCGGCCTCGCTCATGCCCGCCGTGGCCACTTGCGGGTCGGTGAAGACGACCGCAGGCATGGCACTCAGGTCGAGCGCGGCATCGCCGCCGGTCATGTTGATCGCCGCGCGCGTGCCGGCGGCCGCCGCGACGTAGACGAACTGCGGCTGGTCGGTGCAATCACCCGCGGCAAAGATGTTCGCGCTCGAAGTTCGCATGCCCGCGTCGACCAGGATGGCGCCTTGCTTGTCGACCTCGACGCCCGCGACATCGAGCCCGAGCTTGCGCGTGTTTGGCGCACGACCTGTGGCGACCAGCAGCTGGTCGGCGCGGACTTCGCCGCCCGGCGTGGCGAGCACGAACTCGCTGTTCGCGTGGGTGACCTGGCTGGCCTGCGTGCGCTCGAGGACGTCGATACCCTCGGCACGGAACGCCGCCGTGATCGCCTCGCCGACAGCGGCATCTTCGCGCAAGAACAGTGTGCTTCGCGCCAGCACGGTCACCTTGCTGCCAAGGCGCGCGAAGGCCTGCGCCAATTCCAGCGCGACCACCGAAGAGCCTATGACCGCCAGTCGCCGCGGGATGGTCTCGCACGCCAGCGCC
>PNKD01000049.1 GCA_013822265.1 Leptothrix sp. (in: b-proteobacteria)
AAGGCAGCGGCGAAGTTGTCGCCTCGCTTGAGTGCCGGAAACACCAGACCACCCTGAACGCTTCCAAGGAACACAGGGGTCTGCGTCACGCTGATGCGTTCGGCTTCGACACGAGCGAGCCGGATGATCTCGCCGGCGATCTCGGGAAAGCTGACAGAGGCACCCGCGACGCCGGTCAAAGCTTCGATGACCGCGTGGGTGAGCAACCCATGGCCGGTGCCCGGCTGTTCCCATGCCGATTCGTTGGTCGCACAGGCAGCCAACAGGATGCGCCCTTCCCCATAGACGCCGGTGAGCGCAAATGCGCTGCGTGGGCGCGCGGCGGTCTCGAGCACGCGGGCTGGCGCTTGGCCGCTGAAGCAGCAGTCGAGAATGCAAAGGACCGCGCGTGCCCTGGTCGCTTTGAAGGCGTCCGCCAAGCCCGCCATGGACAAGGACGAGCCGGAAAGGTCGGACGCGCTCGTGTCGAACAGGACCAGATTCCCATCGGGAGAACCGTGCCCCGCGAACGCGATGACGACCACGTCGTCTTCTCCCGCGGCCGCCAAGGTGCCGAGCATCGCTCGCGACACCTCGGCGTGCGTAGCAGCTTCGTCCACCAGCAGCCGGGCACTCAAGCCATCCACAGTGTCGGTGAAGAGCGCCCACAGCGCGGTGGCGTCGCGGCGCGCGCCACTCAGCTCAGGAATCGTCGTGTCGACGTGCTTGTTGATGCCGACGAATATCGCTTTGATGGCCACTCCGTCCCCTATCCGATCCGGCGGAGAAGCTGTTCGACCACGTCGCTGGCTTGGCGCTGACGCAACGCCCTCGCCTCGCGCTGCTCGGGTTCGTCGCTCTCGCCAAGTTCGAACTTGGCGACCGACACCGGACCATCCTTGCGATAGCCCTCTGTCTTCTCGTCCCGCGCGAACCGGTTGCGCAGGATGGTCAGGGAGGCCTGGATCACGGCGCCGTGCTTGCCTGCCAACTCTTTGCGGAAAGCGTCGGAGACAGCATCCGATCCCTCGGGTGCGTGCTCGATGCAATAGATCAGGTCGTGCGCATCCTTGCGCTCGAAACGCTGATCGAAAGCAAACGATTTCAGGCAGGTGAAGCTGACCAGGTTTGCATGCTTGACCTTCTCGGTTGCCACGCCGTTGCCACCCAGCAGTTCGGCCTGGATCTCGGTGACCTGATGGAGGTCAAAAACGATGGACGAGTGCGGGATGTTCAGCGCGGAGATCGTGCCCTCGGTCGGAAGCGGCTGCACCTTGCCGCCAGCGATATCAGGCGCATCTGCGAGCAACTCCAGCACCATCAGCGCACCGTGTTCGGTGCGAGCTTGCCAACGCCATGAGAGCTTCTTTCCGGCCTCGTTTTCGGCGCGCTCGAAGCCCATCTTCTTGAGGTTGTCCTCCAGCGTGTGATACGCCTCGGTATCGGCCAGAATTTGCAGGTCGATCACGATGTCGACATCGAGGGTGCCCGCATGTGCAGGGACAGCCGGTGGCCGAGCGGCGACCAGGTACCTCGGGGTCAGGCCGCCGACCAGGTAGACCGAGTCCTTCCACGGCCCCAACCCGCGCAGCAGCGTCACCAGGACGCGTTCGCAGTCAAGCGTGTATTGGTCGCTGTAGCCGTCAAGCGTTGCGGGTTTGGCCATCAGAAGCCGATCCTTTCTTTGCGCAGGTGCTCAGCCATTTCCTTAGAGCGGCCTTCGCCGCGCAGCAGGTCGAGATAAACCTGCACCGGACTAGCCAGCCAGATGCCGCCGACTCGTTCGCGGAAGAGCAAGTCGCCGGACGACTTCGCTTCGATGATGGCCAGGTTGGCGCCTTCATTGACCACGCGTGCGCCGAGATCACCGATGGCGGCGTCGGCGTTGGAGCCGATCAGCAGCCGGGCGCGGACCTGGGAGACGCTGGAGAGGAATGGGGAATAGCGCTGTGCTGCGGCTTCGTGACTGATCGCGTACCCGGCATCATGGGCGTCGAAGACTTCGCCGACCCGCTCCAGCAATGTGTCCGCTTTCGTGGCCGGCACGTAGTAGCGGCGAAGGTTCGGGGGGCGAATCGACGCGAGTTGCTTCACCCATGCATCCAGCAAAGCTGCGGGCTCGCGAAGGTGGCGTTCCTTGCTCGGCCCTTGCCCGCGCGACACCAGCCAGTCGAAACGCTCAAGCTCCGTCAGCACCTGTGAGGCGGTGGCCGGGGACACCATCGCCCGTTGGGCCAGCTCCTTCACGCCGAACCAGTCCTGATGTTGGACCAGCACGGCGTGAAGCACTTGCGCGCGTCGCCCGGAAAAAAGGGATCTAACCGACTTTGCGAGGGTCTTGGGCGGAGGTTTGTCGATGTAAAAATAGGCTCCCGGCGCGGGTAAATACATGCTCCCGCCGCTGTCGTAGTACCCAACGTGCTCATCTCTGAGGAGTTCCTTGGCGCCCGGGGAAATGGACTCGGCGACCAGCAGTGACAGCGGCTCTTTGCCGTGCCCCCTGGGCCGGCCGTGGCTGGCCTCCCGGAACTGCCAGATCACCTGCCGAACGTCTCGCGGATATACGGCCTTCTTGGCCTCCACCAGTAGGATGAAGGACTTGCCCGCCACCTGCAGGTCGATCTGCGCGTCATGCCCCCGATCGGCGGTCGAACCGACAGGCTCCAAATGATCCAGGTCGGCATGGACCTCCGGCAACTCCCGGAGGGCGTCGAGGAACTGCGTGATCAACTGCCTTTCGGTCAGGGAAGACTCAAGCATCATGGGTGTGGGTTGTTTACTGTGCAGTAAATAATGCGATCTTAGCGAATATTCGGCGCTTCTGCAATATTTACTGCGCAGCGAATAAGGCGCGGAACGTCTAGGCGGACGTCGCCGGAGCGCCTACCTCAGCCACTAGAGGCTGGGCTATCCGGCTTGGGCTTGGTTTACGGTAGCCTTCACCGCCGCGCCGGGCTGGGTGACCACCCCAGGAGCTGATGCGCCCGACCGGCTTGAGGTAAGCCAGAGCATCCAGATTTGCTGGCAACAGTGCGCGTGCTCCGAACGCATTGCCCGCCCGCTGCATCAAAGCTTGAGTCCGCCTGTGCGCGGTGTCGCGAACTCAGCTGCTTCCTGGCCGAGCGGAAACGCGACCACATACAGAATCGTGGCTCGCAACGGCTTGGCCTCCGCATCACCGCCGAACTTGAGCTGCACTTTGCGCTCTGCGTGGCACAACGACACCTGAAGCCGGAGCAGATCATCGACGTGCGCCTGCAGGGCATCGTAAATCTCGAACTTGCCGGACTCGCTGTACATGTCCGCGCAATCTCGGTATTCCCGAAAGTGGTCCACCAGCGCCGCAAAAGCCCGCTCGGCCTCCCTTCCCATCTCGAACGCCGGCTCTGAGAGGTCCATGGTGCTCGCCTCCGCCAGCTTGGCCAACTGGCGGCCGGTCGTCAGCGGCTGCGCCGCCAAAGTGACGTTTTCCCTATCGAATTTTTCCTTTGCCGCCTTGATGGTCTCGTCCGAAGGAATCGAGAACGGCTTGCTGAATACGTCGATGTCCTCGAACTCGAAGGCCCGGGCGATGGCGCGTCGCGTGTCCAGGCTGGCAGGCATTGCCTGCTCGACGCGCTGGATCGTTCGCACATTCAGACCCGACAGGTCGGCCAACTGCTCCTGCGACCAGTGCCGCATTTCGCGGAACACTCGCGTCAAAACTGCCAGCTCAGCGGGTGTCAGAACCCGGGATTCCTGTGTTTTCTCTTCGGTCGTCATAGACGCTCCATAGATGGCGTTTCGATGCCGTCAGTATCGAGACGCGCATGCAGTGGCGACACGACAGCGCCACGACAGTGATCCGACACCCTGCACAGCCGGCGCTTAAGCAGCCAGATCGATGTCCAGCGACTCGCAGACATGACCGGCTACAGCTTGTCGGCTCATCGGCCGAGGTGCAAGCGCCGCAGAAGGGTGCGCCCGGTGATCAGGCCCAGGTGCAAGCGAAACGTGCTGTGGTCGTCATCGGACAGGCCAGGATGCGAACCATCGGTGTGCAACATCTTGAACAGCCCGTTGATGTAGCTCTTGCCCTCAGGGGTCCACTCATTCCGATCTTTCGAGAGGAAGCCCCGATCCGCCAGCAGCGCCCGGCGGTTCTCGGAAGTCGGCAACTGCGCCGCATTCTGAGGGTCGATGCGCAGCGCAATATCGTCGAGCAGCCCTTCCAGGAAGCTGCGTATCTGGCTGTTGGCCGCGGCCCAGTCACCCCGCGTGTGCGCAGCGATCGCTTGATCAAGGTGCCCCAACGGGACGTTGAAGGCGTAGTGCTTCAACAGCTGGTGGACTTCGTCATCGGTCGCCGGCAGATCGATTTCTTCGGGAAGGGCTGCGCGCAGCAGGGGCGCACGCGACGACTCGTCCCAAGACACCACGTAGCCATCGAGCGCCAAGCCGCGCAGAAAAGGCGCCTGCTCAGGATTGCCGTTCCCCTGCTGGGTCGCCAGGACGGCTGTCCGAACAACCACTTCAGCGAGCGTCATCTGTCCGCTCACCGTGTCGATCACCTGAGCGGCGCTCTGCATCACCGCCCGTGCCATCAAGGCACTCTTCGCGGTCACGCTTTTTGAAGGACCCAGTTCGATCGCGGTATCCAATCCCATGCGAACGATGATCTGATCGAATTTCGCCTGTGAAGACACCGCGCCGAGAAATTCGATGGCTGCGACGATCGTTGGACGGGTAAATGGATACGCTTTCATTGCGCATCGCCCTGCGCCAATGAATTGGCGGCAACCTGCGCTCGATCATCGACCGCATCGAAGAAGGAAGCTGCCCGCTCTGCGGAAACGTCCGGCAAGAGCGCTTCAACCGGCGAGAGCGTGAAACTGGCCGCGTTGCCCGCCCAGGCAAAGCGCGATGCACGCATCCCTGCCCAGAACAGGGCAAGGTTCTTGTCACCGGTGCACAGCATGATGCGTTGGTCGGGGAACAACGCGAACAGGCACATCAGAATCTCCAACGAGCGCAGGTCGGCCAAGGCGTTGTAGGCATCCTCGACGGAATAGTCCGCGGACGGCTTGAGCAGGCGCTTTGCCGGACTGTTGCCCATGGGGACCGAGATCGAACTGAGCACCGCCAGAACGACTAGCGAGTTCCTCGCGATGCCGCACGCCTGCGCCACGGTCAGGGCTTCATCCCAGAGTTGCGCTTTCTTGATTGCACTGGTCGGCGCCTGCAGCTTCGGTGCCATGCGCATCAGGAAGGTCTGCTTTCGCTCCATGCTGGCCTGCGTGTCCTGGACGATCCCGACAACGCCCTGCAGACCTCCGATGTCCCCTGGCACCAACTCGGCCTTGGGCAGCGCCGACCGCAAGGCCGCGAGCACTTCTTCGAGCTGCTGTCGGATCTGGTCGGGCGTGGGATTCCTTCGCAGGTTGCCTTCCAGCGCGTAGAGCAAAGGATTGATGCGAATGCCCTCGCCCTCGAAGAAGTCGAGAAAGTCCTTGTCGTCCTCGTTCTTCTTGATGCCGTCTCGAAACCGCCCCTTCAGCTCGCTGATGGTGCAACGGTCAGGAAGAACGATCATGTCCTCCCGGACCGCCAAGCCCGACGGCAACCAGCCCCCTTTGACCAGCCCGATGGCCTTGGAGGTGTAGGTACTTTCAAGGCTCGCGTGGCCGGAGGCGAACCTGTCCAGTTCGATCTCGGGAATGTTGCTTTCGATGACTTTGGCGTGCTTCCAGTTCAGCGGGATCACGACCTTGTTGCCGAGCTTCGTGTCGACGAGATCGACATATCCAAGAGGGGTGAACTCGACACCCGCGAAGGCCGCCCGGCGACCTGTGGAAGTGCCCGAATCGTCTACTTCTTCGTAGGCCAGCACACTCTCTCTCTCACCCTCAGGGCCAAGCCCGGCCATGTGGTTCGCGGTCATAAGGCTGTTGCCTTCCGCGACGCGAGGTAACTCTCCACGTCATGGCGATGCAGCGCCTTCTTGGCTTGCGCCGTCGTTGCCCGACGTTCTGCCAGCAAAGGTTCCAACTGGTCTTGCCACCTGACGACGCGATGTGCCTCGAGATGTTCCATCAGTGCGCCAACGCGAGCGTCCTTCGGGGCGGACGGCGCACCGGCGACAAAGGCGTCGCACACAACGAATGACTCCTTCTTGCTTTCGATGTCGGCCACGCAGAGCAGCGCGATGATGAATTCCAGGCCGTCCGGCCAGTCCTGGTGACGAGGCATGGCATCCATCCAGGCGCCGGCAACCTCCGTCGAATACGACGTGAGCATGAAACACACGTCCCCAGCCCGCGCCGCCATGGCTTTCGATGCGCCGTGGTACGACGACTCGATGACCATGCGTCTGAAACCATGCGCGTAGGCACTCTCGACGGAAGGAAACACCGGCAGGCCCGCGAAGTGCGGCGAGAGCGGCGTATCGTCCTTGCCGTACCCACTGCGGAACGTCGGCTGGATGCGAACAGCCGGCCCGGCATGCTCAGTCAATGGAAGCACGGCTTCGAGCAGCGCTCGGCGCGGCTTGTCGGAAGGAGAGACGCCGAGCACGATGACGCCATAAGGCCGCTGCGACACCGCCTGCCTGAGCGCGCCTTCCAACACCTGCGGCAGCCTCTGCGTCGTGGTGAAGGCTTGTGCCGTCGGGGGAACCATGCGCCGTTCGACAAATGGTTGAACGACCCTCAATTCACCGTTGTCCGTGACCACCCCGAGCACATCCACGGGCTCGCTGTCCAGCCCTTCCTCTTCGGGACGAAGGAGCAGATCGATGTCGCTGTGAAGGTTCTCCGGCAGTGGCGTGTCCACCAGCACGACAATGCGCAAGGATGAGGTGTAGGCCAGACCAGCCGCCGTGTTCAAACGGTCCCTGTTGTCGCTCCAGGACTCTTGCGTGAGCGGCAGAGGCCCGACCACTACCAGCGTGCCGCTCGGCAAACGGTCCATGCCCTTCGAGAACAAGCCGTTCTCTCCGAGATCGATGCCGCTGTCGGATGACCGGCCAGCATCCTCGGCATAGAGAAGCGCGCCTTCTGCGGCAGCCTCGTAGTTGGCTATGGCGGCATCGACGGCATCCCGCGATGTCGTCACGTACACGCCCGGCACCGGACCATCCGGCCAGATCTTGAGGCCAAGGTCCGGCGCGGCGGCCTCCAGAACCTGCACCAGCGCGGCAGCCGTGACCGTGACGTTGTGGGTGCTGGCCAGACGCCTGACGAGACGTTCGGCCGACTCGCCGTTGACGTGTGCCGCCGCCACACGCACAGGAAAGGCATTGACCTCGGGCCAGTTGCGAAGCCCCGGAAGCGCTGCGATCAGGTCGAGCGCCTGACCGTGCTTGAGGTGAAGTTGGTGCTGTTCGAGGTGCGCACGCAGGCGCTCCGCGAACACCTTGAGCATTTGGGTGTCCATATCGATCTCCATCGGGCGGAATTCCGGTGCACGCTTTGCGGGCCGCCCAGGGGATCAAACATGGATGGGTGGGGCTCAGAAAACTCCGTCTTCGTCGTACCCCGTGGGGCGCGTGCGGCAGGCGACGGCAACCGACGCAAACATTACCACAACCCCAACTTGGAAGCCTCCGCAGGCGGCACCTGGCTGTTCCCCCTCATCTCGTCTCCTGATCAGCAAGAATCTTCAGCCGTCATGGGAGAGTCTCACCCCATGAGACTGGCGTCCGAGAAGCTATGTCGATCGGAACAGGAGATCGACCATGGCGCAGAACAAGGTTCAGTATCAGCGCGGGCTGTCCATGCTGGAGTTCTTCGATGGCTACGGCACGCCCGAGCGCTGCGAGGCCGCCGTGAGGGCCTGGCGATGGCCCGAGGGTTTCGTCTGTCCGCGCTGCGAAGGGACTTGGCACAGTGAGTTCCGCCGGGGCCGTCGGCTGTACTTCCAGTGCAGCGGCTGCCGCTACCAGTGCAGCCTGGTCAGCGGCACCCTGTTCGAGTCCAGCAATCTGCCGCTGCCGGTGTGGTTCACGGCCATGCACCTGATCACGCAGGCCAAGACAGGAGTCTCGGCTCTGGAGCTCAAGCGGCATCTGGGCGTGTCCTACCCTACGGCCTGGCTGCTCAAGCACAAGCTGATGCAGCTCATGTTCGAGCGTGAGGCCACGCGGCAGCTCACCGGGCGGGTGGAGATCGACGATGCCTACCTCGGTGGAGAGGTCCAGGGCGGCAAGCCCGGGCGCGGTTCGCCCAACAAGGTGCCCTTCGTCGCGGCGGTGCAGACCACCGAGTCCGGCCAGCCGGTCTTCGTGTGCTTGTCGCCACGGCCGTTCACCAAGGACGCGCTGCTGGCGTTTGCAGAGCGCTCGCTGGCTGCGCCGGCCACGCTGGTGTCCGACGGCCTGGGCTGCTTCACGGCGGTGCAAGGCACCGGCATCCGGCACGAACCGCATGTCACGGGCGGCGGTGCTGCCAGCGCCAAGGATCCGAGGTTCCTGGCCGTCAACACGGTGCTGGGCAACCTTAAGACGTCGCTGTCCGGCACATACCATGCGTTCGGCTTCGCGAAGTACGGCTATCGATACCTCGGCCAAGTGCAGTACCTCTTCAACCGCCGGTTCGACCTTCGAACGATCCTGCCACGACTGGCCCGGGCCGCCTGTCAGTCCAATCCCTGCGGATTGCGGGCAGTTCGGACGGCTGAACAATATTGCTGATCAGGTCTCGTCTTGGAGTGATAATTCACGCCAAGGCTTCGGGCAGAAGCCTGCCACCCGTCATAGCAAAGCTGTTGACAGCACTGCCGACACTCCCTCTCTTCCCGCATGTCATGTTCGGGTTCGAGAAGCGGCAGACGGGTGACGTTTCGTCATGAACTCAGGAGAGCAGTCATGTCGAGTGAAGCCATTCGTCCGTCCACCCTGGACGGCATCAAACGCCTCGCCAAATCGATCAAGGTCGATCGGGGCATCCAACACGTCCGCGCCCTGGACGACGCCGCGCAATCAGCCGGCTTCCAGAACTTCAAGCACGCACGAAACGTGCTGAACAAGGGGACTGATCGTCCGAATGCCCGCCCGGGCCACCGTCTCTACCTGACCGTGTACTGGCGCGACAAGGAGGCGGACACCCGCGGCCGCGAAACGCTGACCATTTGGCTTGATACCTTGTGGGGCGAACTGATCACGCCGGCGCAGCTCGATCACCACCGCGCATTGACTCACTTCCAGCCAGAGGGTCCAGACCATCTGGCACGGCGCGACATGGTGCAGTCGCAGTCCCAGGCGCGCCGGGCAATCTGCGCCGCTGCGCGCACGCTGCAGTTCATGGACACGACCAAGCTGCGGCCGTCGAAGAGCCACAGCCGCGCATTTCCGCATGGCAGCTCCAGCAATGCGGTGCCTGGCCGGGATCATTACAGCATCTGGTACGACCGCGACACCAAGCGCTATCTGTTCGCCGACGAGCCCTATGAGCTGGCAGCGCAGAGCAAGGCAGCTGAGCGCGCCGCTTGGTCCGAACGTCATGGGTTCGCCATTGCCAAGCCCTCGTGGTCAGGCATGTACAACCCGGACGGCGGCTCTCGGCTGTATCTCATCGCCGATTCAGCAAAGGGCGTTCCGTTGGCGCCCATCGTCGCAGCATTGGATCGTCTGCCGACGCCGATTGTCGAGGCGGCTTGGGATGGCGAGTCAGCACCATCCACGCCGATCTTCTTCAGCCCCGGAACCATCGCTCGCAATGAGGCGGCCGTCGCCAAGCCGGCGGCGACGGAGCCCAGCAGAGTCACAAGCGGTCAGCGCAACACGGTCGGCTACGTGCAGACCTTCGTGGGTCCGCAGCGCCGCCCCAAAGGCAGGATGCCGATCGAGGCGCATGCACAAGTGGGTAGGCTGCTCAAGTCGGTGCTCGTGTCCTCGTACAACCGCAAGGGCGTCTACAACCGTGTGAACGGTATTCGCAGCGAACTCGACGAGTGGACGCAGCGCGAGTACAACTATGCCGAGTTGCCCAGCGAGCAGTTCTTCGACCTCTACTATCACGAGTCCGGGTCGTCATTCGCGCGCACGCTTTCATCGGACGAACGTGCTCTTCACGTCGATAGCATGGAGCGAGTCAAGCAGATCCTCGCCCAGCACTATCCGAACAGCCCACCTCTGCGCGCGCTGATGAAGAAGGTGGATGCTGCGATCGGTTCGATGCAGACCTGGGCAAGCTGACGCGACCCGAGCAACACCCGAGGGGCACCGATAGCGTCTCGTTCGTCCCTTCGGCATCTATCGCTGATGGCCATATTTCTACGGCCGGTAGGGCGGAGAGAACACCGAGAAAACATGCCCAAGCCGCACGTTCGCGAACGATTCCGCTCCACTTGACTTCAAGAAGTCTCACAGAATCCAACTCACAACCGGGGGTCGAGACGGGGATCGGAAAAGAAAAAAGCCGCCCAGTGGCGGCTTTCTCTTTTCAAATCAACAACTTACATAAAATTGTTGGCGGAGTGGACGGGACTCGAACCCGCGACCCCCGGCGTGACAGGCCGGTATTCTAACCAACTGAACTACCACTCCACGCGGTAAGCGGCTATCAGGCATCGCTGCCCCAAGCACCGCCAGGCTTGTCGACTGACTGGCAAAACATACCAACCGAAGTTGGCGTCCCCTAGGGGATTCGAACCCCTGTAATCACCGTGAAAGGGTGGTGTCCTAGGCCTCTAGACGAAGGGGACAGAACTTGGCACTTCTCTGACGCTTCCCTTGAACAGCGCTTGATTGGTGGAGGTAAGCGGGATCGAACCGCTGACCTCTTGCATGCCATGCAAGCGCTCTCCCAGCTGAGCTATACCCCCTGATTGCTTGCCTCCCCGGTTGCCTGGAGAGCTTCGCGTTCAGCGCTGTTCAAGCGAGCCTCACATTCTAAGACATTTCTCAGGCGCCCTGCAAACGCTCGAGCACGGTGTGGCGTGGAAAGAGTGTCAGCACGGCATCGATCGAAGGTGTCTGCGCGCGGCCACACACCAGCACCCTCACCGCCGGCGCCAGCTGCGGCATCTTGAGCTGGTGGGACGCCAGCGTCTCATTCAGCGCCATGGCGATGGTGGCCTTGTCCCAGTCCACGGCGGCCAGCCTGTCGCGCAGCGAGCGCAGCGCCGGCCTGACGGCCTCGGTAACGTGCGCGGCCAGTTCTTCGGCGGCCGGCTCCACGGGTACGAAGATCATCCCCGTCCAGTCGGCGAGTTCGACCACCGTGCTGCAGCGGTCCTTGAAGAGGGCGCTGGCGCGCTCGAGCAGCGGCAGGTCGTCCACCGCCACGCCGCGCGTGGCGAGTTGGGCCTGCACCAGCAGCGCCAGCCGGCTGTCGGCCGCGGCCTTGATGTAGTGGGCGTTGACCCAGGCCAGCTTGGCCGGGTCCCATTGCGCCGGGCTCCTGGCGAGGTGGCTGCCGTCGAACCACTGCACCATCTGCTCGACCGAAAAGAGCTCGTCGTCGCCGTGGCTCCAGCCCAGCCGCGCCAGGTAGTTGAGCATCGCCTCGGGCAGGTAGCCGGCGTCCTGGTAGGCAGTGACGCTGACCGCGCCGCGGCGCTTGCTGAGCTTGAGCCCGTCGTCGCCGAGGATGATGGGGCAGTGTCCGAAGGCCGGCAGCGGCGCACCTAACGCGCGAAAGATGTTGATCTGCCAGGGCGTGTTGTTGATGTGCTCGTCGCCGCGGAAGACATGCGTGATGCCCATGTCCCAGTCGTCGACGACGACGGCGAAGTTGTAGGTCGGCACGCCCAGCGCCGACGCATCACCGGCCACGCCCTCGGGGGCCGGGCGCAGGATGATGAGGTCGTCGATCTCTTCGTTGCCGATCGAGATCGCGCCCTTGACGAGGTCGTCCCACCGCACGTGCCCGTGTGGTGGGTTGGCAAAGCGCACCACCGGCTGCACGCCGGGGGGCACCGGCGGCAGCGTCTTGCCCGGCGCCGGCCGCCAGCGGCCGTCGTAGTGGGTCTTCTCGCCGCGTGCACGCTGCGCCTCGCGCATGGCGTCCAGCTCTTCGGGCGTGGCGTAGCAACGGTAGGCGGTGCCGGCGGCGATCATCTGTTCGGCCACGGCGTGGTAGCGCGCCAGGCGCTGCATCTGGTAGATCGGGCCTTCGTCGTAGTCCAGGCCCAGCCAGTGCATGCTGTCGAGGATCTGCTGCACGCTGTCCTGCGTCGAGCGCGCGACGTCGGTGTCTTCGATGCGCAGCACGAACTGGCCGCCGTGGTGCCGCGCGTAGGCCCAGGAATACAGCGCAGTGCGCGCCGTGCCGAGGTGCAGGAAACCGGTGGGCGACGGGGCGATGCGGGTGCGGACTTCGGGCATATCGCTCATGCGAGGGTGCTCAGGCCACGTTGCAGGTCGTCGGTGATGTCGTCGACATGCTCCAGGCCCACGGCCAGGCGCACGAGGCCCTGGCCGATGCCCGAGGCCTGGCGCTGCGCTTCAGTGAGCCGGCCGTGGGACGTGGTGGCTGGGTGGGTGATGAGCGACTTGGTGTCGCCCAGGTTGGTGGCGATGCTCAGTACGCGCGTGCTGTCGATGACGTGGAAGGCCGCCGCCCGCGCGGCTTCGGGGCTGTCGGCCCGCAACTCGAAGGACAGCACTGCGCCGCCGTGGCCCGACTGCTGCGCCATCGCCAGGGCGTGCTGCGGGTGCGAAGGCAGCGCCGGGTAGTGCACACGCGCCACTGCCGGGCGTGCCTGCAGCCAGCGTGCCACGTGCAGCGTGGCCTCGCTTTGCGCCTTCATGCGCAGCGTCAGCGTCTCCAGGCCCTTCAGCACGACCCAGGCGTTGAAAGGCGCCAGCGTCATGCCGGCGGTGCGCAGCGTGGGCCCGAACACGTCGACGACAAGCCGGTTCGCGCCACACAGTGCACCGGCCATCACGCGGCCCTGGCCGTCGAGGTACTTGGTGCCGGCATGCGTCACCAGGTCGGCACCCAACGCCAGCGGGCGCTGCAGCGCGGGCGAGCAGAAGGTGTTGTCCACCGTCAACAGCGCGCCGGCCTCGTGCGCTAGGTCGGCCAGCGCGCGGATGTCGCAAACTTCGGTCAGCGGGTTGGTGGGCGTCTCGGCGAACAGCAACTTCGTTGTCGGCCGCAGCGCGGCGCGCCACTGGTCGATATCGGTCTGCGAGACGAAGCTGGTCTCGACGCCGAATTTCCCGAACTCCTTGGCGAACAGGTTCAGCGTCGAGCCGAACACCGAGCGCGAGCAGATCACGTGGTCGCCGGCCTTCAGCAGGCCCATGATGAGCAGCAGGATCGCGCTCATGCCGGTGGACGTGGCCACGCAGCCTTCGGCCCCTTCCATCGCGGCCAGGCGCTGCTCGAGGCTGCGCACCGTGGGGTTGCTGGTGCGGGCGTAGGTGAAGTCCTCCATCTCGGCGAAGCGGCGCGCTGAGGTCTCGGCGTTGGGCTGGACGAAGGCGCTGGTGAGGAACAGGCCCTCGGAGTTCTCGCCGTGCTGGCTGGGTGCCAGCGCCGTGCGCACGGCCAGCGTCTCGGAGCGCAGGCCCTCGGGCAGGCGCGCGCGAGCCAGGCGGGTGGCCTCGGCGTCGGGCCCGTCCATCAGTGCTCGCTCCCCTGCAGCGCCAGCCGCGAGCGGTGGTTCTCGTCTTCCTCGTCGAACTGCAGCCGGCGTTGCGCCTGCATCGCCGCGAAGTCTTCGGCGCTCACGTCGCCGGTGATGTAGCGGCCGTCGAAGCAGCTCGCCTCGAAGCTGGAGATCTTCGGGTTGAGCGCGCCGACCACGCGCTTCATCGCATCGACGTCCTGGTAGATCAGCGCGTCAGCGCCGATGTAGGCGCGAATCTGCTCGAGCGTGCGGTCGTGCGCGATCAGCTCTTCCTTGGTCGGCATGTCGATGCCGTAGACGTTGGGGTAGCGCACCGGCGGCGCCGCGCTGGCCATGTAGACCTTGCGCGCGCCGGCCTCGCGGGCCATCTGCACGATCTCCTTGCTGGTGGTGCCGCGCACGATGCTGTCGTCCACCAGCATCACGTTGCGGCCCTTGAACTCCATCGCGATGGCGTTGAGCTTCTGGCGCACGCTCTTCTTGCGCACGCCCTGCCCCGGCATGATGAAGGTGCGGCCGACGTAGCGGTTCTTCACGAAGCCCTCGCGGTAGGGTTTGCCGATGCGGTGCGCGAGCTGCATCGCGCTGGGCCGGCTGCTCTCGGGGATGGGGATGACGACGTCGATCTCGTTGGGCGGCAGCGTGCTGATGACGCGCTGGGCCAGCGTCTCGCCCAGGTTCAGGCGCGCGCGGTAGACCGAGATGCCGTCCATCACCGAGTCGGGCCGCGCGAGGTAGACGTACTCGAAGATGCAGGGGTTGAGCTTGGGCGATTCAGCGCACTGGCGGGCGTGGATCTGCCCCGCCAGATCGATGAAGATGGCCTCGCCCGGCGCGACGTCGCGCGTCAGCTTGTGGCCCGTGCCCTCGAGCGCCACCGACTCGCTGGCCACCATCACGTCGTGGCCGCCGTCGTCGCCGTCACCTTCGCCGAAACACAGCGGCCGGATGCCGTGCGGGTCGCGGAAGGCCAGCAGGCCCTGCCCGGCGATGAGCGCGATGACGGCGTACGAGCCGCGGATGCGCTTGTGCACCGCGCCCACGGCCTTGAAGACATGCTCGGGCGTGAGCGGCAGCGAACCGCCGTGGGGCGACAGCGCCACCTGCTCGAGCTCGTGCGCCAGCACGTTGATCAGCACCTCGGTGTCGCTCTCGGTGTTGATGTGGCGGCGGTCGACCTCGAACAGCTCGGCCTTGAGCGCCTGCGCGTTGGTCAGGTTGCCGTTGTGCACGAGCACGATGCCATAGGGCGCGTTGACGTAGAAGGGCTGCGCCTCTTCCTCGCTGTAGGCGTTGCCGGCGGTCGGGTAGCGCACCTGGCCCAGCCCCACGCGGCCCGGCAGGCCGCGCATGTTGCGCGTGCGGAAGATGTCGCGCACCATGCCGCGGGCCTTGTGCATGAAGCACTTGGTGCCCAGCATGGTGACGATGCCCGCGGCGTCCTGGCCACGGTGCTGCAGCAGCAGCAGCGCGTCGTAGATGAGCTGGTTGACGGGCGTACGCGAGATGACGCCGACGATGCCGCACATGGTATTGGGTTGTCCTGTTGGGGGTTCTCTTCAGCCCGGCAGCAGCCGCGCCGCCGGCTCGGGCAGCAGGGGCTTGAGCACCTGCAGCGCCTGGCCCAGCCAGCGCGCGCCGTGCGAAGTGCGCCAGGTTGTGGATTGTGCGGCTGGTGTCAGCGTCACCACAGTGGCCAGCGCCAGCAGCAGCACGCCGCCGCGCAGCACACCGAAGCCGGCGCCGAGCAAGCGGTCGGGCACCGACAGCGGCGTGGCGTGCACCAGCATGCGGATCAGCCGCGACAGCAGCGACCACACGACGATGGCAGCGACGAAGGTCAGCGTGAAGGCGCTGCCGAGGTTCAGCGCCGAGCCGGCCGCGCCGACCGGCACGTGCGGCGCCAGCATGGGTGCGGCCCACTGGGCGGCGAACCAGGCCACCACCCAGCCCGCCAGCGACAGGCATTCGAAGACGAATCCGCGCACCAGCCCGATGACCACCGACACCGACAGCACGGCCAGCAGCGCCCAATCGAGCCAGGACAGCGAGGACCAGATCTCGAGCATCACAGCGCCAGCACGTTGGCCGGCAGGCCGGCACGCTTGATCTGCGCTGCCGCGGTGTCGGCCTCGGCGCGAGTGGTGAACGGCCCCAGGCGTACCCGCGTGCGTTTGCCGGCGTCGCCGTCGATGACCTGGGTGTAGGTCTTGAGGCCCAGCTTCTCGACCTTGGCTCGCGTGGCGCGCAGCGTGGCCGCGTCGGTGTAGGCGCCCACCTGCACGACGAAGCGGCCCGACGCCGCGGCCGCCGCCGAGGCCGGCGCCGCGCCGGCCAGCAATGCCGCGGCGCGTGCGCCCTCACCGTCGCGCGGCGTGGGCGGGGCTGCGCGCGGTGCTTGCACGGCAGACGCGGCCGCAGCCCTCTCGGCCGACGCCTTGGGTGCCGCCAGCGGTGCGACGACGGCCGCGGGTGTCGCCGCGGGTGTCGCCGCGGGTGTCGCCGCGGGTGTCGCCGCGGGTGTCGGCAGGATGTCCTTCTCGGCCGCTGCCGGCGCGGCAGGCGCCGTCCGCGCGTCAATCACCGCCACCACCGGGTTGGCTGTGGACGCCGGCCTGGCCGGCCCCGGCGCGGACGAGGCCGCCACGGGTGCAGCAGGCTCAGCCACCGCGCCCTCGCTGCCGCCATCGGCAGGCAGGCTCAGGCTGGGCAGGGTGCGCCCGGCCTGTGCCGGGGTCGCCGACGTGGCCGAGCGGCCTTCGCCTGCCGGCAGCTCGATGGGGATGTCCAGCGGCAGCGGGCGCGGCTGGGTCTCGAACAGCACCGGAAAGCCGATCACGCCGATGACGAGCAGCACCAGGGCACCGACGAGGCGGCGGCGCGCCCGTACGCGCGCGGCGGCCACGTCACCGTCGGCTCCGGCTGCACCCGGGCGGGGGCCGCTGGCCCGCCTGGCAGCCGGGCGCACGGCCTCGTGCTCGGCCTTGGGCTTGGGGCGCAGAAAGGGCAATCGCATGCGTGGGATCGGTGGCGTCGGCAGGCTGAAGGGGCCCCCGGCCCGGGTACTCAGGCGACGTGGGCGGCGCCCAGCCGGGGCAGGCCTTCCTTGAGCACACCGCCCACGGTATGGAAGGACCCGAAGACCACGATTCTATCGGCGGGGTCTGCCGACGCCGCGGCGGCGCGCAGCCCTGCCGCAGGGCCGTCATGGGTGAAGACCGCCGGCGGCCCGCCCAGGCGGCCGGCCGCCGCAGCCTGCACCCGCGCGGCCAGTTCCCCGGCGCCGGCCGCGCGCTCGACGGGCAGCGCGCAGCAGTGCCACACGTCGACCAACGGCACCATCTTCGCGAGCAGGCCCTGGATGTCCTTGTCGCGCATGACGCCGAACACGGCGTGGGTGCGCGCGAAGTAGCCCATGGCGTCCAGGTTGAGCGCCAGCGCGGCCACGGCCTGCGGGTTGTGCGCCACGTCCAGCACCAGCGCCGGCTGGCCGGGCACGATCTGGAAACGGCCCGGCAGTTCGACCATCGCCAGCCCGGTGCGAATGGCCTGCGCGGTGACGGGCAGCCGCGGGCGCAGCGATTCCAGCGCCGCGATGGCGCCGGCCGCGTTGAGCAACTGGTTGGCGCCGCGCAGCGCCGGGTAGGCCATGCCGTGGTAGCGGCGCTGAATCTGGCCATGGTGGCCGCTCCAGCTCCATTGCTGGCGGTCGCCGGCGTGGTTGAAGTCGCGCCCCACCAGCCAGAGGTCGGCGCCGATGGCGTCGGCGTGTTTCACCACGCTGGCCGGCGGCAGCGGGTCGCTGACGATGGCCGGCTTGCCCGGCCGCATGATCTGCGCCTTCTCCAGGCCGATGCTCTCGCGGTCGGGGCCCAGCCACTCGACATGGTCGAGGTCGATGCTGGTGATGACGGCGCAGTCGGCATCGAAGGCGTTGACCGAGTCGTAGCGCCCGCCCAGCCCGACCTCGAGGATCAGCAGGTCCAGCGGCAGCAGCGACAGCAGGCGCACGATGGCCAGCGTGCTGAACTCGAACTGGGTGAGCGTGATGTCGCCGCGCGCCTGCTCGACGGCCGCGAAGTGCGGCACCAGTTCATCGGCCTTCACCGGCGCGCCGTCGACGCGGCAACGCTCCTCGAAGTGCACGAGCTCGGGCTTCTGGTACAGGCCCGTGCAGTAGCCGGCGCGCCGCGCGATGCTCTCGAGCATGGCGCAGGTGCTGCCCTTGCCGTTGGTGCCGGCGACCGTGATGACCGGCATCGGGAAGTGGACGCCCAACCGGCGCGCCACCTCCACGGTGCGCTCCAGAGAAAGATCCATCGTCTTCGGGTGCATGGCGGCGCAATGCGCTAGCCACTCTTCGAGTGTGTTCAGAGTGTTCATTCGATCAAGGCCCTGCGCGGCACCGGCTTGGCCGGGCCGCTGCAGGAGCCCCCTCGGGGGGTGGCCACCGAAGGGAGCCTGGGGGCTGGCTTACGCGACGGCGTCGGCGCTTTGCCGCTGCAGCATCGCCAGCAGGCGCGCGATGTTCGGCCGCAGCTGCCGGCGGTCGCAGATCATGTCCAGCGCGCCCTTGCCGATCAGGAACTCGCTGCGCTGGAAACCTTCGGGCAGCTTCTCGCGCACGGTGTTCTCGATCACCCGTGGGCCGGCGAAGCCGATCAGCGCCTTGGGCTCGGCAATGACGACGTCGCCGACGAAGGCGAAGCTGGCCGACACGCCGCCCATGGTCGGGTCGGTGAGCACGCTGATGTAAGGCAGCCGGGCCTTGGCCAGGCGCGTCAGCGAGGCGTTGGTCTTGGCCATTTGCAGCAGGCTGAGCAGGCCCTCCTGCATGCGCGCGCCGCCGGTGGCGGTGAAGCTGACAAAAGGCACCTTCTGTTCGATCGCGGCCTCGACGCCGCGCACGAAGCGCTCGCCGACCACGCTGCCCATGCTGCCGCCCATGAACTCGAACTCGAAACAGGCGGCCACCACCGGCACGCTCATCACCGCGCCGCCCACCACCACCAAGGCGTCGGTCTCGCCGGTGGCCTCGAGCGCGGCCTGCAGGCGCTGCGCGTACTTCTTGCTGTCCTTGAACTTCAGCGCGTCGATGGGCATCACCTCCTGGCCGATCTCCCAGCGGCCCTCGGGGTCGAGGAAACCGTCGAGGCGCGCACGCGCGCCGATGCGGTGGTGGTGGTCGCACTTGGGGCAGACGTTGAGGTTTTGCTCGAGGTCGGTCTTGTAGAGCACGGTCTCGCAGGCCGGGCACTTGATCCACAGGCCTTCGGGCACGGCCCGGCGCTCGGCCGGGTCGGTATGCTGGATCTTGGGCGGCAGCAGTTTCTCTAGCCAACTCATTCGAACACCTCCAGGGTGGGTGGCGTGGGGGACGCGGCGCTTGCGCCGTTCACGTGTCCAGGGCAGTGCGGATCTCGGCCATGAAAGCCCGCGCCGCGTCGGCCACGGCGGCCGGTTGGGCCGGATTCTGCAACGCTTCGGCTTCCAGGATCTGGATCAGCCGGGAGCCGATGACCACGGCGTCGGCCACCGCACCCACGGCGCGCGCGGTGGCGGCGTCGCGGATGCCGAAGCCCACGCCCACGGGCACACTGACATGCCGCCGGATGCGCGGCAGCATCTGCGCCACCGCGGCGGTGTCGAGGTGGCCGGCGCCGGTCACGCCCTTGAGCGACACGTAGTAGACGTAGCCGCCGGCGATGCGCCCCACCTGCTGCATGCGCTGTTCGGTGCTGGTGGGGGCGAGCAGGAAGATGAGGTCCAGGCCCGCCGCCTCGAGCCGCGCGGCAAAGGCCTCGCACTCCTCGGGCGGGTAGTCGACCACCAGCAGGCCGTCGACACCGGCCGCGGCCGCGTCGGTGATGAAACGGCCTTCGCCGTGCTTCTGGTCGTAGCGCTCCACCGGGTTGGCGTAGCCCATCAGCACCACCGGCGTGGTGGTGTTGCCCTGGCGGAAGCGGCGCACCATGTCCAGCACCTGCATGGTGCCGATGCCGCGCGCCAGCGCACGTTCGCTGGCCTTCTGGATCACCGGGCCGTCGGCCATCGGGTCACTGAACGGAACGCCCAGCTCGATGATGTCGGCGCCGCCATCGGCCAGCGCCTGCATCAGCTGCGGGGTGTAATCGGCCAACGGGTCGCCGGCAGTGAGGTAGGGGATCAGCGCCTTGCGGCCCCGGGCCTTCAGCGCGGCCAGCGTGGCGGGGATGCGGCTCATTTCTTCGCCTCGACGACGACACCGCCCTTGACACCCTGGCCCCGGCACGAGGGCCGGCAGTAGAACTCGGCGCCGGTGAGGTCGGCCACGGTGCCGATGTCCTTGTCGCCACGGCCGCTGAGGTTGACCAGCAGGTGCTGGTCGGGCCTCATCGTCGCGGCGAGTTTCATCGCGTAGGCCACGGCGTGGCTGCTTTCCAGCGCCGGGATGATGCCCTCGGTGCGGCACAGGCGGTGGAAGGCCGACAGCGCCTCGCCGTCCTCGATGGCCACGTACTCGGCGCGGCCGATGTCCTTGAGGTAGGCATGCTCGGGGCCGACGCCGGGGTAGTCCAACCCGGCGCTGATGCTGTGCGTCTCGGTGATCTGGCCGTTGTCGTCCTGCAGCAGGTAGGTGCGGTTGCCGTGCAGCACGCCGGGGCTGCCGCGGGTCAGGCTGGCCGAGTGCTTGCCGCTGTCCAGGCCCTCGCCGGCGGCCTCGACGCCGATGAGCCGTGTGCCCTCGTGCGGGATGTAGGGGTAGAAGATGCCCATCGCGTTGCTGCCGCCGCCCACGCAGGCGATCACGGCGTCGGGCTGCCTGTCGGGCGTGCCTATCTGCTCGGGCATCTGCCACAGGCACTCGTCGCCGATGACACGCTGGAAGTCGCGCACCATCATCGGGTAGGGGTGCGGGCCGGCCACGGTGCCGATGATGTAGAAGGTGTTCTCGACATTCGTCACCCAGTCGCGCAGCGCCTCGTTGAGCGCGTCCTTCAGCGTGCGGCTGCCGCTGTCCACGGGCACCACCCTGGCGCCCAGCAGGTGCATGCGGTAGACGTTGGGGCTCTGGCGCTTGACGTCCTCGCTGCCCATGTAGACCACGCACTCCATGCCGTAGCGCGCGCAGATGGTGGCGGTGGCCACGCCGTGCTGGCCGGCTCCGGTCTCGGCGATCACGCGCGGCTTGCCCATGCGGCGCGCCAGCAGCGCCTGGCCGATGGTGTTGTTGATCTTGTGCGCGCCGGTGTGGTTCAAGTCCTCGCGCTTGAGGTGGATCTGCGCGCCGCCGACCTCGCGGCTGAGCCGCGCCGCGTGGTAGATCGGGCTCGGCCGGCCGACGAAGTGCTTGAGCTCGCGCCTGAACTCAGCCACGAACTCCGGGTCGTCGCGGTACCTGGCGTAGGCGTCCTCGAGCTCGTGCAGCGCGTGCACCAGGGTTTCGGCGACGAAGGTGCCGCCATAGGGGCCGAAATGCCCGCGGGCATCGGGTTGTTCGTAATGCAGCATGTGCGGGTTTCCTCGTGCGGCGCAGCGTGTGCTGCGGGCCGCGGTGTCGGGGGCTTCAGGTACAAAGCCGCTGATCGGCGTCGTGCACCGCCTTGCAGAACCGGCGCATCAGCGGGCCGCTCTTGACGCCCTTGCCGATCTCCACGCCGGAGCTCACGTCAACGGCCCAGGGCCGGACGCGAAGCACCCCATCGGTCACGTTGGCAGGATTCAACCCACCAGACAAAACGAACGGAAGGGGCACGCCGGGTGGTATCAGTGACCAATCGAAGACCTCTCCGGCCCCGCCGTAAGCCTCGACGTGGGCGTCGAGCAGCAGGGCCTGCGCCGCTGGAAATCGGCACGCGAAGTCTAACAAATCGAAGCCCGGCGCCATGCGCGCGGCACGCAGGTAGGGCCGGCCGGCGGCATCGCACATCGCCGCCGTCTCGTCGCCGTGGAACTGCAACACGGCCTGCGGCAGGGCCTCGGTGGCCTGGCGCACCTCGGCCGGCGACGCGTTGACGAAGAGCAGCACCGGCGTGACGAAGGGCGGCAGCCGCGCCACGAGCTCCGCGGCACGTGCGATCGACACCGCCCGCGGGCTCTTCGGGTAGAGCACGAAGCCCAGCGCATCGGCGCCGGCCTCGAGGGCCTCGTCGACGTCGGCCTCGCGCGTGAGGCCGCAGATCTTGATGCGGGTGCGGTGCATGCTCGGTGTCGGAGTCAGGGCGTCCAGTCCATCGCCGGCGTGTGTGCCGGCAAGGCGAGTGCCGCATCGTAGTACGGCCCCACGAAGTGCAGGCCGTCGGGCGGGAATGTCGGCGCGGCCGCGTCACGCGAGCGCGCGGCCAGCACCTCGGCCATCCAGCCCGGGTGCTCGCGCCCCTGCCCCACCGCCACCAGGCAGCCCATGATGTTGCGCACCATGTGGTACAGGAAGGCGTTGGCGTCGAAGCCGAAACACCAGTAGGCGCCACGGCGCTCGATGCTCACCGCGCGCAGCGTCTTCACCGGCGTCGGCGACTGGCAGTTCGCGGCGCGAAAGCTGCTGAAGTCGTGCTCGCCGATGAGCAACGCCGCCGCGGCACGCATCGCGTCGCCATCGAGCGGGCGGAACACCCAGCCCACCAGGCCCTGCTCGAGCGCCGGCCGCACCGGCGACTCCAGCAGCACGAAACGGTAGCGCCGGCCGCGGGCGCTGTTGCGCGCGTGAAAGCCTGGCGGCGCCGGCTGGCACCACTGCACCGCGACGTCCAGCGGCAGGTAGCGGTTGGTGCCGCGCACCCACGAGAACATGTCGCGCGACTTCGTGGTGTCGAGGTGCACGACCTGGTTCAGCGCGTGCACGCCGGCATCGGTGCGGCCGGCGCAGACCGTGCGCACGGGCTCGTCGGCAAAGGCCGACAAGGCCTTCTCGACCACGTCCTGCACGGTGCGGCCGTCGGGCTGCGACTGCCAGCCGTGGTAGGCCTGGCCGCGGTAGCTGAGCCCGAGTGCTAGACGCATGAGATGCCGGCGCAAGGCATGGACCGAGCGGGCGCCGCGGAACCGGCTCCGCCGGGCCGCTGGCGCCGCCCCCTCGCAGGGGAGCGGCGCAGCCGCTGCGGGGGCGGTCTATCAGCCGAGCTTGTCAAGCATGCCCTGCGCCTTGGCCTGCAGCGGGCCGTTGCCCTTGGCCACGACTTCTTCGAGCAGGTCGCGCGCGCCTTCGAGGTCACCGATCTGGCGGAACTCTTCGGCCAGCTCGAGCTTGCGCGCCAGCGGGTCGTTGGCGTCGTCGGCCGCAGGCCCGGCGGTCAGCGGTTCGCCGCCGATCGAGAACTCGCCGAAATCGAAACCCGAGGACGGCGCCGGAGCCGGCGCCTTGATCGCAACGGTCGGCGGCTCGTTGGCCAGCGCGCCGAGGTCGAAGTCCAGCGAGTTGTCGTCGGCAGGTGCGGGGGCACGCTGCACCGGGATCGTCCGGGTGTCGCCCGGGGCGTCGATCGAAAGATCCATCGTCTCTTCCGAGCCCAGTTCGACGCCGGTGCCCAGCGCCTGGGTCGCCTCGGCAAAGGGCACGGCCGCCGACACCGGTGGCACGGCCTGGGTCGGCATCTCGAGTTCGAGGTCGAGGTCGAGCGCGCCGTCGTCGCGCCGGGCGTCCAGCGTGGCATCGGCCGCGGGCTGGAAGGCCGGCGGCTGCACCGGCGCCGTGTAGGGCTGCGTCGAGGCGCCCAGGGCGTCGGGCATCATCACGCCGCCGGCTGCGCGCACGTCCTCGGGTTGGCCACCCGGGCGGTAGAGCTCGTTGTCCGGGTCGATGCCTTGGCCCATGGCCTGCGCCTTCTGCCAGTCTTCGCCTTCGCCGTGGGTCAGGTTGAAGAGCTGCGTGGCCAGCAGTTCGAAGGCCTTGATGTCGCGCCGCTTGGCATAGACCTCGAGCAGCTTGGTGCGGATGGCCATGCGCTCGGGCGTGGCACGCATGGCTTCCTTGAGGATCTCCTCGGCCTGCAGGTCGCGGCCATAGGCCAGGTAGACGTCGGCCTCGGCCACCGGGTCGACGTCGCCGATGGCGTCCAGTTGCGACAGCGAGTAGTTCATCGACGACGAACTGGAGCTGGCCGGTGCATCGCGCGTGTCGATGCGTTGGCCGCCGCTGGCGCCGAAAAACGAGTCGGGCTGCAGACGGCTCTCGAGGAACGAGGTCTCACCGGCCTGCTTGCGGCGACCGCGCAGGCGGTACAGGCCCAGGCCGGCCAGCAGCACCACCAGCACGCCGGCGCCGGGCAGCAGCAGCGAGTTGTCGAGCAGCGAATCGAGCAGGCCGGGCTCTTCGACCGCCGGCGCTGCTGCTGCCGCCGGCTTGGCGGCAGTCGGTGCCTTGGGCGCCGCGGCTTCTGGGGCGGGCACGGGCGCGGGGGCGGGCGCTGGTGTAGGCGAAGGTGCCGGCGGCGCCGCTGTGGGCGCCGCGGCCACCACGGTCGGCGCGGGCAGAGCCGGCTTGGGTGCAGCGGCCGGCGCCGGCGCTGGCGCAGCCGCAGGGGCGGGGCCGGCCGACGCGGTGGCGCCTTGCTGCAGCTTCTTCAACTCGTCGACGTTGCGCGCCAGTTCGGCTAGGCGGGCACTGTCGGCTCGCGTCTGTGTTTCCTTCGAGGTACGCGCCTCGGGCGACGAAGCCTGCACCCCGCCCTGCGACAGGCGCAGCCGGTCGGGCGTGGCGGCAGCGGCCTGCTTGCGGTCGTCGACCTGGGCCTGCACCTGCCCGCGCGCCTGGCGTGCGGCGACGGCGTCGGCTTCGGTGGTGGTGCCGCTGGCCAGGCGCTGGCGGTAGGCGGCGAAATCGGCGCTCTGCGCGACGATCAACTCGCGCGCCTCGCGTGCCGAGACCTTGCCCACCTGTTCGCTGGAAGGCACGGTCAGCACGGCGCCCGACTTCAGCCGGTTCATGTTGTCGGCGACGAAGGCCTGCGGGTTGCCGCGGAACAGCGACACCAGCATCTGATCGAGCGACAGCCCGGGCTGCAGCGCGCGTTCGGCGATGCGGCTGAGCGAGTCGCCCGAACGCACGCGCACGGTGTCGCCGCCGGCCGGCGCCGCACTGGCCACGGGCACGCGTGGCGGCTCGATGGGCGCCGGGCGCGACGTGGGGCGCGCGGCCGGGCGTGCCGCCGGTACCGCCGGTGCCGCGGCGGGCGGCGCGGCTGCGGGCGCGGCCGCCACCGACGCCGCGGTGGGCGCGGCCGGGGCGGGCGTGGGGGCCGGCGCCATGACCGGGCCTGTGGCAGGCGCCGGCGCCTGGGCGGTGCGCGCGGTCGGCGGGTCGAACAGCATGGTGTACTCGCGCACCAGGCGGCCGCTGGACCAGGTGGCCTCGATGATGACGTCGACAAAGGGCTCGAGCACCGCGCGGTCGCCGGTGATGCGCACCGCCGAGCGCCCATCGGGGCGTTTGATGATCACAGCACGTGCCGACTGCAGTGCGGCGTTGTAGTCGACCCCGGCGGCGCGGTAGGCGTCGGGCGTCGCGATGCGCAGTTGCAGCGACGACGCTTCTTCGGGCGTGATGCTCGTGACCTCGATCTCGGCACGCAGGGTCTCGCCGAGCGACGACGACACCGTCAGCCGCCCCAGGCCCAGAGCCCAGGCCTGAGAAGCCCACAGGCAAGCGGCCGCCATGGCCACGCCAGTCAGCGCGAACCGCGCAGCGTCACTCGGTCGATGATTCAAGGCAGTTCCCCCACGCCGTTCGGTGACGGCTTCGGGAGAAGCCGGTCCCTTGGTCTTCACGCCGCCCCACGCGAGCCCCATGAAGGCTCTGGTCAAGCGGCAAAAATGCAACAACATCAAGCATATAGGAGCGCAAGCTCACGCACAGGCTGACGATCTCGCGGGAAATGCTTTGTTTCGGGGCCACCCGCCGCCTGTTGCCCGTTGGCAACGGCGCGCCGACGCCCCGCCCAGGGCCTGCCAGCGCCGGATGTTGGCCCTCACGCAGCCAGCAGGATGCGCAGCATGCGCCGCAACGGCTCGGCCGCACCCCAGAGCAGTTGGTCGCCGATGGTGAAGGCACCCAGGTATCGGGGCCCCAGCGCCAGCTTGCGCACCCGGCCCACCGCGATCTTCATCGTGCCCGTGACCGCCACCGGTGTCAGCCCCCGCACCGTAGCCTCGCGGGTGTTGGGTACGTAACTCACCCACTCGTTGTCCTCGCGGATCATGGCCTCGATGTCGGCCAGCGGCAGGTCTCGCTTCAGCTTGAAGCTCAGCGCCTGGCTGTGGCAGCGCATGGCACCGACACGCACGCAGATCGAGTCGATGGGCGTGGCCGCGGTGCCGAAGCCGGGGCCGCGACCGAGTATCTTGTTGGTCTCGGCGCCGCCCTTCCACTCTTCCAGGCTGGTGCCGTCGCCGCGGTCGCTGTCGATCCAGGGGATCAGGCTGCCGCCCAGCGGCACCATGAAGTTCTTCGTTTCCTCGGCGCTCATGCCGCGCTGCGTGGCGGCCACCTGGCGGTCGATCTCCAGGATGGCACTGGCCGGGTCGTCGAGCAGCGGCCGCACGGCCGCGTTGAGCGTGCCGTACTGGGTGAGCAGCTCGCGCATGTGCTGGGCACCGCCGCCGCTGGCCGCCTGGTAGGTGGTGGCCGTCATCCACTCGACGAGGTCGGCCTTGAACAGCGCACCCAGGCCCATCAGCATGCAGCTCACCGTGCAGTTGCCGCCGATGTAGTCCTTGACGCCCTTGGCCAGAGCGTTCTTGATCACGGGCATGTTGACGGGGTCGAGGATGATCACCGCGTCGTCGTTCATGCGCAGCGTCTTGGCGGCGTCGATCCAGTAGCCCTGCCAGCCCGCCGCACGCAGCGGCGGGTAGACGGCC
>PNKD01000050.1 GCA_013822265.1 Leptothrix sp. (in: b-proteobacteria)
CCGCTGTCCGAGTGGGCACTGCGCCAGGCGGCCAGCCAGGCCCGCACCTGGCAGGAGAGCTTCGGCTTTGCCGATGCCATCGCCGTCAACCTGCCCAGCCGGCTGTTCGAGCGCAGCGACCTCGTCGAGCACATCCACCAGTGCGTCACGGCCTTCAACGTGCCGCACCGCGTGATCCAGCTCGAGATCACCGAGAGCAACCTGATGAAGGACCTGCAGAACGTGATCCCCTCGCTGCACCGCCTCAACGAGATCGGCGTCGAGATCTCGATCGACGACTTCGGCACCGGTTACTCGTCTCTGGCCTACCTGACGACGCTGCCGATCAGCGAGCTCAAGATCGACCGCAGTTTCGTGCGTGATCTCGGCATCACGCCGCAGAGCAGCGCGGTGGTCACCGCCATCATCGCGCTGGCGCGTTCGCTGGGCCTGCGCGTGGTGGCCGAAGGCGTGGAGACGCTGCGCCAGATGGAGGTGCTGCACCGCCTGGGCTGCGTGGTGATGCAGGGTTTCCTGTTCAGCCGTGCCGTGCCGCCCGACGAACTGCAGCGCTGGCACGATGAGACCGTGTTGCCGCGCAAGGCGCCCTGGATCGGCGAAGTCAGCGAAGTCGATGCCGGCGACGACGCCGGACACGGTTTCGCCCTACCGCGGCTTCAACACCCGTGAACGCGCAGGTCGGCGCGCCGCGTCCGCAGCGCGACGGGGCGACGACAAGTTCGGCGGCCCGGACCCCAGCTCCACCGGCTGCGGCCCTGGCCAAGGGCGCACTGCGCCGGCTGGCCCAGTCCAAGCAGGAGCCCACGCCCGAGAACTACGCCCGCGCCTACGCCGAAGAGGCGGGGCTGCCGCTGCCGGCGGCCGCTGCCGGCGGCGACGCGGCCCAGGGGGCCGGCAAGGCCGAGGCGCTCGAGCAGCTCAAGGCGAACGGCGCGGCCTGGGCCACGCTGACCGAGCGGCTGGTGCGGAATCTCGATCGTGGCGGCCGCCAATGGACGGCCGCGCGGCGCAAGGACAGCCTCAGGCGCGTCTTCGACGGCAGCCGCAGCGACGCGCAGCGCCTGCTGCAGCGCCTGCAGTCGCTGCTCTCGGCCTGGGAGACCGACCAGCCCGGCGATCCCGCGCAGACCGGCATCGACGACCCGCCGGCCGAGGCCGCGGCGCGCGGTGACGGCTTGCCAGGGGCCTGGCCGCCGCTGGCCGCTGCGCTGCAGGGCACGGTGCGTGCGGCCCTGCCGCCGGCCGTGCCACTGGCCACCCGGCTGGCCGACGAGCTGTCACGGCTGGCCGACGAACTGGCGCAGGACGGCGCCACGCCGGCGCGCGCCGCAGCCGTCGAGGCCGTGTGCCTGCAGGCGCAACGCCTGTTTGCCGGACGTCACCGCTTGCTGGACGAACTGACGTCGCTGTGCCGCGAACTCACCTCAGGCCTGACCGAGCTGGCCGAGGACGACAGCTGGGCCCGCGGCCAGTGCGAGCTGCTGCAGGCCGCGCTGGGCGACGACAAGGCCCTGGACGCCCGCGGCGTGCGGGCGGCAGGCGCGCTGCTGGCCGAGACCCGCCAGCAGCAGCGGCGCCTGCGCGGCGAGCGCCAGGCGGCACGCGACGCACTCAGGCAGCTCATCCACGACATGTTGCGCGAAGTGGGTGAACTGGGTGACCAGGCCGGCCGCTTCCAGCAGGCCACGGCGGCCCATGCCCTGGCCATCGAACAGGCCGGGACGCTCGAGGGCCTGGCCGAAGTCGTCAAGGCCCTGCTCGACGACACACGCAGCGTGCAGTCGGCCGTCGGGCAGTCGCAACAGCGGCTGCAGGCCGACCGCCAGCGCGCCGATGAACTGGAGCGCCGGGTGCGCGAACTCGAGGGCGAACTGCGCCGGCTGTCCGAAGAAGTCTCCACGGATGCGCTGACCCAGGTGGCCAACCGGCGCGGGCTGGCCCAGGCCTTCGAGGCCGAGAGCGCGCGCGCCGAACGCGAACAGGCGCAGGGCGGCCCGGGGCTTGCGGTGGGGCTGATCGACATCGACAACTTCAAGAGGCTCAACGACCAGCTCGGCCATGCGGCTGGCGACGTGGCGCTGAAGGCCCTGGCCGCCGCGGTGCGCGAGCGCCTGCGCCCGGTCGATCACCTGGCGCGCTTCGGCGGCGAGGAGTTCGTCGTGCTGCTGCCGGGCATCGACGTCGCCGAGGCGCAGCAGGTGATGACGCGGCTGCAGCGCAGCCTCAGCGAGGCGCTGTTCCTGCACGACGGCCGCGAGGTCTTCGTCACCTTCTCCGGCGGCATCACGGCGTGGTGCCCCGGCGAAGCGCTGCAGGTCTGCCTGGAACGCGCCGACGCGGCGCTCTACGAGGCCAAGCGCACGGGCAAGAACCGCACCTGCATCGGGTGACGCCGCCCCGCACGGCGCCTGCGGCCGATGCCTTTGGTCACAAGCCCGACTCAATCCTGTGCCAGACTGGCCGAGAACCCGTCATGTCCGTCTCAATCTGCCATCCGGGCTGCCGCTTCCCGGCATCGACCGCTCATGAGCTCTGACCGAACTTCTTCACGGCCCGGCCTGCTGAAGCGCATGGGCCGGGGAGTGGCCGCCTTCTTCACCCACGACGTGGGGATCAAGCGCGGCAACGTCGGCGTGCAACTGGTGCTGCAGCAACCCAATGCCACCGCCCCGAAGGCGCCCACGCGCGAGCAACTGGCGGGCGAGCGCGACAAGCTGGAACTGGCGCTGATGCGCCAGCAGCTCGCCGAGCTGCTGGACGAACTGCCCGAGACGCGCCAGACGCTGCGCCACCTCGTGTTCGTCGAACATGCCTTGCGCAAGCACGGCCTGAAGGCGCTGCGCAAGCTGCCGGTGGGCGTGCTCGAGCGTGCGCTGTCGCAGCTGGAAGGCCTGGTGACCAACTGGACACCGGTGGGGCTGGCGAGCCTGCGGTCGAAGATGGCCGTGGCCATCTTCGACCGCGACCATCAGAACCCGGCCGGCGACGAAGAGGCGATCCGCACCGCGGCCGTGATCGACACCATGCCCGTCACGCACGCGCCCGAAGTGACCGACATCGACGACGACGAGGCGCTGGCTGCGGCCTACGCCGCGCTGGGCCACCTCGCGCCGGCGGCGGTGGAGATGCAGGGCGAGCTGGCCTCGCCCTCGGCGCGTGTGCTCGAGCGCGAGGCCGTCCGGCCCGCGGCGCGCAGCGGCAGCGCCCCCGACAGCATCAAGCTGCGCGAACTCGAGCATTGACGGCCTCGCGCCGCAGGCCCGCCGCGCCCGCGTCGGGGTTTCAGTCGGCGCTGGCCTGCGCCTCGTCCACTGCGTTCGCTGCCGGCCGCGCCGAAGGCGGGTCGGGCGGTGCCGCCGACTGCCCTGCCGCACGCCAGCGCCGCAAGGTCAGTGCATTGGCCACCACGCTGACGCTGGACAGCGCCATCGCCGCGCCGGCGATGACCGGGTTCAGCAGCCCGGCGGCGGCCAGCGGGATGCCCACCAAGTTGTAGGCAAAGGCCCAGAACAACCCGCGCCGGATGGTCAACACCGTGCGGCGCGAGACGTCCAGCGCATCGGCCACCAGCCGCGGATCGCCGCGCATCAGCGTGATGCCTGCGGTCTGCATCGCCACGTCGGTGCCGGTGGCCATGGCGATGCCGACATCGGCCGCCGCCAGCGCCGGGGCGTCGTTGATGCCGTCGCCGACCATGGCCAGCACACGGCCCTCGGCACGCAGCCCCGAGACCGCGGCGGCCTTGTCGCCGGGCAGCACCTCGGCCCGGCAGTCGGCGATGCCGAGCTCGTGCGCCACCGCCTCGGCGCTGCCGCGGTTGTCGCCGCTGAGCAGCACGGTCGACACGCCCAGCGCGTGCAGGCGCGCCACCGCGTCACGCGCGGCGGGCTTGATGGCATCGCCGAAGGCCAGCAGGCCCAGCACCGCGGCGGGCCCGTCGCCCGGGCGTGTGGGGCCCTCGGCCGTGGCGGCTGCCGGCGCGGCCAGCCGCACCAGCCAAGACACGCTGCGTCCAGCCGCTTCGAGCGTCTTCGCCTCGGCGGCCAGGGCGCCGGCGTCCAGCCCCAGCTCGGCCAGCCAGCGGCCGCTGCCCAGCCCCAGCAGCCGTCCCTGCACCTCGCCCTGCATGCCGCGGCCGGGCAGGGCGCGGGCATCCAGCACCGGCGCCGGCGCGAGCTGCGCTTGGCGCGCGGCCTGCAGCACGGCCTTGGCCAGCGGATGCTCGCTGTGCTGCTGCAAGGCGGCGGCCAGGCGCAGCAGTTCGTCACGGCCCACGGCAGCGTCGGCCGGCCGCACGGCCACCAGCGTCGGCCGCCCTTCGGTCAGCGTGCCGGTCTTGTCGAAGACCACGGTGTCGACGGCGTGCGCGCGTTCCAATGCCTCGGCGTCCTTGATGAGGATGCCGGCGCGCGCGGCCACGCCGGTGCCGGCCATGATGGCCGTGGGCGTGGCCAGGCCCAGGGCGCAGGGGCAGGCGATGACCAGCACCGAAACGGCATTCACCAGCGCCTGCTGCCACGCGCCGTCGGCCAGCACCCAACCGACGAAGGTCAGCAGCGCGATCACCAGCACCGCGGGCACGAAGACCGCGCTGACGCGGTCGACGATGCGCTGTATCGGTGCCTTCGCGGCCTGCGCCGACTCGACCATGCGCACGATGCGCGCCAGCGTGGTCTCGGTGCCGACGGCCAGGGTCCTGACGGTGAGCGCGCCCTCGGCGTTGATGGCGCCGCCGGTGACGCGTGCGCCAACGGCCTTGGCCACCGGCAGGCTCTCGCCGGTGATCAGCGACTCGTCGACATGGCTGCGCCCTGCGCTGACCTCGCCGTCGACCGGCACGCGTTCGCCGGGCCGCACCAGCACGAGGTCGCCCACGCGCACGGCGTCTATGGGCAGCTCGAGTTCGGCGCCGTCGCGCAGTACACGCGCGGTGGTCGGGCGCAGGGCGTTCAGCGCCCGGATGGCGTCGGTGGTCTGGCGCTTGGCGCGGTCTTCCAGCCACTTGCCCAGCAGCACCAGCGTGATGACGGCGGCCGAGGCCTCGAAGTAGAGGTGCGGTGCGGCCGGCCCGTCGGGCTGCAGCCACAGCCACAGCGACAGGCCGTAGGCCGCCGAGGTGCCCAGTGCCACCAGCAGGTCCATGTTGCCGGCGCCGGCGCGCAGTGCCTTCCAGCCGGCGCGGTAGAAGCGCCAGCCCAGGCCGAACTGCACCGGCGTGGCCAGCGCCAGCTGCACCCAGCCCGCGGGCATCCAGTGCAGGCCGAACAGCGCCAGCAGCATCGGCGCCACCAGCGGCAGCGTGAGCAGCGCGCCGAGTGCCGGCGCGGCCCAGGCCGGCGCCGCGCGCCGCGCCACGGGCGTGGGTTGCGTGGCGTCGCGTGCGGTGTAGCCGGCGGCCTCCACCGCCTTGCGCAGTGCCGCGGCCGGCACATCGGGCAGGGCCTGCACGCTGGCCTGTTCGGTGGCCAGGTTGACGGCTGCCGACAGCACGCCCGGCACCTTCAGCAGGGCCTTCTCGACGCGGCCGACGCAGGACGCGCAGGTCATGCCTTCGACCTGCAGCGTGGTCTGCGCCAGCGCGACGCCGAATCCGGCCTTGCCCACGGACTCGATGAGACGTGGCAGCTCCGGCCTGCCCATCTGCACCGTGGCGCGTTCGGTTGCCAGGTTGACTTCCGCGGCCGTCACGCCCGGCACCTGCAGCAGGGCCTTCTCGACGCGGCGCACGCAAGAGGCACAGCTCATGCCGGTGATCGGCAGCTGCAGCGGTGGGCTCGGCTGGGGGCTGGACATGTCGGGGTTGGTGGGGGGCTGCGGCAGGCCGGCGACCGGCCGCGCTGATAGTATGCTGTGCGCTGAACCTGCCCCACCTGGAGCCCGAGATGGTCACCTTCGAAGTCAAGGACATGAGCTGCGGCCATTGCGTCAGCAACATCACGCGCGCCGTCATGGCGCTGGACGGGCAGGCCCGTGTCGACATCGACCTTGCCGCCCACCGCGTGGCCATCGAGCCCGCCGCCGCCGATGCCGACGCCTTGCGCCAGGCCATTGCCGACGCCGGCTTCACCCCGGTGCAGGTCTAGCCCGAGAGCGCTGCGCCGGCAGTCGACCGGCGGTTGATCCAGGGCAAGGCCGGCACGGGCGGGCTGCCTACACTGCCGGCCATGCGTCGCCTGGTCTCGATCTGCCTGCTGGTGCTGATGCTTTGCCTGGGGCTTGGGCAGGGCGCCTGGGCGACGCCGTTGCCGGTGCGGTTGCAGAGTGCGCGCTGCGCTGTGCAGGTGCTGGCCCCAACGGTGCAAGCGCCTTCGCAGGAGGCTGAGCCGCACCTGGCGACGGCCGGCGACGCGACACAGGCTGCTGGCGAGCGCTGCTGTGAAACCGACTGCGGCCAGTGCCAGTGCCAAGGCCCTGGCCTGGCGGCGCTGATCGGCGTGCCGGTGCCGCCGCGCCACTGCCGTGGCGGCACGCTGCGCGCGCGCAGCGTCTGCGGCGCGCCCGACCACATCCCCGAGCTGAGCCTGCGGCCACCGCTGCCACCGGCCTGAAGTCCCGCCGGGGCCGTGCTTGGCCCTTGCCCGCCCAGGGCGGCGGCGCGTCGCGCGCGGCCGTCCCCCACCAAACCCGTCGTCGCCTGGCCACCCGCGGGGAGCCAGGCCCCTGGAGCCCGCCATGAGCCGCAAGACCCACAAGAGTGTGTCCCCTTCGCCGCAGGCCGCTGCGCCGCCATCCGCCGTCGCCGCGGGCGGCGTCACCCGCCGCCGCGGCTTCGTCGTCGCCACCGGCGTCGGCGTGCTCGCCCTCGGCGGCGCCGGTGCTTACCTGGCCTTCGGCGGCCGCGGCGATGCGCAGGCGCGCCCCGGGCTGGCCAGCGAGCATGCGCCCAGCCTGGGCCCGGCCAGCGCGCGTGTGCACGTCGTCGAGTTCCTCGACCCGGCGTGCGAGACCTGTGCGGTGTTCTATCCGCTCGTCAAGCGCTGGATGGCCGAGCATGGCGACAAGCTCCGGCTGTCGGTGCGCCACGTGCCTTTGCACCGCGGCTCCGAGGAAGTCGTGCGCATGCTCGAGGCCAGCCGCCGCCAGGACCGGTACTGGCCGACGCTGGAGACGCTGCTGGCTTCGCAGGGTGCCTGGGTGCACAACCATGTCGTGCAGCCGGCGCAGGCGATGCAGGTGCTGTCCGGCGCCGGCCTGGACATCGATAGGCTGCGTGCCGACATGCACACGCCCGAAATCGAGCAGCGCATGGCCCAGGACAGCCGCGACGCGGCGCTGCTGCAGGTCAGCAAGACGCCGGAGTACTTCGTCAACGGCCGCCAGATGGCCAGCTTCGGCCGCCAGCAGTTGCAGGCGCTGATCCAGGACGCGGTGAAGCGCGCCTATTGATGGCCTCGCGCTGCCAGCGCTGCACCAACCGGAGCGAACAATGATCGATTTCTCGAGCCCGTCCAGCACCGCGACGGCCGCGCGCCGGGCCTCATGGGCACCGTGGTTCAGCCGGCTGTGGCTGCCGCTGCTGGTCTGCTTGATGACGGGCGCGTTGTTGCCGGCGCGAGCCGAAACCGCAACTTCGGCCGCCTCGGCGCCGGCGGCCTCGGCGGTGATGAACACTGGCGCGCCGGTGCAGCAGCTGATCGAGGTTTTCGTGCGCGAAGGCTGCCCGCACTGCGCCAAGGCCAAGGCCTTCCTCGACCGTTTGGCGCGGCAGCGCCCCGAGCTGCAGATCCGCATCCGCGATGTCGTCGAGGAGCCGGCCGCGATGCAGCGGCTGCAGGACATCGCGCGTGAGCACGGGGGCGGCGCGGCCCGCGTGCCGGCCTTCTTCGTCGGCGGGCAGCTGATCTTCGGTTTCTCGGAAGAAGCATCGACCGACAAGCTGGTGATGCTGGCGCTGCAGGGCCGCGGGCCGGCACCGGGCGCCAGCGCACCCGAGGGCCAGAGCTGCGCTGCACAGGAGGAGTCGACCTGCAAGGCCGAGGTGCCGCCCGACGGCGCCGACGACGGCGGCTTCGAGGTCACGGCCTTCGGCCGCACGATCTCGCTCGACGACGTCGGCCTGCCGGCGTTCACGATCGTGATGGGGCTGCTCGACGGCCTCAACCCCTGCTCGATGTGGGTGTTGATCCTGATGATCTCGCTGCTGGCCACGCTCAACGACCGCAAGCGCATGCTGGCCGTCGCGGGCACCTTCGTGCTCGTCGAGGGCGTGGCCTATTTCGTCTTCATGGCGGCGTGGCTCAACCTCTTCCTGCTCATCGGCCTGTCGCGTGCGTCGCAGCTGGCCATCGCGGCCATCGCCATCGTGGCCGGCCTGATCAACATGAAGGACTTCATCGCCCCGGGCCGCGGGCCGTCGCTGTCGATCTCGGACAAGTCCAAGCCGGGCATCTATGCCCGCATGCGCGACATCCTGAACGCCCGCAGCCTGCCGGCGGCCATCGTCGGCGTGATCGTGCTCGGGCTGATGGTGCAGGTGGTCGAGTTCCTCTGCACCTCGGGCTTTCCGGCGCTGTTCACGCGCATCCTCACGCTGCGCCAGCTCGACACCGCCAGCTACTACGGCTACCTGCTGCTCTACAACGCCGCCTACATGTTCGACGACGTGGTCGTGTTGATCATCGGCGTGACGACGCTGTCGCACCGCCGCCTGCAGGAGAAGGAGGGCCGCTGGCTCAAGCTGATCAGCGGCGTGGTGATGGTCGGGCTCGGCCTGTACCTGATTGCGGGCGGCTGAGGACCGATGAAAACGGCCCGCAAGCGCGGGCCGTGTCGCGGGGAACGCAGGGCGGCGCAGGGCGGTGAAGGGCGGATGAGTCGGCCTTGATGGTGTTGTCTCGGATCACCTTGCCGTAGCGCGTGAGCGGGCCACGCGTCAGCGCCGGCAGTTGTGCGGGTGTGTTGCCCTCGGGCACCCGACCGAGTGCGTTGCAGTGCTCTTTGACCTCGAGGTCGGTCAGCACCTTGACGACTTCGCGCTGCAGCCGGCCGACGATGTCCTTGGGCGTGCCCGTGGGTGCCGTGAGCGGCGAACCAGGTGCTGAAGTCGAAGCCCGGCACGATGCCCACTTGACCGAAGGTCGGCACGTTGGCGGACTCGGGGCGGCGCTCACTGGCCGTCACGCCGATGAGGCGCAGCTTGCCGGCCTTGCATCGCGCGCCTCATTTCAGTGGGCCCAACACGATGCGCCCCACAAGAGTGAACAGCAATCCCGATCAGAGCGACAACTTACCGAACCGACCGCGCGCCGTGGCCGACTTCCCGGACCGTCATTCATCGCACCGAAAACGAGTGGACCCTTCGTGGTCAGCAGCCCGCTGGCGCGTGCCTTCCTCGCCGGCACGCTGCGCGACGTCGCCACGCTCGAAACCAAGGACATCCGGCTCGGCATGCCGCGCTTCGAGGTCGAGACCCACGCGAAGAACCTCGCGCGGCTGCCGGTCTACCAGGAGCTGGCCCGGGGAGAACACGTCATCACCATCCCCGGCAGGCGCAGCCGCGCCCACCTGCGCGAGAACCTCGGCGCCGGGGCGCCTGACGCTGGCGGCCGACCAGAAGACGCGGCTGGACGCCCGGATCAATCGGCGCACCGTGGTCGGCCCCGCTGCAACGCCGCGACGACGGTGCAGATGGCTACTTGGCTCTTCACGCAACCATCGCTTGCAAGCGCGCCGCGGGCTTCCCCCGTTGTGTGCTGTCGACGCGGCATGCCACATTGCGCCCCGGCTGGCATTTTCCAGCGTCGAGGAAGAGCATCCGATGTCCCTACGCGTTAGATCCCTGTTGCTGGCGCTGGTCGCCGCATCCGTCTGTACCCCCAACGTCTGGGCCGGCGGCATGGCCGAAGCGGCCGCCGCTGCTCCGCCCACCGACCGATTGATCGTCCAGTACCGCGGCGGCAGCGCCGGCGCGACGCGGGCCGATCGCAACGTGATGGCCATGGCGCACGCCGCCGCGAACCAGCGCGGGGTGCAATTCAACGTACTGCGCCGCAACGCCTTCGGCGCTCTGGTGCTGAAGCTCGACCGGCGGGTCGACGAAGCCGAGGCCGGCGCGCTGGCGCGCGCCCTCGCCGCCGCCGATGCCGACATTGAGTATGCCGAGCCGGACCGCATCCTGCGCATCCAGCTGACGCCGAACGATGCCCGCTACCTCGACCAGTGGCACTACTACGAAGCCACCGCCGGGCTGAACCTGCCCGCGGCCTGGGACAAGACCACCGGCACGGGCGTGCGTGTGGCCGTCATCGACACGGGCTACCGCCCGCACGCCGACCTGGCCGCCAACCTGGTGGGAGGCTACGACTTTATCGGCGACACCTTTGTCGCCAACGATGGCAGCGGCCGCGACAGCGACGCCAGCGACCCCGGCGATGCGGCCGCAGCAGGCGAGTGCGGCGCCGGCACCCCGGCGTCCAGCAGCTCCTGGCATGGCACCCACGTCGCCGGCACCATCGCCGCCGTGACCAACAACGCCAGCGGCGTGGCCGGTGTCGCTTACGGCGCCAAGGTGGTACCGGTACGCGTGCTGGGCAAGTGCGGCGGCTACACCTCCGACATCGCCGATGCCATCGTCTGGTCCTCGGGCGGCACGGTAACGGGCGTGCCGGCCAACGCCTACCCGGCCAAGGTGCTCAACCTCTCGCTCGGTGGCGGCGGCAGCTGCGACACGACGACCCAGAACGCGATCAACAGTGCCCGCAGCCGCGGCAGCGTGGTGGTGGTGGCGGCGGGCAACAGCAACGCCGATGCGGCCAACTTCTCGCCCGCCAGCTGCACCGGCGTCATCAGCGTGGCAGCCGTCAACCGCAGTGGTGGCCGCGCCTACTACTCCAACTACGGCAGCGTGGTGGACGTGGCGGCGCCCGGTGGCGACATGCGCACCAATTCGGCCGACGGCATCCTGTCGACGCTCAACAGCGGCAGCGGCGCGCCCGGCGCCGACGTGCTCGCCTACTACCAGGGCACCTCGATGGCCTCGCCGCACGTGGCGGGCGTGGTGGCGCTGATGCTCGCGGCCAATCCCGCACTCACGCCGGACGAGGTGGAGTCGCGCCTGAAGACCAGCACGCGCGCCTTTCCGGCCACCTGCTCGCAGTGCGGCACCGGCCTGGTGGACGCCAACGCGGCCGTGACGGCGGCGACGGGCGGCGGCGGGGGTGGCGGCGGCACGGTGGTGGCCGAGGTCGAGAGCAACAACACGCGCAGCACGGCACAACTGATCTCGGCGAACCCGGCCACGGTGCAGGGGCGCATCGCGTCGACCACCGACACCGACTACTACCGCGTGTCACTGGCGGCGGGCAAGACGCTGACCTCGACGTTGACCCCCCCCACCACGGCCGACTACGACCTGTACATCTACAACGCCAGCGGCACGCAGATTGCCAGCAGCACGAATGGCACCGGGGCGGTGGACAAGGCCACCGTGGTGAACAGCGGCACCTCGGCCGCCACGGTGTATGTGCGCGTGCGCTATTACGGCGGCGGCGTGGGCAACTACACGCTCGGGCTGTCGCAGTAAGGGCCCGCTGGGGTCACGGCTTTCCGTCCAGGGAGCGCGTGACCCCGGCCAGCCCGCTGTTCGGGTTCGTGCCCCGGTCCCCGCCCAGCCTCAGCGCGCCGGTAGTTGCACCGCCATCGCCAGCATGGAGTCCAGCGCCTGATTCACCGGCACGCGGGGCCCGCGTCGCTGGCACTGCCGGCCGCGCCGCCCGATCCGCTGACCTGAGGGATGCGGATCGAGCCGATCTTCTCGGCCGCTTTCACCATCTCGGCCACCAGCAGGGGCAGGGCGTCGGTGCTCGCTCGTCCAGCGGAACCCCAGGGCTTCGCAGTCGACTTGCCGGTGGCCGAACAGGGCGCGGCCGCAGCCGTGAAGCGCCCGCCGCGACGCCAGTTCCGGGGCACCGACGCTCAGCTCGTGGCCGAGGTGGCACCACCGCCCCGGCGGCACGATCCCGAACGCGTCGAGCCAGCGGCCGCTCATGCCCAGGAAGGCGATGTGCCGTGCCGGCCCGAGCTTGTGGGCGCTGTCGCGGCGCGCATCGATCAAGCTGCGCTCGGCGGGGTTGAAGGTGAAGAAGGCCTGCAGCTCGAAGCCGCGGATGTCGCGTGGCAGCTCGCGCATGCCCAGGCATGTCGCCTGCCAGCCTCGCATCGCGCGCCTCGTTCGAGTGGGCCAAACGCGAGACGCCCCAAGGAAGTGAACAGCTGTCCCAATCAGATCGACAACTTGCCGAACCGACCCCGCGCCGTTGCTGACGCCTCGTGCCGTCACTCATTGCACCCAAAACGAGTGGACCCGAGGTGCCTAAGGCCTGTGGCCATGCTGTTCCTCGATCTCGGCCGCTTCAAGCAACTCAGCCACAGCCGTAGCCACGGCGTTGGCGACCTGGCGTTGCGGGCGGTCGGGGGGGCGCCGCTGCGCGGCACGCGGGTCACCCACCTGTTGGCGCGCAGGGGGGCGCTTGGGGGCGACGAGTTCGCCGTGCTGTTGCCCGAACTCGCGCAGGAAGGTGCGGAACTCGAGGCCCAGCGCGTGGCGCCGCCAGTGCACGTGATGCTCAAGTCGGCCGACGAGTTGATGTACCGGGCCAAGCAGGCCGGCGGCGGCGCTGCCGCCGCTTGCGACTTTGGTGTGCGCTTGCGCGTGGCCATGCCGGTCATGACAGGAGCCGCGGCCCTCGGCGCCCGCTCGCCGCGTGTCCTGGGTGCCCGGCCTTTGTCGGCGGGCCCGCGGGCGCAGCGGGCAGGGCGCAGCAGTTGGTCGCGTCCTTGTTCCCGGCTCGACAAGGCGCCAGCGTCGAGGTGGCGCGGTGCCAGGGGCAGGAGGTCGCCGAGTTCGCTGCCCGCCGGCAGGCGGCGCAGCATCGCACGGCCGCGCGCACTGGCCCGGATGTGCACCGCCCCTCGGTCGCCCTGGGTCGCGCTGCACCTCGATCAGGCTCGACGCCATCGGGGCCCGGCCTTTGCTCGAGGGCACGCAAGGCAAGCAGCTTGCGCCCGCCGAGGGCCAGGCGCCGCCGCGCAGAGCGCGCAGGGAACTTGATGGCGTTGGCGACAACGCGAAACTGCAACGGCACGCGCTTCGGTGCGTCGGGCTGCTGTGCGCAGCCGGCCCGGTCGTCACGACGCCCGAGCCTGTGCCGCCGGTGCTGCGGCGCCGGGCTTGGCGCGGCGGCGTCGACGCCGCGGCGCCTAGCGCGCCTGGGTTTCGTCACTCTCGCGCACGACCAGTACGGGCACCCTTGCCGCCGTGATGAGACCGGGGATCAGGCTGCCCGTGATCATGTGCATCAAGGCGTTGCGACCCTCGGTCGTGGCGACGATGAGATCGCAGTGCTGCTCGGTCGCCAGGTGGGCGATGTCCTTGGCCGTGCAGCCTGCCGGCAGGCTCAGGACCTGGGCGGCGATACCTGCATCGCCGGCGGCCTCTTGCGCTCGCTCCAGAAGGCGTTGCGAGCGCTCGCGCATCTCGGCCGCCATGCGATCACCGCATTCGGCGACGAATCCCGACATGTCGACCACGGCCACGACTTCGGGCGGCATCCTGTGCACGAGCAGCACCTCGGCGGCGTGCACGGCGGCGAGCCCCAGGCCGTGCGAGAGCGCCGGCTGCGTGATGGCGTCGTGCACGTCGCCGCGGTCGTCGAGCACCACCAGGATGCGGCGCTCGGCCCGGGCGCCTTCGCTGTCGCCCCGGCCGGGGGCCGGCTCGCACACCAGCACCGGCAGCGTCGATGCCGTGATGAGGCCGGGCACGACGCTGCCGGTGAGCAGCCGCATCACGGCGTTGTCGCCCGCCGTGGCCACCGCGATGACGTCGCAGCGGGCGGCCTTCGCTGCGGCCAGGATGCCGTGGCCCTCGTCATCGCCCGGGGCGATCACCGAACGCGACCTCACGCCGGCCTTCTCGGCCTGGCGCATGGCCTGTGCAAGCAACTGGCTGGCCAGCGCGCGGGCGTCGACCTGCGGCTGCGCCGGCGCGGCCATCTCCGGAAACTGGAACTCGGCCAGCGACGGCCGGTAGCGCGACAGCGGGCCGAAGTACACGATCTCGGCGTCACAGGCCGCAGCCAGCGCCAAGCCGTCGCGCTGGGCGGCCGTGGCCAGGGGTTCGGGTTCGACGACGATCATGATGCGCTTGAACATGGATTCACCTCGTTCGATCGCGGCGTGGAAGGTGCGTGCGCGGCGTCGTCATCATGGCCTGTTGCGGCGGCAGTCTATTGGTGGCAACAAGGGTGCACCGGGCACTTTGCGACCAACCTTGAAGGCATTGAAGCTGCCCCGAAGCCGCGAGTTTGCGCACAGTGCTGTTGCGCCTTTAGGCGCGGACTTCAGTGCCCCTTTGAGGGGCTGACAGCACAAGCCACTGGTCTTGCCGGTGGTACCCAGGGCTCGGGCAAGAGCATCCGCACCGGGGGGGCGTCAGGAGTCTGGGGCCGCCTGGGTCTAGACGGCACTCGATGCCACGCAGGGAATATTCATCCGTTTGAATTTGTTCAAACGCCAGAGTTGCTGCACAAGTGCCCCCAGCGGGGTGCCCGTTCTCCAGCACGGGGCTCGCCCCTCAGGACAGACGACTCGGCCGCGCCGGGCGCAGTGTGCGGCGGGTGGGCTCGGGCTGTGGCGTGGGGTGCATGACCGGTCGACCCGGGCGGGGATCAGGTGTGAGGCACGCCAGGCGGCGCCGCCACGGTGAGCGTCGGGCTTGATCGCCAGGTCAGGCTCGCCCGCGAGGCGCCGCCTCCCGGCAGAAGACTCAGCTGCAGACGGCCCAGAACCAGGAACAGCGCCTGACCCACGGTCACTGCACCAAGCCGCTTGTGCGACTTCAGCGAGGCGACATTGAAGCGGTTGATGCGACAGAACGTCCACTGCACGCCCTCTGCAGCCAGCCCTTCATCCACGGCCTTCCACAGCCTGCCCAGCACCCGGCCATGGCGGAACGCTGGTTCCACGAAGACATCGTAGACCCATACACCGGTGGCCGGATCGGCCATTTCGTACGCGCAACGCACCTCGTCCTCGATGTACCGGTGCCGGGCGGTCCAGAGATGCCCGGCGAACTGGCCCTCTACCCAGATCACGTGGCACTCGCTGCCGCAGGCAAAACGCTGCGCCACGACCCGACTCTGCCGTGGAAACTGCCCGATCACAGGGTCGGTGGGCACGATGCGCCGCACCACGGCGAGGGCGTCAGAGCTCACTTTGGCCAACGCCGGGTTGTCTACAGGCAGCGCCATGAGGAGGTTGGGCATGATGAGCGCCCGGTTGGCGCTCAGCTTCTGAAGTACACGATGCAGTCCGTAGAGCAGCGCCATGCGCTTGCTGCCGTGCTCAGCCACCATGGCAGCCCATTGACCTCTGGGCCTGGCGCTCATCTGCCGTCCCGGGCTCGTTGCAGGTACGCAACCGCAGCGGTCACCCGTGCCTGCCGTTCGCATCGATTGGAGAAGGTGTGGTCCGCTTCAGGCAACTCAAGCCGTCGATCGCCCGCCCGCCCCGTCACCCGCTGCCACCGCGCCTGCGTCGCCGGCAATTCCACCCACTCGTTCGCCGTGCGGTGCTGCGCGCTCAGCGCCCACAGCACCGGCCCGGCAAAGCCTTCGGCCCCGCGCCGCAGCGCTCCTGGAAGGGCAGCGCCACAGCCTCGGCCGGCCCGCTGGCGTAGACATACATCGAGCACTTCGAGGGCGGACGCGTTTGGGTGGCTGCGCCCGCGTGCGACGGCGGCGCGGGCAAGGTCGGGGCCGATGGTTCCGATCATGACCTCAAATCAGACACGGGTGCATTTGCCGGATGATGGGCTTGATGCTGGGCACACAAGAGTCTGGCCCACGTTTTCATGAGTAAACGTGGCGGAGGCTGTGAGATTCGAACTCACGGGCCCTTGCGGGCCGGCAGTTTTCAAGACTGCTGGGTTAAACCGCTCCCCCAAGCCTCCTGGGTCGCCATTGCCCCGAGGGGCGGGGCCATGCACCGGGTGCGGCACGGGTGACGACGTGGGATTCTAGGCGCCCGGCACCTGCGTCTGCTCGCAACGCAGCTGCATGACGTCGCGCCGCCCGCCGTCCACCCGCACGGCGGTCAATGTACCGCCCCAGACGCAGCCGGTGTCGATGGCCAGCAGGTCGGCTCGGTTGACCAGCCCCAGCGTGCTCCAGTGACCAAAGGCCATGGGCTGGCCGGCCGTCGCGCGGCCGGGCACGTCGAACCAGGGCATCAGGCCGGGCGGCGCGGCGCCTGCGCCTTCCTTGGCCTTGAAATCGAGCCGGCCCTCGGCGCTGCAGAAGCGGATGCGCGTGAGCGTATTGATGACGAGCCGCGTGCGGTCGGCGCCGCTCAGGTCGTCACGCCACAGGTCGGGCTGGTTGCCGTACATCACCTGCAGGAAGCCCGGCAGGTCGGGGCCGCGCAGCAAGGTCTGCACTTCTGCCGCCAACGCCAGCGTCTGCGCGCGGCTCCACTGCGGCACCACGCCGGCGTGCACGCACAGCCAGCCGGCTTCCAGGTGGGCCAGTGGCTGCTCGCGCACCCAGTCCAGCCAGGCGTCACGATCGGGCGCTGCCAGCACGTCGCCGAAGGTGTCGCCGGCATGCCTCTTGCGCACGCCATGCGCCACGGCCAGCAGATGCAGGTCGTGGTTGCCGAGCAGGCAGATGGCCGCGCCCGCCAGCGGCGCCAGCAGTCTGAGCACGCCCAGCGAGTCGGGGCCGCGGTTGACGAGGTCGCCCAGCAGAACCAGGCGGTCGCGGGAGGGCGTGAAGCCGATGCCGTCGAGCACGCGCCGCAGTGCCTCTGCGCAGCCCTGCACGTCGCCGATGAGGTAGATCATCAGTCGATTCTGCTACGCTCCCGGTCCCCCTCACGGCCACCGCAACCTGTTGTGCGGCGCGCATGGATCTCACGCTCCTGGTCTTCCTGATCCTCCTCAACGGCGTCTTCGCGATGTCCGAGATGGCGCTCACCGCCAGTCGCAAGGCGCGCCTGCAGGTGATGGTGGAAAGTCAGGAGCCGGGCGCGCAGGCCGCGATGGACCTGCACGAGAACCCCACCAAGTTCCTGTCCACCGTGCAGATCGGCATCACGTCGATCGGCATCCTCAACGGCATCGTCGGTGAGGCGGCCTTCGCGGCGCCGTTGTCGCACTGGCTGGTGCAGGACTTCGGCATCTCCCAGCGCCCGGCCAGCATTGCTGCCACCGGGCTGGTGGTGGTCATCATCACCATCCTCACCATCATCTTCGGCGAGCTGGTGCCCAAGCGCCTGGGCCAGATCTACCCCGAGGCCGTAGCGCGGCTGGTGGCCCGGCCGATGAACTGGCTCAGCACCGCAACGCGGCCGCTGGTGGCCCTGCTCACGCTGTGCACCAACGCCGTGCTGCGGCTGATGGGCATCCACGGCGGGCCGGCGCGTTCGGTGACCGAGGAAGAGATCGCCGCCAGCCTGGAAGAGGGCGTCGAGTCCGGGGTCATCGAGGCGCAAGAGCATCAGATGGTGCGCAACGTCTTCCGCCTCGACGAGCGCCAGATCGGTTCGATGATGATCCCGCGCGCCGAGATCGTCTGGCTCGACATGGCCGACACCACCGAGCTGCTGCTGGCCACCATCGCGGCCAGCGGGCACACGCGTTTTCCGGTCTGCCGCGGCTCGCTCGACGACGTGCAGGGCGTGCTCAACGCCGCCAAGCTGTTGCAGCCGCTGGCTCGCGGCCAGGCGCTGGAGATCGCCCAGCACATGGCGCCGGCGGTTTTCGTGCCCGAGACGCTGTCGGGCATGGAACTGCTCGAGCACTTCCGCATCTCGCGCACCGACCTCGTGTTCGTCGTCGACGAGTACGGTGCGGTGCAGGGCGTGATCACCGAGCGCGACCTGCTCGAGGCCATCACGGGCGAGTTCGGCTCCGCCAGCGACGACGACGCCTGGGCCGTGCGTCGGTCCGACGGCAGCTGGCTGCTCGACGGCCTGATCCCGGTGCCCGAGTTCAAGGACCGGCTCGATCTCAAGGACCTGCCCGAGGAAGACCGAGGCCGCTACAACACCCTGGCTGGCATGATCATGCTCCTGCTGGGCCGCCTGCCACGCACCGGCGACCTCGTCGACTGGGAGGACTGGCGCTTCGAGGTCGTCGACCTCGACGGCAAGCGAGTCGACAAGGTGCTGGCCACGCCCATAGAACCCCCTGGAGAAGAGACTTGATCAATCAGAACCTGCACAAGCAACCCACGGCACTGGACAGCGCCACGCACCGCAACCTGAGGCTGCACATGCCGGTGACGGACTGGACGGTGGCGGAGAAGCTGAACGCCATGTTCGTGGCCGCGGCCGAGTTCGGCGACGTCTGCCGCGAGTTCCCGATCGTGTTCGTCAAGGCCGGCCAGGAGGCCGACGGCAGCGAGGCCATCGCGCCGATTGCCGTCTTCGGCCTGGTGCAGAACCAGAACCTCTACCTCACCGGTGAGCGTTGGCGCGCCCAGTACATGCCGGCGGTGCTGCGCTCGTACCCCTTCTGCATCGCGCGCATCGACGCCGAGCGCTTCGCGATCTGCGTCGACACGGCCTGGAAGGGCACCAGCGTGCTCGAAGGCGAGCCGCTGTTCACCGAAGACGGCCAGCAGGCCGACCTGCTCAAGCAGATGACGCCCTACCTCGAGACGCTCGAGGCCGAGATCCAGCGCACGCGACTGGTGGGCAAGAAGCTGCTCGAGCTGGGCGTGCTGACCGAGATGCGTTTCGACGCCACGCTGCCCGATGGCCGCAAGCACACGGTCGACGGCTTCCTGACCGTCGACGACAAGAAGATGACCGAACTGCCCGACGCCGTGGTGGGTGAACTGCACCGCAGCGGCGTGCTGGGCCTGGTGCACCTGCACTGGGTGTCGATGGGCAACATGCGCCGGCTGGTCGACTGGCACGTCGAGCGCTCGGCCGCCGAGGCGCCCGCCGCCGCGGCCACGCCGCCTGCCACGGCCGCTCCGGCGGCCTGAGTTCGCACCTGCTGCGCAGGCGCGTCGCTCAGCCGGTGCTGCCCGGGGCGGGGGCCTCGGGCCGGCGCAGCGCCTGCAGCACCTGCGCCGTCTGCGGCTGCGTGCGCGCCACCCAATCGTCGAACCGCTGCCGCGCGGTGGCGCCGTAGCGCTGGTAGATCTTCCAGCCGACGAAACCCACCAGCGCCAGCAGCAGCAGCGTCTTGGCTGCGCGCGCCCAGGCCGCCAGCACGGCGATGGCCATGCCGAAGGCCACCCACTTGAACCACCAGTGGCCGTTGTAGGTGGCGTAGTTGATGAAGCCGGTCAGGCCCACCACCCACAGCGCCTTGAAGGGCAGCAGCACGGCGTCGGCCAGGTCCTTGACCGGGCGGGCAACGAAGCTCAGCGGGCTCATGCGGGGTTCTCCTGGGGTAGGCCTGAAAGTGCCTGCATCCTGACCGCCGGGGGCGCCGCGATCCAGCGCGCTGCGACGGACGGCATCCCGGCGCCGTGAAGCGACGGCCGCCGGCCGCCGGTCGCCGGTCACGACACAATCGCCGGCTCCCTCACTCGCCGCATCCTCATGACCGTTCATCTCGCCAAGCCCGCACGGGGCAGCGTGCCCGTGCACGCCGTCGACGCCGACCGTTTCACCGACATCGCGGCCAAGCTCGACCCCGCCGCGCGCCAGTGGCTGAAGACCGTGGGTTTCAGCGGCGCCCCCGACACGCACGCGCTGCTGCCCGCTGCCGACGGCAAGCTGCAGGCGGTGTGGGCCGGTGTGCACGATGCCGCCCACCCCTGGGCCCTGGCGTCGCTGCCCAAGGCGCTGCCGCCCGGGCGCTACCACCTGGGCGACGCGGGCCTGGCGCTCGACGCGGCCGCGGCGGCGCTTTCCTGGGAGCTCGGCAGCTACACCTTCGACCTCTACAAGCCCGCGCGGCGCGAGCCGGCGCAGTTGCACCTGCCTTCCACGCCCGAGACCGGGCGGGCCCTGATCATCGCGGCGGCGGCGGCATCCACGCGCGACCTCGTCAACACGCCGGCCGAGCACATGGGCCCCGGCGCCCTGGCCGAGGCCGTGCGCATGGTCGCCAAACAGCACGGTGCCACCTTCAAGCAGATCGTGGGCGACAAGCTGCTGGCCGCCAACTTCCCGGCCATCCACGCCGTCGGCCGCGCCGCCGATGCCGACTCGGGGCGCGCGTCCCGGCTCATCGAGCTGAACTGGGGCCACGCCAAGCACCCCAAGCTGACGCTGGTGGGCAAGGGCGTGTGTTTCGACACCGGAGGCCTGGATCTCAAGGCCGCCGACGGCATGCGGCTGATGAAGAAGGACATGGGCGGCGCCGCCAACGCGCTGGGCCTGGCGCAGATGGTGATGGCGCTGGCGCTGCCGGTGCGGCTGCAGCTGCTGATCCCGGCCGTCGAGAACTCGGTGTCGGGCAACGCCTTCCGGCCGGGCGACGTGTTCAAGACCCGCCAGGGCCTGCACATCGAGATCGGCAACACCGACGCCGAAGGCCGCGTCGTGCTGTGCGACGCGCTGGCCTACGGCGCCGAGGGCAAGCCCGACCTGATGATCGACATGGCCACGCTCACCGGCGCGGCGCGCGTGGCGCTGGGCCCGCAACTGCCGGCGCTGTTCTGCCGCGACATCGTGATGGCGCGCGGCCTCGTCGACCGCGGCTTGGCCCTGCACGACCCGCTGTGGCACATGCCCTTGTGGCGCGACTATCACGGCGGCATCGAGAGCGACATCGCCGACATCGTCAACACCGGCAAGGGACCGATGGCCGGCGCCGTGACGGCGGCGCTGTTCCTCGAAGACTTCGTGCCGGCCAAGACCGACTGGCTGCACATCGACCTCTACGCCTGGAACAGCGAAGCGCGTCCGGGACGGCCCGTGGGCGGCGAGGCGCAGACGCTGCGCACGCTGCTGGACTGCCTGGAGACGCGCTACACCAAGGCCTGAGGCTGCACGGGCGCCCGCAGAAGCGCGGCACTTCGAGTGCTTTTCGTCATCTCGGCGTCACGAAGGTGTGGCACAGTACAAGCACTGCAGGCGAAAACCGACCGCACCACTGGGCGGATCACCGGAACCCGTGCCCGACGCCTGAAGTACCCATCCCGGAAGGCCGCCATGTCGATGACATGGCGGCTTTCTCTTTTTGGGCGCGCCGCATCGACAGCACAAGCGTGATGAGCGATCGCCCAGTATCAGGCGGCGGCTTGGGCCTCGGTGTGACGGGCCGTGGGCCTGTCCTGCAGGCCGTGCAGCAGCGCCAGCAGGCGTGCGTCGATGTCGTTGGCGTCGTTCAACTCGCGCACGGCGGCGTAGGCCGCCGCCGCGCCGGGGTGGCGGCGGCGCAGCATGTTCAGCCACTGCTTCAGCCGCCCGCCGCGGTGGCGTGGTGCCACGCGTGGTGCGATCAGTTGCCCGTAATGCCGCACCAGCGGCAGCAAATCTGGCCAGGCCGGCTGGTCGCGTCCGCGCAGCGCCAGCGCCAGGCCGGGGTCGCTGACCAGGCCACGGCCCAGCATCAGGGCGTCGCAGCCGCTCTCGCGCAGGCAGCGCTGCGCGTCGGCCACCGTCCAGACCTCGCCGTTGGCGACCACGCGCACGTGCACCGCCTCGCGGATGCGCGCGATGCGGTCCCAGTAGGCCGGCGGCTTGTAGCCGTGCAGCTTGGTGCGCGCGTGCACCACCAGCTCGTCGGCGCCGGCGGCGGCGATGGCGCGGGCGTTGTCGAGCATCAGCGCCTCGTCGCGATGGCCCAGCCGCATCTTGGCCGATACCGGCACGGCGGCCGGCACGGCGCGCCGCACCGCGGCCACGATGGCGTGCACCAGCTCGGGCTCGTCCAGCAGCACGGCGCCGCCGCGGTGGCGGTTGACGATCTTGGCCGGGCAGCCGAAGTTCAGGTCGATGCCGGCGGGCTGCAACTCGGCCAGGCGCGCGGCGTTGTCGGCCAGGCAGGCGGGGTCGGAGCCGAGCAGCTGCGCACGCACCGGCGTGCCGGCGGGCGTGCGGCTGCCGTGGCGCAACTCGGGCATCAGCCGCGTGAAGACACGCGCCGGCAGCAGCTGGTCGGTGACGCGGATGAACTCCGACACGCAGCGGTCGATGCCGCCGACGCGCGTCAGCACATCACGCAGGCTGTGATCGAGCACGCCCTCCATCGGGGCGAGCAGGATCAGGCGTGGTGCGAAAGCGGCGGGCAAGGACATCGTGACCGTATTGTCGGCGTGGCGCGCGTCCGCCTTCGGCCAGGGCCCAGCCGTCGGTGGCCTGAGCCAGCGGGTGGCTGACGGTGCGCACGGCGGCCAGACCGTCGGCGGTGGCGCGCTCCAGCAGCGCGGCGGTGGCGGTCTCGCCCAGGCTCAGCACGAAGTGCTGCCAGCGGCGTTGCACGCGCTCCAGCAGCCAGGCGTTCTCGAGCGCGCGGCGCTGGTCGGTGGCATCGGCCCCGGCTTCGAGAATGCGCGGCGCCAGCGCGCCGATGAAGAGGTTGAAGTCGTGGCGCAGCGTGTGTTCGGGCAGCAGCGCCGCCAGCGCCCGTGCACGTGCGCTCCAGCCCGGCGCGGTGAACAGCAGCGTCACCAGTGCCTGCAGCCCCTGCGCGGGGTTGAGCAGACGCACGCGGTTGGGCGGCAGCACCGCCAGTGGCAGCCGCGCGGCTTCGTGGAAGGCCAACGGCGTGGCGCAGGCGCGCAGCGTGGCCAGCCGCCACCAGGCGCCGGCGTCCAGGCCCTCGGCGTCCTCGCCCGCGCGCTCGGCCCGGCGGGCGCGGCGCAGCGTCTCCAGCAGGTCGACGCCGGCACGGGCCTGCGCCGCGCGCCGGCTCATCATCACCAGGTTGCCTGCGGCGTAGGCGGCCAGCGGGTTCAGGCGCTCGATCACCGCGGCGTCGTCCTGCCCCGGGGCGCCGCCCAGCGGCGTGCGCAGCACCGGGCAGCGCGCGACACGCAACTGCGCCAGGTAGTGCGGCGTGACCTGCTGGCCCTCGAAGGCGATGCCCTCGCGCCACGCCAGCGTGCGCAGCGCCAGCCACTGCCGCGTGGCCTGTTGCGCCGGCAGCGTGCGGCGCCCGAACACGGCACGTGCCGCGCGCCAGCCCTGGCCTATGGGCGTGCCGTCCAGCAGCAGTTCGGGCGGCGGCACGAGGCCGTGGCGGGCGTGGTCCCAGCCGATCTCGAAGCCGGTGGCATCGAGGGCGTCGGCGCCCGGGCCCTGCGGGTCCTGAGGGCCGGGAATGAGGTTCAGCGTGGCCTGCGTGGTCATGTCGGTCTCCGTCGATGCCCCGGGCCCCTTGCCCGGGTGACGAAGCCAGTGTCGGTGCCCGGTGGCTCAAAGCGTGAGCCACCCAGATCGAGTCGAGCGATCGGTCAGGAGTTCGGCTTGCGCCAGCGCTTGCGCAGCCCCATTGCCAGCGCCAGCCCGGCGGCGATGCCGACGGCGTCGACGGCGAGGTCGAGCACGTCGCCATGGCGTCCGGGCACCTGGGTCTGTGCGACCTCGATGAAGGCGCCATAGACGATCAGACCGACGCCGGCCGTGGTCGCATGGCCGCGCGTGGCCGCGCCCGACAGCGTCGCGGTGAAGCCCAACGCGACGAAGCCCAGCACGTGGTCGACCTTGTCACCGACGCCCAGCGAAGGCGCATCGGCACCCGGCGCCAGCGCGGCGACGCCGACAAGCAGCAGCAACGCGACGAGCAGCGCGCGCCAGCGCGGGCGCCAGCGCGGTGCGTGCAGCAGTTGAGGCAGTGTCGGCATGGCGGGGCGCATTCTGTCAGGGCCTGCCGCGCAGGTGCGCTATCATCACCGGCTGTTCGGTGGGGCGCTGTTGACTCGGCCCCGCCAGCGACCAAGCCGGTGTAGCTCAGTTGGTAGAGCAGCGCATTCGTAATGCGAAGGTCACCAGTTCGACTCCGGTCACCGGCACCAATGAACCGCGATCGAGACAAGGGTCTGGCTTCGGCCAGGCCCTTTTTTCATGCCGCCGCGACACCGCCTGTGGTCAGGGCCGCCTCAGCCCCCAGGCCCGCGCCGCTCGACGGCCAGGCCCAGCAGTTCCAGTACCACGCCCAGGACGAACGCGAGCAGTCCCGCCATCGACTCGGGCGCCAGCCAGAGCAGCAACGCACCGAGCACGATCAGGCCGGCTGCCACGCCACGCCGCAGCATGCGGTTGCGGATCATGGCCGGCCACCCATCAATGCCCGCGTGCGCCGCGGGCGGTGCGAGGGTGGCAGGGCCGCTGGATCTGCTTGCATGGGTCTCTGGGGGTTGCATGGGCATCTGGGCCGCACTCTAGGCTTATGGCTCGCGCCTTGCTCGCAGCCCCCGCCGGGCGCGTTGCGCGCGCTCAATCGCGCCGCCAACTCATGGGTCGAAGCCTGCCCAGAAGGTGGCATCGAAGCCTTGACGGCGAGCTGGCCCGTTGCCGCGCGCGACTGTCGACTGACCGTAGGCAGATCGTCGGTGGATCGCCGGCACGCCGGCTGGGGACGACATGCCAAGCGAACGCATCTTCAAGCCCGTGGCCGATTGGCCGGTGGTGCCCAAGCGCATCGACCACGCCGCAGCGTGCGACTCGTTCAAGTGGGACCAGGTGCGAGCGGAGTCGCCGGGCACCGACGCAGCGCTCATGAACCTCGCGCAGCTGGCCGTCGACCGCCACGCCGCCGGGCCTGCGACCGCACGCACGGCGCTGCGCTTGCTGCCGCGAGATGGTGCCGCTCATGATCTGAGTTATGCCGGGCTGGCGCGACGCTGCAACCGCTTTGCCAACGTGCTGCGTACTCTGGGCGTGGGCTGCGGCGATCGTGTGTTCGTGCTCGCCGGCCGTGTGCCGGCGCTCTACGCCAGGGTGTTGGGCGCGCTGAAGAAGGGCAGCGTGGTGGCGACCCTCTTCTCGGCCTTCGGGCCCGAGCCCGTGGCGACGCGGCTGCGCATGAGCGAGGGCAAGGTCCTGGTGACCACCGCGGCGCTGTGCCAGCGCAAGGTGGCGGCGCTGCGCAGCACGCTGCCGGCGCTGCAGCACGTGCTGGTGATCGACGCGGCCGATGGCGCGTCGCCGCCACCGTGCACGCTGGACCTGGCGCCTCTGATGGCCGAGGCCGGCGATGTCTTCGACGCCGCGCCCACCGGCCCTGAAGACCCGGCGCTGCTGCACTTCACCAGCGGCACCACCGGCACGCCCAAGGGCGCGCTGCACGTGCACGAGGCCGGCCTGACGCACTACGCCACTGGCCGCCATGCACTCGACCTGCAGGCCGACGACGTGTTCTGGCGCACCGCCGACTCCGGCTGGGTCACCGGCATGTCCTACGGCATCCTGGCGCCGCTGATGCACGGCGTGACCAGCATCGTCGACGAGGGCGGCTTCGACGCCCGGCGCTGGTACCCGGTGCTGCAGGACGAACGGGTCAGCGCCTGGTACGCGGCACCGACGGCCGTCCGCATGCAGATGAAGGCCGGGCCCGAGCTGCGCCGGCGTTTCGACTTCCCGCGCCTGCGCTTCGTGGCCAGCGTGGACGAGCCGCTGAACCCCGAGGCCGTGTGGTGGGGGCAGGAGGCGCCGGGCCTGCCCATCCACGACAACTGGTGGCAAACCGAGACCGGCGGCATCATGATCGCCAACCTGCCCGCCATGGACATCAAGCCCGGCTCGATGGGCCGGGCGCTGCCGGGTGTGCAGGCACTCGTGGTGTGCCACCGGCAGGGGCAGCCGGCCGAGCCCATCGCCGCGCCCGGCGTCGTCGGCGAACTGGCGCTGCGCGGGCGCTGGCCCTCGCTCTTCCGCGCCGACCTGGGGCCGGACTGGCGCTACCGCAAGTGCTTCGACGGTGATCTCTACCTCACCGGCGACCTGGCGCGCGTGGACGCCGACGGCTACTTCTGGTTCGTCGCCCGCAGCGACGAAGTCATCAAGTCGGCCCGCCACCTGATCGGCCCCTTCGAGGTCGAGAGCGCGCTGCTCGAGCATTCGGCCGTGGCCGAGGCCGGCGTCATCAGCAAGCCCGACGAGGAGGCGGTGGCCGCCGGCGCGCTGCGCGCCTGGCGCCCCGAGGACAAGATGCTGGCCACCTACCGCGAGCACGGCCACACGCGACTGCGCGGCGTGGCCATGCACGCGGTCGCGGCAGCGATGTACGGCAAGGCCGAAGGCTGCTCGCGCGGGCGCGGCGGCTCGATGCACCTGTTGGGGTAGTCGTACTTTTCGTGCAGATTGGTGCGCTTTGGCTTGAAACCCTGCATCCATGCGGTTTTCCGGCGGGTGTCGCCACCGCAAGATGAACGCCCGACAGTC
>PNKD01000051.1 GCA_013822265.1 Leptothrix sp. (in: b-proteobacteria)
TTCGTAGTCCTCGTCGGTCTTCAGCGGCATGAAGGGCATGACCACGGTGCCCATCAGGTCGCCGATCTTCAGCGTGCGCTTGCCGCCGATGAGGATGGTCGCACCCGTGTCGGTGCCGTGCGCCAGCGCGCCCGTCATCACGTTGATGCAGTGCATGCAGCGCACGCAGTTGCTGTTGTCGATCTCCAGCGCGTGGGTGTCGCTGACCTGCACGGTGGTCAGCGTGTCGCCGCTGCGCACGCCGTTCCTCGCGTCGCCGACCTCGCGCAGCATGATGGTCTTGGTGGGGCAGCGCGTGACGACGTCGTTGACGAGCTCGTTCATGCCGTGCTTGTCGAACCACTTGCGCGCCAGCGCCTCGTCGGCGCGCATGTTGTCGCGCCAGGTGCCGATGACGGCCATGTCCGAGCGCTGGATCGAGTTCATGCAGTCGTTGGCGCAGCCGCTGAACTTGAACTTGAACTTGTAGGGCAGGGCGGGGCGGTGGATGTCGTCGAGGAAGGTGTTCAGCACCTGGCGGTGGGCACGGGCCTCGTCGTAGCAGCTCTGCTCGCAGCGCGCGGCGCCGACGCAGCTCATGCTGGTGCGCACCGCGGGGCCGGCGCCGCCGAGGTCGAAGCCGATCTCGTTGAGGGCGTCGAAGGCGTCCTGGACCTTGTCGGTCTTTGCACCCTGGAACATGATGTCGCCGCTCTGGCCGTGGAAGGCGATCAGGCCCGAGCCGTGCTCTTCCCAGATGTCGCACATCTTGCGCAGCACGTCGGTGTTGTAGTGCATGCCGGCCGGCGGCTGCACGCGCAGCGTGTGGAACTCGGCGGCGTCGGGGAACACCGGCGCGCCGCTCTCGTCCTTCAGCTCGGTGAAGCGCGGGATCACACCGCCGCCGTAGCCGAACACGCCCACCGTGCCGCCCTTCCAGTAGCCCTTGCGGGTGCGGTAGGACGTCTCCAGTTGACCCATCAGGTCGACCATGTAGTCCTTGTCCTTCGCCAGGCGCTTGAGGCCGGTGACGAAGCTGGGCCAGGGGCCGGACTCGAGCTGGTCGAGCATCGGCGTGTCGTGAGGTTTCTTGGCCATGGGTCGTGTCTCCTGGGTTCGCACTGGCGAGGGCAGCCAACGGCGGCCCTGCAAATCGTGCCGAATCGTCGCCCCGCACAGGGGCCGTCGGCTATCACCGCGTTGGGTAGCGAAAGATAGACCGTTGAGGGGGGGGTGCCACTACCCGAATGGCGTAGCCGGCGGTCACCCGTACCGGGTATGGACGGGGTGGGGGGGCGGCGCGCTCAATGCCGGTTTGCGAAGTTGCACCCATCCATGACACGTCTGAGTTCCCTGGCCCACATCAAGGTGCCCCTGGGCGGCCAGGAGATCGATCTGCGACAGATCGACTTCGACGGCGGCGGCATGAGCCTGCTGCGCACGCGCATCCGCGAGGGCAGCCGCTTCACGGTCTTCGACATCGACCCCGCCACCGCCGAGGCCTGGGGCCAGGCGCTGATCGCCTGGGCCAGCACCCAGCCGAAAGGCTGAAGGACGTGGACCGCGTGCCCGCGCACATGATCGATCTGGCCTTCGCGCTGGAAGGCGGCGCGCTGCCGCGCGAGCACCGGCAGCTGCTGGCCGACGCCCTCGAAGCCGCCTTGCCCTGGCTTGCCGGGCTGACGGGTGCCGGCATCCACCGCCTCAACGTGTCGGCCGGCGGTGGGCCGCAGGCGCTGCTGTCGGGGCGCACCCGGCTGACGCTGCGCGTGCCGCGCGAGCGCGCCGCCGACGCCGCCGCGCTGGCCGGCGCCGAACTCGACATCGGCGCCGGCCGGCTGCGCGTGGGCGCCGCGCAGCCGCGCGAACTGCTGCCGTACAGTGCGCTTTACGCCCACCTCGTGGCGGCCGACGACACCGACGAACTCGTGTTCGCGCAGGCCGTCGAGCGCGAACTGCAGGCGCTGGTCGTGTCGTGCCGCGCCATCTGCGGCCGCCACCAGGTCACCGAGGGCGGTGCGCTGCACGGCTTCAGCCTGATGCTCGACGGGCTCAGCGCGGCCCACTCGCTGCGTGTGCTCGAGGCCGGCCTGGGGCCCCACCGCCGGCTCGGCTGCGGCCTGTTCGTGCCGCACAAGTCGTCGGTGGCCGTGGGCACGCCCGCCTGAGCTCCACCGTCCAAGCCGCAGCGGCCCGCGCCTCACGTTTTTCGCTTCACACCACGCACAAGGAGACCTCGAAGATGGGCTACACCGTCAACGGCAACGAACTCGAGACCGACGACCAGGGCTACCTGCTGGACGCCGATTTCAGCGACGAGGTGGTGCCGGTCATCGCCGCGGCCGAAGGCATCACGCTCACCGACGCGCACTGGAAGGTCGTGAACTTCCTGCGCGACGAGTACCGCGAGCACGGCCACACGCCCAACTTCCGCAACATGCTCAAGGGCCTGGCCGACGTGCTGCCGGGCTGCGACAGCAAGGCCCTGTACGACCTCTTCCCCGTGGGCCCGGCCAAGCAGGGCTGCAAGGTGGCCGGCCTGCCGCAGCCGCTCGGCAAGGGCGGATATTGATGACCGCAGCGGGCATGGCACGGGGGAGGCTGGCTTGAGCGCCCACACCCTGCCCACGATGCGCATCAAGAGCCACTGGTTCAAGGCCGGTGAGCAAAAGGGTGCGGCCGAGCAGGCCAGCGCGATGGCCTTCATCGTCTTTCGCGTGGCGCAGAACATGCTCAAGCGCATGCGCGGGGCCGACTTCGACATCGACGCCGGGCCGCCGTACTTCGCCTTTCTGCGCGAGGTGCTGGTGTTCCTGGGCGCGGTCACCGACCGCATCGCCCATGCCCGGCTGGACGACGCCGGGCGGCAGGAGTTCACCATCGCGCTGGTGCGCCACCTGGCGCGCACGCTGCAGGAAAACGAAGACCGCCTGCTGGGGCCGCCGCCGCCCGGCGCGCCGTCCCACGCCGACACCTTCATCGACCTCGTCAACGAACTCGGCCAGCACTACGCCGAATTCGACGCCGACCCCGAGGCGCGCGACCCGGCGGCGGGCTTCGAGCCCGGCTTCGCCTTCGTGCGCTACCTCGGCAGCCGGCTGGAACCCACGCTGCCCGAGAAGGACCGGCGCTGGGTCATCGAGCAGGTGATGGCGGCCGAGGCGCCCGAGGCCGTGGCCATCGTGCAGCGCTCGATGCGCGACCTGTGGGACGCCGCGCCGCGGCGCCCCCGGCGCACGGCTATGAGTGGCGAGTGAGCGGCACGTGAACGTGACCGATGTCCGCCCCGTGGCCGCGCCGCCGGCACGCGGCCCGAACCCGTTTGCACTCGACGACGCGGCCGCCTACGCGCGCTGGCGTGCCTGGAAGCTGGCGCACCGGCCCGCCCGCGTGGAGGCGCTGATGGTCGACGTCGCCGACCCACGCGCGCTGCATCCGGCCGAGCGCGCCGCGCTGCTGCAGCGCATCGCCTGCTGCAGCGTGGCCGTCTACCGTTCGCCGGTGACGGCCGCCGACAAGGACCTGCCCCGCGCGCTGGGTGCCCAGCTCGGCCTGCGCCAGCTCGACGCCAACTGGCTGGCCGACGAGGACGGCATCTCCAGCATCGCGATCTCGGCCGCCACCGACGGCCGCGGCGGTTTCATCCCCTACACCGACCGCGCCATCCGCTGGCACACCGACGGCTACTACCACCCGGCCGAGCGCCGCATCCGCGGCATGATCCTGCACTGCGTGCGTGCGGCGCGGCAGGGCGGCGTCAACGGCCTCTTCGACCACGAGCTGGCCTACCTGCGGCTGCGCGACCTGTCGCCCGCGCATGTGGGCGCGCTGATGCAGCCCGACGCGATGACCATCCCGGCGCGTGACGAGGAGGACGGCGTCGCGCGGCCGGCGCAAAGTGGCCCGGTGTTCGCGATCGACGCCGATGGCAGCCTGCACATGCGCTACACCGCACGCACGCGCAGCATCGAGTGGAAGGACGACGCCACCACACGCGCCGCGGCGGCCGCGCTGGCGGCGTTGCTGGCCGACGGCGCCGATGCGCTGCACCTGCGGCTGCAGCCCGGCATGGGCATCGTCGGCCACAACCTGCTGCACGAGCGCAGCGCCTTCGAGGACGACCCCGCGCTGCCGCGGCTGCTCTATCGCGCGCGTTTTGTCGACCGGGTGGCCCTGCCAGCGGGGGCGCCGTGGCGCAATGGCTGACCGTCTGGCGCGCCGCGCAGCTGCTGGGCGTGCCGCGCGGCACGCTGCAGCAGCGCGTGCGCGACGGCGAGATCGAGCTCGCCGACGGCCTGGTGTCCACCGAAGCCCTGCTGGCGCTGTACCCGCAGGCGCGGCTGGAGGAGTCGGGGCTGCTCGAGCGCGTGGCGCAGATCCGCGACGAGTCCTTCGGCCGCCGCGTGCGCGAGCGCCTGCTGCCCAACCAGGAGGTGCTGGCGCAGCGCCTGTTCCACCAGACGCAGGAGCTGGCCGACGCGCAGCGCCATCTGCAGCGCTACCACGCGCTCGTCATCCAGCTGCGCGAGCAACTCAACCAGATGCGCAGCGCGGCGGGTGGCGACGACCCGCGCCTGCTCGACCTGCAACGCCAGCTGAACGACGGGCTGGCGCGGGCGCTGGCCACTGAATCCGTCGATGTGCTGGACGTCATGGACGACATGCTCAAGGTGATGTCTGCGCAGGTCACGCTGCGCCCGAGCGGACACCAGTTCGCGGTCGAGGGCCACGACACGCTGCTGCAGGCCGGCCTGCGTGCCGGGCTCAAGGTCAATTACGGCTGCGGCAACGGCAGCTGCGGCATGTGCAAGGTGCGTGTCACCTCGGGCCAGGTGGCACGCACCATGGCCACCGACTACGTGCTGTCCGAGACCGAGAAGGCCCAGGGCTACGTGCTGTCCTGCGCCCATACGGCGGCCAGCAGCGAGCTGACGCTGGAGACGCTGGAGGCCCGCGGCCCGGCCGACATCCCGCAGCAGCAGATCGTCACCACCGTGCGCGCCGTGCGCGCGCTGGCGCCCGACACGATGCTGCTGCACCTGCAGACCCCGCGCAGCCACCGCCTGCGCTTCCTGGCCGGGCAGTCGGTGACGCTGGGCTTGGCCGAAGGCGACGGCGCGCGCGCCAGCTATTCCATCGCCAGCTGTCCCTGCGACGACCGCAACCTGCAGTTCTTCGTGCCGCGCGATGCGCAGGACCTGGTGGCGCAGCGCCTGTTCGCCGGCGGGCTCAAGCATGGCGACGCGGTCACCGTTTGGGGCCCGGCGGGCGAGTTCGTGCTCGTCGAAGACAGCCACCCGCTGGTCTTCGCGGCCTGCGACACCGGCTTTGCGCCGCTGAAGAGCCTGATCGAACACGCGCTGTCGCTGGATGCCTCGCCGTCGATCTCGCTGTTCTGGCTGGCGACAAGGCCCGACGGCCACTTCATGGCCAACCAGTGCCGCGCCTGGTCCGAGGCGCTCGACCCCTTCGAGTACACGCTGTCGACGCACGACGACGCCGACACCGGCGCGCGCCTGATGTCGACGGCGATGCGCGCCGACCTGTTCGACATCGACTGCGCGTTCTACATCGCCGGCCCGGCGGCCTTCGTCGACGCGCTGCGCGGCGAGCTGGGCGCGGCAGGCGTGCCCCGCTCCCAGATTCACGCCGAGGTGAGCCCATGAGTTGTGACTGCCAGGCCGCGCCGCCCCCGCCGCGCGCCGACGAAGACGATGCCGGCTGCAGCGCCGGCGAGTCGTTCGCGCTGCGTGTGCTGGGCGACGACATGCAGCCCGAGTTCAACGAGGGCGACATCATCGTCATCGAGCCCGACGGCGTGCTGAAGGACGGCAGCTTCGTGCTCGCCCGGCTGCCCGACGACGGCTGGACCTTCCGCCAGCTGTGCGTGCGCGGCGACGCCTGGGCCCTGCACGCGCTGAATCCGGCGCGCACCGACCTCGTCGACGTGCCGCTGGCCGACCTGTCCAGCGTGCACGGCCTCGTCATCCAGAAGACCGTGCCCGGGCGGCGCAAGCTGGGCAAGTCCTACCTTTGATGCCGTCGCCGTGACGCTGCAGCCGTGACGCTGCGTCTGTGCACGGCCCGCCCGAGATGAATTGCACGAGGCCGAATGCCATGCCCTATTACGTCTATGCCGTGAAGCCCTTTGCGCAGCTCGAGCTGCTGGCCGAGTTCGATGCCTTCAAGCCCGCCTCGGTGCACGCCAAGACCTTGCGCGGCACCCCCGCGGCGGCCGAGCCGACGCGCATCAAGGTGATGTTCGCCGAGAACCCGCAGGCCGCCGAGGATCTGCTGCTGCAGGTGCGCGTGGCCGGCCCGAGCGGCGACGAGTAGGCGGCGCGGGCTGCGGCCATGGACGAGGCAGGCACCGGCGCCATGCCCTGCTGTGACAGCGAGCGCAGTTGCGTGTTCGCCAAGGCACTGCTGGCGCACACGGCTGTGTGCGAGCGGGCCGAACGCCGCGCGGTGGCCGAACGCGTGCTGGTGGAATGCGCCTCGCCGGTGGCCCGCACCAACTGCGGCACGCTGGCCGCGCTGATGCACGAGCGGGCACGTTTTGCGCTGCGCCTGCCCAACGCCGGCCGGCCGCTGATCCACATGCAGGCGCTGCGCCTGCAGTGCGGCGGCCTGGCCGCGATGCAGCAGGTGCTGGGCAGTGCCGAACGTGACGTGCACCGCATGGTGGGCCTGGCCCACGAGCGCCACGGCAGCCTGACCGAGCTGCCCTGGGGGGCGCTGGTGGCGGCATTGGCTGCCTGGCAACCACCACGGCGGGGCCGCGGCGCGGCGCCGGCGCCCGCCGAGTGACAGCGTAACCGGGTGAATGCAGGATGAACGACGCCGAGCTCGGGCGCCTGGCCGACGCCGTGCAGACCAACTGCGACATCGCCGACGCGCAGCATGCCGGCGACATGACGCTGTGCATCTACCTGCTGCAGATGCGCGAGTTCTACCGCTGGGAACGTGGCCTGCCCTTTGGCGCGGCGCTCGCACGCGACGCCGTCGGCGCCTGGATCGCCGCGCGCGAGGACCGCTGGTCGGCGCTCGACGGCCAGGCCTGGCTGGCGCTGCCGCGTGGCGAGGCGGGCGGCACGGACGGCACGGGCTTCGATGCCTTCGACGTCGACGCCGTCAACGCCTGGCTGAACCCCCAGGGGCTGCACTACGGCGCCGGGCTGGTCGGCGTCGACCGGCCCGTCTTCTTCCTCGCCGAGCTGGCGGGCCGTCAGCAGCGTGAGGGGTTGGAGGTGCACGTCAGCGGCCGCGAGCTGGCCCGTGGCCTGGTGGCGCCGCCGGCCACGCTGGGCAGCGGCGATTGCGGCCCCATCGTGCTGCGGCAGGCGGCGCTGGCGCGCTGGTGCTGGGAGAAGTACGAGGCCTACCGATTGCGCCCGGTGGTGGGCAGTGCCTTCCACGCCGTCGTGACGGCCTATGGCCTGGAGCAGGACTTCGAGGCCGGGCTGCAGCGCTGCGTGGCCGAGCAGGGCGAGACGCTGGTGCTGCACGAGATCGGCGAGCACCGGGCCGGCCGCCTGCTGGGTTCGCCATGGGGCGCGATGCGCATGGCGCTGCCGTCGCGGCGCGCCGACCTGCATGCCCGCGCGGTGCGCGACCACATCGCCGACCTGAGCGTCACGCTGCCCACGCTGCTGGACCGTGGCGCCGCCGCCGCCGTGCATTTCTGGTTCGCCAACTTCGACGGCGTGCGGCAGCTGCTCTTTCCGGCGCTGGACGCCGCCTATGCCGACTGGGTGCGCGGCGACGGCGGTGCGGGGCTGCGGCGTGCCGCCGCCGCCGGCGTGCCGCACTTCACGCGGCTGGCGCAGCGGGCGCTGGACCTGCACGCCCGTGAGGGCAGGGCGGCCGGTGCCGCCATCGAGAGCCTGCTCGGCGCGCCCGCGGCAGTGTGCGCGCTCTGAAGCGGCCCGCCGGTCGCGCCGGTGTCAGAGCGTGAGAGCTTTTCGGGCGTGCCCGAGCAGCGCGCCAAAAGGCGCCTGATCTAGGCGCAAAGCGCAGACATAGCTCGGGCTATGTCGAGCATTTGCAACGACGAGCAGGCGCCTTTTGGTGTGATGAGCGGGCTTGAACGAAAGACTCTCACGCTCATGAGAAACAGAACTTCCAAGTCATTGATTTGCGGGTAAGTAAACGTGTTTCTCCGCGAACGCCGAGCGCCGACTGGGGCCTGGGATGCTCTCAGTCGCGTTCGGCCTGCCAGAGGATGAACTTGAGCGTGGCCACGCAGCCGGCCACGATGCCGGCCACCGCGATGAACGAGCCTATGGCCAGCGTCGACACGCCCGACAACCCCTGCCCTATGGTGCAGCCCATGGCCGTGACGCCGCCAAAGCCCATCAGCACCGCGCCCAGCAACTGGTTGCGCAGGTCGTCCATCGAGGCAAAACCTTCCCAGCGGAACTTCTTCGTCGCCAGTGCGTAGGCCGCCGAGCCGGCGATGATGCCCAGTACGCTGACGATGCCGAAGCTCACTTTCAGCGACTGGTCCGTCCACAGCATCAGCAGTTCGAGCGAAAAGGCCAGCGGCGCGACGAAGCTCAGCGACTCGAGCGTGCGCGTGTTGGTCGCGAAGTAGACGGTTTCCAGCGTGTCGGGGTTCTCGCCATAGCCGAGGTGGCCGGTGACGTACCAGCCGGCCGTCACCAGCAGGCCCATCACCACCGCGCCGACGATCTGCGCCCCGTTGGCGCGCAAGCGCTTGTCGCGCAAGGCGAAGGCCAGCAGCGCCAGCGCCACCACGGCCGCGGCGGCCAGCAGTGCGGTCTTGGGCGCCATGCCGCTGGCGCGGGCCAGCGCCGTGCCCAGGCCCTGGTCGGCCCAGCCCATGCCGCCGAGGTCGACACGCACGGGGTCGAGCAGGCTCACGCGCCATTGGCCGAACAGGCCCTTGAGCGTCATGTAGGACGCGATGGCCACGAAGGTGAGCACGACGAAGGCGCGCACGCTGCCGCCGCCGACGCGGATCAGATTCTTGTTGGCGCAGCCGCCCGACAGCGTCATGCCGACGCCGAAGATCAGGCCGCCCACCAGCAGCGACAGCCACGGCAGCATGGGCCGCTGCGGCACCGACTTGGCGAGGTCGACCTGCCCCGTGTACGACAGCAGGCTGGTGCCCACGACGGCCACGGCTATCGTCAGCATCCACATGCGCATGCGGCCCCAGTGGCCCATGTTGACGATGTCGGACAGCGCACCCATGGTGCAGAAGTTGGTCTTCGCGGCCACCAGGCCGAAGACGAAGGCGATGACAAAGCCGCCGCCGATGACGAGTGTGGCCAGATTGGCGGCCGCTGTGTCCATGCTGTCTCCTCGTTAGCCCGTCTGCTGCGGGCTGTCGCGTTGGGCGGGCGTCAGATGAACAGGCAGACGTCCGTCTCGCCGGCAAACTTCATGAAGGTGGCCGCGCCACCGTATTCCAGGCCGTCGATGAAGTCTGCCTTGTCGAACTCGAAGAGGTCGACCGTCATCTGGCAGGCGATGAACTTCACCTCGGCTTCCTGGCACAGGTCGCGCAGTTCGGTGAGCGAGGCCACGCCCTTCTTCTTCATCTTGGCCTTCATCATCGAGGTTGCCATGGCCTGCATGCCCGGCAGCACCGAGACGATCACCGGCATGGGCACCGGCATCGGCATGGCCGGGTTGGCCAGCGGGCTGATGGCGATGCCGCTCAGGTCCTTGCGCAACAGTTGCAGGCCGTAGAAGGTGAAGAAGACCTGCACCTCCCAGCCCAGGGCCGCGGCAGTGGATGCCAGGATCAACGGCGGGTAGGCCATGTCCAGCGCGCCCTTGGTGGCGATGATCGCCATTTTCTTGGTTGCCATGCGGTGTCCCTATCAGGCCTTCTTGAGGAAGAAGACGTACTTGCCGCCCTCTTCGGCCGACTGCAGCAGCGCATTGCCCGTCTGCTCGGCAAAGGCCTCCATGTCGCAGACCGAGCCCGGGTCGGTGGCCACCACGCGCAGCACCTGGCCGGAGGCCATGTCGCTGAGCGATTTCTTGGTCTTCACGATGGGCAGCGGGCAGGCCAGGCCCGAGGCGTCGAATTCCTTGTCGAATTTCATGTCTTGTCTCCAGCAGCGTCCGCGACGCCTTCAGCCTGCGCATTAGCGTCTTTCACGCCGGCAGGGTCTATTCCCGAAACGGGTGATGGCCCATAGCCCATGTGGGTAGGGGAGGGGAAACGCCGGGGCGCCGCTCAACGCTGCCTGACGTAGGCGCCCGGCGCGTCGTCGACGACGGGCAGGCCGCGGCGGGCGGCACCCATCGCGGGTGGCTTGGCCTGGCCGCTCGAGTGCGCCTGCAGCCACCGCTGCCAGGCCGGCCACCACGAGCCTGGGTGCTTCTCGGCCGCGTCCAGCCAGTCTTGCGGTGCCAGATGGGGGTCGGCCAGCCGGCGCGTGCGCAGCCGGTAATGGCGCCGCGGGTGCGCCGGGCCGACCACGATGCCGGCGTTGTGGCCGCCGGAGGTGAGCAGGAAGCTGAAGTCGTCCGAGCGCACCAGGTTGCCGATCTTGTAGACCGAACGCCATGGCGCGACGTGGTCGGACTCGGTGCCGACCACGAACATCGGCACGCGGATGTCCGACAGCCGCACCAGCTTGCCGCCGACCGGGAATCGGTTGGTGGCGAGTTCGTTGTCGAGGTAGAGCCGGTACAGGTACTCGGAGTGCATGCGCCAGGGCATGCGCGTGCCGTCGGCGTTCCAGGCCATGAGGTCGATCATGGGTTCACGCTGGCCCTTCAGGTACTGGTTGACCATGGGGCGCCACAGCTGCTCTTGCGAGCGCAGCAGTGCAAAGGCGCCGGCCATCTGGCGGCTCTCGAGCACGCCCTTGCGGTGCATCGTGGCCTCGAGCATCGCCAGCTGGCTGGGGTTGATGAAGAAGGCCAGCTCGCCCGGCTCGGAGAAGTCGGTCTGCGCGGCGAACATCGTCAGCGAGGCCAGGCGCTCGTCGCGGTCGCGCGCCAGCGCCGCCGCACCTATCGCCAGCAGCGTGCCGCCGATGCAGTAGCCCGCGGCGTGGATCTTGCGGCCGGGCACGATGGTGGCCACGGCATCGATGGCGGCGCGCAGGCCCTGCTCGATGTAGTCGTCGATGCCGAGGTTGCGGTCGCTTTCGGTGGGGTTCTTCCACGAGATCATGAACACCGTGTGGCCCTGGTCCACCAGGTACTTGACCATCGAATTGCGCACGCTCAGGTCGAGGATGTAGTACTTCATGATCCAGGCCGGCACGATGAGCACCGGCTCGGCCATGACCTGCCTGTTCGTCGGCGTGTACTGGATGAGTTCGATCAGCCCGTTGCGCAGCACCACCTTGCCGGGCGTGGCGGCCACGGTCTTGCCGACCTCGAAGGCCTCGGCACCCGCCGGCGCGCTGCCCTTGATCGTGCGCCCCATGTCCTCGATCAGGTGCTTCCAGCCGCGCACCAGGTTCTGTCCCTGCTCGGCCATGGTCTGGGCCAGCAGCTCGGGGTTGGTGGCGAGGCAGTTCGAGGGCGAAGCGGCATCGAGCGCCAGCCGCGTCGCGAACCCCAGCAGCTGGGTGTGGTAGTCGCTGACGCCGGCGACGCCCTGCAGGGCTTCGCTGGCCAGCGCCTGGTTGTTCTGCCAGGCCCGCGCCAGCAGGTTGAAGGGAAAGCGCGACCACGCCGGGTCGTCGAAACGGCGGTCGACCGGGCCGGCATAGCCGTCGGCCGGCGCCACCGGCTGGCCCGCCATGGCGCGCAGCGCAAACGCCCAGGTGTCGCCGGCGCGCACGATGGCATGGCGCTGCAGCTCACGGCGCTTGGCCGGCGACAGGGCCAGGTGCGTGAGCCAGTCGGCCCAGGCCGCGCTGAAGGCCGTGGGCGCGAGCCCGGCGGTCATCTGCGCCAACTGGGCGCGGAAGTCGCGGTCGACTTCCTGGGGGGTGGGGGCGGGTTTGATGGGGCGGGTCATGGGTTCTCAGGCCGCGCGCGCAGCCACCGTGATGGGCGAGAAACCCAGTCTCGCCGCGCAGCACCGCGGCCGGTTTGACCGAACGCATGGCCGGTGGCCGGCCTGAAAGACGAACGGGCCCAGGGGGCCCGCTCATGCTCGATCGTTGGTGGAGATGAGGAGGATCGAACTCCTGACCTTCGCATTGCGAACGCGACGCTCTCCCAGCTGAGCTACACCCCCACGAAGCGCAATAGTCTAGCACCGCCAATAGGCGGCCTTGGCGGCCGGCTAACATGCGCCGCCTCTCACCGCTGGAGCTCAGCATGCGCCACCGATCGGACCCCGCCTGGCTCGAAGCCCAATACAACAACCGTGCCCGCGTGCCCGACCACGCCCGCCATTTCGAGCGCTGGGCCGAGGCCTCGGCACTGGCGCGCAGCAAGGGCCCGGCCCTGCTCGACGTCGCCTATGGCGACGGGCCGGGTGAGACGCTGGACGTCTTTGCGGCCGCCGCGCCAGGCGCACCGGTGCTGATGTTCATCCATGGCGGCTACTGGCGTTCGCTGGACAAGGCCGACTTCTCGTTCATCGCGCCGGCGCTCAACGCCGCTGGCGCCACCGTGGTACTGCCCAACTACGCGCTGTGCCCCGCGGTGGGCGTCGAGCACATCGCCCTGCAGATGACGCGGGCCGTGGCCTGGGTCTGCCGCCACGCCGCGGCCCATGGCGCCGATGCCTCGCGGCTGGGCGTGGTGGGCCATTCGGCGGGCGGCCACCTCGCGACGATGCTGCTGTCGTGCCGCTGGAAGGACGTGGGCGACGATCTGCCGGCCCAGCCGCTGGCCGGCGCGCTCTCGATCTCCGGCCTCTACGACCTCGAGCCGCTGCGCCACGTGGCTTCGGTGAATGCCGACCTGAAGCTCACGCCGGCGGCCGTGCGCCGGCTCAGCCCGGCCTTCTTCCCGCGGCCCAAGGGTGTCAGGCTCTACGCCACCGTCGGCCTGGACGAGAGCGAGGAGTTCTTGCGCCAGAACGCGCTCATCCGCGACGTGTGGGGCCCGACCGCCGTGCCGGTGTGCGAGACCTTGCCGGGGGCCAACCACTTCTCGGTGGTCGAGGGGCTGGCCGACGCGCGTGCCCGTCTGCACGGGCTGGCGCTGCGGCTGGTGGGCCTGCGCTGACTTGCACCCGCGCCGGCACACCGGCAGATCGGCGCCCCTCGGGAAAACCCGCCGCTATGAGCTTTATTGAGCCGATGCATTGGCCGGGCGCGGCCGATGGCGCTAAGGTATTCCTTCGGTCGCGTCCGTCTGGGCGCCCGACAGACTGTCAGCACACAAGGAGCACGACATGGGCTTGAAAGGTTCCAAGACCGAGCAAAACCTGAAGGACGCCTTCGCGGGCGAATCGCAGGCCAACCGCCGGTATCTGTATTTCGCGAACAAGGCCGACGTGGAAGGCCAGAACGACGTCGCAATGCTGTTCCGTTCCACCGCCGAAGGCGAGACGGGCCACGCGCACGGCCACCTCGAGTTCCTCGAGAACGGCTCGGGCGACCCGGCCACCGGCCTGCCTATCGGCAGCAGCCGCCAGAACCTGATGGCCGCCGTCGCCGGCGAGACGCACGAGTACACCGACATGTACCCGGGCATGGCCAAGCAGGCGCGCGACGAGGGGTTCGACGAGATCGCCGACTGGTTCGAGACGCTGGCCAAGGCCGAGCGCTCGCACGCCAACCGCTACCAGAAGGCGCTCGACGCGCTCGTCGACTGACCGGCGCAGCGACATGCGTGGACCCGGTGCTCGCCGAATGAGTTCCGCGCCACGCCCATGACGCCGTTGAACAAGGGGCCTCGCGCCCCTTGTTCGTTCCTGCATCCCGAACCACACGGACCGCACCATGCGCGAAGGCAACCTCGAAGCCCCCACCCGGCACCCGATAGCCTGGAAGGACCCCGACTTCTATGACGAGAAGAAGGCCTTCGATGAGATGGAGCGCGTGTTCGACATCTGCCACGGCTGCCGCCGCTGCGTGAGCCTGTGCCAGAGCTTCCCCAACCTCTTCGACCTGGTCGACGCCACCGCGGATGGCGAGGTGCACGGCGTCAAGAAGGAGGCCTACTGGCAGGTCGTCGACCAGTGCTACCTGTGCGACCTGTGCTACATGACCAAGTGTCCCTACACGCCGCCGCACGCGTGGAACCTCGACTTCCCGCACCTGATGCTGCGTGCCAAGGCGATCAAGTTCGCCAAGGGCGAGGTCGGCGCCAAGGAGAAGTTCCTCGCCAGCACCGATGTCCACGGCAGCTTCGCGGGCATCCCCATCGTCGTCGATGTCGTCAATGCGGTGAACAAGACCGCGTTTGCGCGCCAGCGGATGGACGGGGCTCTGGGCGTGCACCCCGAGGCCTGGATGCCCGGCCTGGCGCCGCAGCGCTTTCGCTGGGGCCGGGCGATGAACAACACCACCTTCGTGGCCGTCAACGGCGAGCGCACGCCGGGCAAGGTGGCGATCTTCTCCACCTGCTTCATCAACTACAACGAGCCCGGCATCGGCGCCGACCTGATCAAGCTGCTCGACCACAACCGGATCCCCTACGAGATCGTCGACAAGGAGCAGTGCTGCGGCATGCCCAAGCTGGAGCTGGGCGACCTGCCTTCGGTCGAGAAGGCCTGGAAGGCCAACATGCCGGTGCTGGCCAGGTACGCGCGTGCAGGCTGGGCCATCGTCACCGCCGTGCCCAGCTGCACGCTGATGTTCAAGCAGGAACTGCCGCTGATGTTCCCGGGCGACGCCGACACGCAGCTCGTCAAGCAGGCCATGTTCGACCCCTTCGAGTACTTCATCGCGCGCCACAAGGACGGCCTGCTCAATACCGACTTCAAGGCCGCACTCGGCAAGGTGAGTTATCACATCCCCTGCCATGGCCGCGTGCAGAACATCGGCAAGAAGACCGAGGAGATGTTCAAGCTCATCGGCCAGGCCGTCGAGGTCAGGCTCAACACCGTCGAGCGCTGCAGCGGCCACGCCGGCACCTACGGCGTGAAGACGCCGACGCACAAGATCGCGATGAAGATCGGCAAGGCGGTCTTCAAGAACATGGCCAAGGACGAGCCCGACTACATCGGCAGCGATTGCCCGATGGCCGGCCATCACATCGCGCAAGGCATGGCCGAGGCGGGCACGCCGGCCAAGGCGCTGCAGCACCCCCTGTCGCTGGTCCGTATCGCCTACGGGCTGGCCTGACCCACCGGAGCCGTACCCATGACGACCCTGAACTCCCGCATCACGCCCGACAACCTGCTCGCGCTGGAGGCCTACGCCAAGATTCGCAAGTCGAGCAAGGCCGAGGCCATCGCGCACCGCCGCCTGCGCAGCGTGCACCTGGGCGAGCACATGACGCTGCAGTTCGAGGACGAAGCCTCGATACGGCGCCAGATCCAGGAGATGCTGCACATCGAGAAGATCTTCGACGAGCAAGGCAAGCAGGGCGAGATCGACGCCTACGCGCCGCTGGTGCCCGATGGCAGCAACTGGAAGGCGACGATGCTCATCGAGTACCCCGACCCGCACGAGCGCAAGCGCGAACTGGGGCGGCTGATCGGCGTCGAGGACCGCCTCTTCGTCGAAGTGGAAGGCCACCCGCGCATCTACGCCATCGCCGACGAGGACCTCGAACGCGAGAACGCCGAGAAGACCTCGGCCGTGCACTTCGTGCGCTTCGAGTTCAGCCCGGTGCAGCGCGAGGCCGTGCGCGCCGGCGCGGCGGTGAAGATCGGCTGCGACCACACCAACTACCCGGTGCACGTGAACGTGCAGGCCGAGACGCTGGCCAGCCTGGCCGGCGACCTGCGGCCGTGAGCGGCGCGTGAACTTCTCACCGGTGGCCGCCGGCACCTGGCGTGCCGGCGACTGGGGCCTGGATGCGGGCGGCCTGGCGGGCTGGATGTCGCAGGCGCTGGACTTGGGCATCACCACCTTCGACCACGCCGACATCTACGGCGGCTACGCGGTGGAGGCGATGTTCGGCGCGGCCTTCGCGACGTCACCCGGGCTGCGCGACCGCTTGCAGATCGTCGGCAAGTGCGGCATCAAGCTCGTTCACTCGCAGCGGCCGGGCCACGCCATCAAGAGCTACGACAGTTCTCGAGCGCATGTGCTGGCCAGCGTTGACGCCTCGCTGCAGGCACTGCGCACCGACCGCCTCGACCTGCTGCTGATCCACCGGCCCGACCTGCTGATGGACCCCGAGGAACTGGGCGAGACCTTTCGCGAGCTGCTGGCCGCGGGCAAGGTGCTGCACTTCGGCCTCAGCAACCACACGCCGGGGCAGCTGGCGCTGCTGCGTCGGCGCCACCCGCTGGTGACCAACCAGATCGAGTTCTCGCCGCTGCAGATGCGGGCGCTGGCCGACGGCACGCTGGAGCAGTGCGTCGACCTTGGCCTGCGCCCTATGCTGTGGTCGCCGCTGGCAGGCGGGCGGCTGCTGACGGGCACCGACGAACAGGCGCTGCGCGTGCGCGCCGTGCTGCAGGCGCTGGGCGATGCGCGGGGCGTGCCGGTGGCCACCATGGCCTACGCCTGGCTGATGCGGCATCCGTCGCGGCCGGTGCCCATCACCGGCTCGGGACGCCTGCAGGCCCTGCGCGAGGCGGCCGCGGCGGTGGACGTGAAGATATCGGCCGAGGACTGGTACCGCGTGTGGCAGGCCAGCATCGGCCACCAGGTGCCCTGACCCCGGCAAGCCGCCACAATCGACCCATGGAATACCTGCACACCATGGTCCGCGTGACCGACATCGAGGCTTCGTTGCGTTTCTACCGCGACGCGCTGGGCATGGACCTGCTCTCGCGCCGCGACAACGAGGCCGGCCGCTTCACGCTGGTGTTCCTGGCAGCGCCCGGCGACCACAGCGCGCAGATCGAGCTCACCTACAACTGGCCCGCGGCCGACGGCACGGCCGAGGCCTACACCGGCGGCCGCAACTTTGGCCACATCGCCTACGCGGTGGACGACATCTACGCCACCTGCCGGCGCCTCGTCGAGCACGGCGTGACGATCAGCCGTCCGCCGCGCGACGGCCGCATGGCTTTTGTGCGCTCGCCCGATGGCATCTCCATCGAACTGCTGCAGGCCGGTGCGGCCCTGCCGCCGGCCGAGCCCTGGGCCACCATGCCCAACGTCGGCGCCTGGTGATCACGCGCCGCGGCAGCGCTTGCGATGTACCTGCCCGCGCACTTCGCGCAGACCGACGAGCGGGCGCTGCAGGCGCTGATGGCGTCGCACCCGCTGGCCACGCTGGTCAGCGTGCAGGGCGGTGAGCCCACGGCCGACCACCTGCCGCTGGAGTTCGACCCCGCCACGCGCACGCTGCGCGGCCACGTGGCGCGTGCCAACCCGCTGTGGCAGCTGGCGGCCGGGCAGCCGGTGCTGGCGGTCTTCAACGGGCCGCAGGCCTACGTCACGCCGTCGTGGTACCCGAGCAAGGCCGCCACGCACAAGGTCGTGCCGACCTGGAACTACGCCGTGGTGCACGCCCACGGCGTGCTGCGCGCGGTGGAAGACGCGCCCTGGCTGCACGCGCTGGTGTCCGGGTTGACCGACCACCACGAAGCCGAGTTCGCCCGGCCCTGGGCCGTGGGCGATGCCCCGGCCGACTTCGTGCAGCAGCTGCTGCGCGCTATCGTCGGCATCGAGATCCCGGTGCAGCGGCTGCTGGGCAAATGGAAGATCAGCCAGAACCGCAGCGAGCCCGATCGCCAGGGCGTCGCCACCGGTCTCGCCGAGGGTACGGCCGACGCCCGCGCCATGTCCGAGCTGATGCGCACGACGATTCATCCTGGGAGCCCCAAGCCATGAAGACGCTGTCGAACTGTCTCGCGCCCACGTACCTCGGCTTGGCCATCGCTCTTGCCGCGCCTCATGCGGTGGCGCAGAAGCTGTCCCCGGGGCTGTGGGAGCACAGCGTGACGATGAAGACCAGCAGCGGCCGCATGGAGGCCGGCATGGCGCGCATGCAGGAGCAACTGGCCGCCATGCCGCCCGAGAAGCGCAAGCAGCTCGAGGCCATGATGGGCCGGCAAGGCATGGGCATGGGCATGGGCCAGGGCGCGGGCCAGCCCATGGTGGTGAAGGTCTGCCTGACCCCGGAGCAGGCGGCACGCGACGAGATGCCGCAGGCCGACGCCAACTGCCGTCAGCTGAGCCAGGAGCGCAGCGGCAAGACGGTGCGCTTCAAGTTCGCCTGCACCGGAGAACGCCAGAGCAGCGGCGAGGGTGAATACACGCTCGACAGCGACAAGGCCCACCACGGCCGCACGCTGCTCACCACCGTTGCGCAGGGCCGGCCCGAGCGCATGGAGATGGAGCACCGCGCCCGCTGGCTGGGGGCCAGCTGCGGCGACGTCAAACCCCGCGCCCGCTAGCGGGGCCCTCAGAACCGCAGCCTCAACCCGGCGCCCAGCGCCCAGGCGCGGCCACGCGCCGTCTGCGCATCGGGTCGTGGCCGGAAGTGGCCGGCCACCAGTTCCATCACCAGCCAGTCCTTGTACACGGGCTGCGCCCACTTGACCTGCAGGCCGAAATCGGTGGACGCGACGCCCGAGCCCTCCTTGCCCAGGACCAGCCCTTCGAGCGTGACCAGGCGATGGTCGCCCAGCGACTTGTACAGGCCTACGGTGCTTTGCCAGGCGAACCGGCTGTCCTTCTGCGTGATGGTGGCGGCGTTGAGCCAGCGGCCGACCCAGGTCGGCGAGAAGGCGTGTTCGTAAGACAACGCCGTGGTCGAGCCGAGACGATCGCTCAGCGACCAGAAGAAGGTTTGCCGGAACTCGATGTCGTCGTCGGGTCCCGGTGCCCATGGGCGCTGGTAGCGGGCCTGCAGGTAGGGCTTGAGCCCGCCGCGGAGTCCCAACCTGAAGTCGAGCGCCTCGGTCAGCGTGCGGCCGATGCCGGCGAAGAAGGTCTGGTCGCCGGTGCCTTCGCGCAGCAGCCGGTCCAGCTTGGACAGGGCCGCGGGCTGGTCGCTGACGACGTCGCTGCGGCTGTCGCGTCCGATGAAGAGGTAGGTGTGCTTCTCGGCATTGGGCAGCCTGAAGCGGGCATTGAAGCGCAGGTTGACATCGTTGCCGGTGTCTTGCCGCTTGAGCACGCTCAGGCTCAGCCGGCCGTCGCTGACCTTGCCGCCGTCCTTGAAGGGCTTGTCGCCGAACCAGCTGTCGACGCCGCTGGCCAGCCACTCGGCCGCCGCGCGAACACCCTCGCGGGCTGACTCGAGCGCAGGGGCCGGGGCCGCGGCGCCCGTGCCGCCCGGCGGCGGCGCGCTGGCCGCCACCGCGGCAGCGGGCGCGCCGGCCCAAGCGGTGCTCACCGACAGGCTCAGCAGCCCGGCCAGGATCAGCTTGCAGGCACGCATGGACAACTCGGGTCAGGACGATTCATCCAGCATGACACGCGCAGTATCGATCCGGTGCGGGAGCAAGGTGGAATTCATCGGCACGAACAGGCCAGTCGATTGACCAACCACAATTTCTTCGTCGAACAGCTTGCGGAACGGGCTGTGATTCGAGGTAGTTTGGCGCTCTCAAGCGCCAAAGGAGTAGAGATGAACACGATGACCGACATGCATCGCGACAAGTTGGTGACCGACCTCAGGCACGTCATCCATGACGCCGAGGAATTGCTGAAGCTGAGTGCCGGCGAAGTGGGTACCGAGGCCGTCGCCACGCGCGAGCGTGTGCGTGCCCGGCTGCTGCAGGCCAAGGACAGCCTGATGGAGCTGCAGGAAAACGCGATCGAACGCGCCAAGGCCGCCGGACGCAAGGCCGACAACTACGTGCACGAGCATCCGTGGCCGTCCATCGGCGTGGCTGCCGGCGTCGGCGTGCTGGTCGGGTTGCTGATCGGGCGCCGCTAGGTGCCCGGGCTGGCGCCATGCGGCGTCGTGGCCAAGGCGCGGAACCGGTGACGCCAGCATGACCGGCTCGGATCGGTGCCGGCTCGAAGTCGAGGGCACCGATGCCACGCTGCGCCTGCTGGGCGCTGGCGGCTGATGCACCTGCCGCAGATCGCAGCCGCGCTGGCCCGCGAGACGAAAGCGGCCGGCTGAACGACACGCGGGCCGTGCCGGCGGCTACACCGGCACGGTGTAGTTCAGCGTCATGCGTCCGCCGTCGACGACGACGATCTCGCCCGTCATGTAGCTGGCGGCGTCACTGAGCAGGAAGGCCACCACGTCGGCGATCTCGCCCGGTTCGCCCAGGCGCTTCATCGGCGTGCGGCTCATGATGCGGGCCTTGGCCTCTTCGCTGGTCAGCACCGCCGCCTGGGCCAGTTCGGTGGCGATGGTGCCGGGGGCCACCGCGTTGACGCGCACGCCCTGGTCGGCAAACGACAAGGCCATCACGCGCGTGAGCTGGTTGATGGCCCCCTTGCTGGCGTTGTAGCTGGCGATGGTGGGAATGGTCAGCGTGCCGTTGACCGAGCTCATGTTGACGATGGCACCGCAACGGCGCTTCACCATCTCACGCGCCACGGCTTGCCCGACGAGAAAGCTGCCCTTGAGGTTGACGGCGATGACGGCGTCCCAGTCGGCTTCGGTGATGTCGAGAAAGGGCGCGGCCTTGAAGATGCCGGCGTTGTTGACGAGGCCGTCGACCTGGCCGAAGCGCGCCAGCGTGGCCGCCAGCGCGGCGTCCACCGAGGCCTTGTCGGCAACGTTGCAGTGCTGGTAGTGCGCCTGGCCGCCGGCGGCGGCGAGCGCCTGCGCCAGGCGCTCGCCGGGGCCGTCGGCCAGGTCCCACAGCGCCACCGCCGCGCCGTCGCGCACCAGGCGGTGCGCGCAAGCCTCGCCTATGCCCTGGGCGCCGCCGGTGACGACGACGACGCGGCCCTGCAGACCGAAGTGAACGCCCGTGCTCGGCATGCTGGTTTCCTCGCTGTACTGGCGCCTGACGGGCGCCGGGGCGGGCAGTCTAGCGTGTGCCACACGGTGCACGGCGATGCGCGAGACGGCGACCGGGCGGTGACGAAGTGCGAAGTGATCAGCGTGCGTGCCTATCGAGCCAGGTCGCCATGCCCTGGGCGTTGAGCTCGAGGTCCATGGCCAGCAGGCGGCGTATCTCTGCCGGCGGCAGGGCGCAGCCATGGTCCGAGAGGCTGCGGCTGAAGATTTCGAACTGGCCGTCGATCAGCGCCCGATGGCGGCCCGGCGCGTGCCTCAACGACCGCGCCAGGTCCACCATCTGGCTCAGCAGGGCCAGCAGCCGGGCACCCAGGCGCGGCACGTCGCCGACGCGGCCGAAGTGTGTCAAGTACATGCAGTCCGGTTCGGTGGCCAGCAGGCGCAGCACGGTGGCCTGCAGATGCTCGGGCTCGAATTGCACCGGCGTCGTGGTGGGCATGATCCAGGCGCCGGCCGCGGTGTCGAACTCGCGGTAGCTCAGGCCGAAGGTGTCGCCCGTGAACCAGCCGCGGGTGCGCTCGTCCCACACGCAATGGTGGTGGCGCGCATGGCCGCGGGTGTCGGCCAGGCGCAGCGGGCGGCCGGCGAGTTCGATGGTCAGGCCGTCGTGGCTGGTGTCCAGGCGAGCGGCCGGCACGGGCACGACGTGGCTGTAGGACTGCAGCATCTCGGCGTCACCGTAGACCGCGCTGGCGCTGGCCCACAGCCGCGCCGGATCGAGGAGGTGCCGCGCGCCGCGCGGATGGACCATGACGCGTGCATGCGGCAAGTGGCTCAGCAGCCCGCCGACGCCCCCGGCATGGTCGAGGTGCACGTGGGTCGGGATGATCCAGTCCACGGCGCCGACGTCCAGGTCGAGCGCGCGCAGGGCCGCCAGCAGGCGCGGCACGGCATGCTGCGTGCCGGTGTCGATGAAAGCGGCGCGGCCCTCCTGCACCAGCAGGAAGGCCGCGTCGAACCGCTCGCGCTGGAAACCCGTGTCGATGGCGTAGACGCCATCGGCCAGGGCCTGCAGGTGCTCGTCGGGCAAAGGCGCCAGCGTGCCGGCGTCAGTTGCCGGTGATCAGCCAGAGCCGGGCGATGTCGGCCACGCCGTCGTTGCCCTTGACGCTGCGCAGCGTCTGCACGCCGGCGCTCTTGGTCTTGGGCGACTCCAGCTGGGCCAGGCCCAGGCGCAGCTTGGCGTCCTCGGGGCGCTTGAGGTTGCCCTTGGCAATGCCCTGCTTGATCAGGTCGAGGCCCTTGTCGACTTCGCCCAGCGACACGTAGGCCACGCCGACCTTGACCAGGCCGTCGCCTTCCTTGAAGCCGGCAGCCTCGCTGGCCTGGCCGTCGAGCTTGCTGCGTGCCTGGGCGGCTTCCTTCACTGCCAGATCGCGCAGGCGCTGGTGGCGGTCGGCCTCGGCGCCCACCCCCAGCACCTTGGCCTTGAAGCCCTGCTCGGTGACACGCAGCGCCTCGGCGGCCAGGCCCTGCTGCATCAGCAGCTGCGCCAGTTCCATGTACTCGTCGGACTTGGTCAGGGTGCCGCTGGCCAGGCGCAGCTGCAGCACGTCGAGCAGGAAGCGGTCGGCAAAACCTGCCTTGCGGGGCAGGCGGCCGAGATAGGCGTTCCAGTAGTCCTTCTTCGGGTAGTAGCTCAGCAGCTTCTCGAGCGTGTTGCCGTAGCCGGCCATGTTGTTGGTGCGCTGCTGGGCGTCGGCCAGGCGCAGCAGGTCGCCTTCTTCCGGACGGCGGCCTGCGTTCTCCGCAGACGCCACAGCGGCGCTGGCGTCGCGTGCGATCGCGCCGTAGTCGCCGCTGGCGGCCTGCAGATAGCTCTGCAACTGCCGGATGGTCGGGCTGTTGTTGCCGGCGGCGATGGCCTTGTTGAGCCAGTCGGTGGCCCTGGCCGTGTTGCGTTGCTGGGCGTAGGCCGATGCCAGTTGCTCGGCGTACTGGCCGAGCTGGGCGCCGCTGGCGCGGCCAGCCAGCGACTCCAGTGCCTGGATCGCGGTGGCCATGTCGCCGGCTCGCTGCGCCGCGGCGGCCTTCATGGTGTCGATGGTCTGACGCTCGGCGGCGGTGACGCCCAAGGCGCCTTCGGCTTCGCGCACCTTGGCCAGCGCTTCCTTGTGCTTGCCGGCCTTCAAGTACTCGCCGGCCTGCTGCAGCGGCTTGCCGACCTCGGCACGCAGGCCCTGGGCGCAGGCCGCGTGCACGCCGCCGGCGAGGGCCAGTGCCAAGGTGAGGGCGCGCAGGTTCTTCATGGGTCTCTGGTGTGTCAAAGGAACTGTTCGTTGCCGACGATGCCGATCTTGATCACGCCCAGGCGCTGGGCCGTGGCCATGATCATCGCCACGTGTTTGTACAAGACGAGCTTGTTCGGGCGCAGATGCACCTCGGGCTGGTCGGGCAGCGCGGCAATCGCCTGCAGGCGCGACTCGATGGCATCGCGGTCGCCGGCCTCGATGACCTCGCCGTTCCAGCCGATCGTGCCGTCGAAGTCGACGTCGATGCGGACAATTTCCGGCGGCTTGGGCGGCGGCGCCGCATTGCTCGGCACCGGCATGTTCATCTTCACCGCATGCGTCTGGATGGGGATGGTGATGATGAACATGATCAGCAACACCAGCATCACGTCGATCAGCGGCGTGGTGTTGACGTCCATCATGACATCGCCGTCCTCGTCGCCCCCTGGGGCGCCCACGTTCATGGCCATGTCGTCTACTCCTAGTTCAGGCGGGCGCCGGCGCCGGCAGGGGGTTCGGTGATGAAGCCCACCTTGAAGATGCCGGCCCGCTGGCAAGCCACGACGACGCGGCCGACGGACTCGTAGCGCACGTCCGAGTCGCCGCGGATGTGCACCTCGGGTTGGGGTTCCTTCACCGACTCGACCTTGAGCCGGTTCACCAGCGCCTCGTTGTCGGCCATGCGCTCCAGGCCCCAGTAAACCTCGCCGTCGCGGTTCACCGCGATGACGATGTTCTCGGGCTTGGTCTGCGTCGGCAGGTTGCGTTCCTTCGGCAGCTCGAGCTTGATCGTCTGCGTGACCACCGGGATGGTGATCAGGAAGATGATCAGCAGCACCAGCATCACGTCCACCAAGGGCGTGGTGTTGATGGTGTTGTTGAGCTGCTCTTCGCCGCTGTCGTCAGCGGATCCTACGTTCATCGACATATCGACGGCTCCAACGTGCCAGCGCACGCGACCAAGCTTCCCGCCACGGAACCGGCTCTGCCGGGCCGTCGGCGGACGGCCCCCTCGGGGGGTAGCGAGCGCAAGCGAGCTCGGGGGCTCACCGCTTCCCGGCCAGCAGCACGTTCTGCAGGTCGCCGGCGAAAGCGCGGGTCTGGTCGAGCACGTTCTTGTTGCGGCGCAGCAGCCAGTTGTAGCCCATCACCGCGGGCACGGCCACGGCCAGGCCGATGGCGGTCATGATCAGCGCCTCGCCGACGGGGCCGGCCACCTTGTCGATGGACGCCTGGCCGCTGATGCCGATCTTGACCAGCGCGTTGTAGATGCCCCAGACGGTGCCGAACAGGCCCACGAACGGTGCCGTGGAGCCCACCGTGGCCAGCACGGCCATGCCGTCGCCCAGACGGCTTTGCACGCTGCCCACGGCACGGTCGACCGACATGCCGATCCAGGTGTGCTTGTCGATGGTCTCGACCATCGTGCCCTCATGGTGGTCGGCCGCCTTGATGCCCTGGTTGGCGATGTAGTGGAAGGCGCTGCCCTCGATCAGCGACGCGGCGCCCGCCTTGATGGAGCCGGCCTTCCAGAAGGCCTCGGACGACTCGCGCGCGCTCTTCAGCATCGAGCGCTGTTCGAACAGCTTGGTGAAGATGACGTACCAGCTGCCCATGGACATGATGACCAGGATCACCAGCGTGCCCTTGGCGACGTAGTCGCCCTGGCCCCACAGGGCCTTCAGGCCGTAGGGGTTGTCCACCGCTTCTTCGGTGATCGCCGGGGCGACGGGTGCCGCCGGGGCGGGCGCCGCGGCCGGGGCGGCCGTGGCGCCCGGTTCGGAGGCCGCCTGCGCGAAGCTCAGCGCCGGCATGCTGCAGGCCAGGACTAGGCCGGCGAGCAGCGTGGCCCCGGTCTTGGCCGCCCACGTACGGGCGGTGGTGATGTGTTGCATGGTCATGTGGACTCCAAAGGAACGGTCTCGCGCGGCGCTGCAGCCGCGTTCTTGGGTGGGAAAGGGGATCAGTCGAGTTTCCAGACGTACTCGACATCGAACGACGCGCCAACCGCCTTGCCGTTCTCGTCGGTGCCGGCCTTGAACTTGCATTCGCTCAGCTTGGCCATGGCCAGGCGGTCGAGCATCTTGTGCTCACGCGTCGAGCCCGCCGACTTGACGACCTCTGCGCTGGCTAGGCGGCCATCGGGGCCGACGGAGAAGCGCACGCGGGTGACGCCGGTGGCTTCGGCGCGGCGCGCGGCGCTCGGGTAGTCGTCGGAAGTCGGCGCACAACTGGCGGCGTTGGCGATGGCCGGCTGGGCGGCCACGCGGCGCACCACCGGCGGGGCTGGCGGCGCCTGCGGGGCCTGCGGGGCCACCGTCACGGCCTGCACCGGCGGAGCGACCTGGGTCGTCGTGATCGTCGGTGCCGGCGACGGCGGCGGGTTGACATTCACCTCGGGCGGCGGCACGAACGACGGCGGCGGTGGCGCGAACTTCGGCGGCGGCGGCAGGTTCT
>PNKD01000052.1 GCA_013822265.1 Leptothrix sp. (in: b-proteobacteria)
GCTGGTACAACCGCGCCGGCGTCGAGAAGGTGATGGGCTTCTGCAGCGACGCCGAGTACGACGAGTTCCTGCGCGAGGCGCCGGAGTTCGAGCGCCACCTGGTGCGCTCGGGCGTGCGCGTGTTCAAGTTCTGGTTCTCGGTCAGCCGCGACGAGCAGCGCCGCCGCTTCAAGGAGCGCAAGGCGCACCCGCTGAAGCAGTGGAAGCTCAGCCCCATCGACCTGGCCAGCCTGGACAAGTGGGATGCCTACACGATGGCCAAGGAGGCCATGTTCGTGCACACCGACACCTCCGACGCGCCCTGGACGGTGGTCAAGTCGAATTGCAAGAAGCGCGCGCGTCTCAACGCCATGCGCTACCTGCTGCAGCGCCTGCCCTACGCCAACAAGGACGCGGCCGTGATCGGCCCGGTCGACCCGCTGCTGGTGGGGCGCGCCTCGCTGATCTCGGGGCAGGCGGAGGAATTCACGCCAGCCAGCAACGCCTGAGCCGGGCAGCGCCCTCAGGCCCCACGCGAATCGGGGCTTGTGGCTAGAATTGCCGCTCTCTCCGAGGAGCGTTGCAACCTTCATCAAGAAGGCCAGGCTCGGAGAACTTCATTGCAACCGCGCTCACCTGCACGACCCTGTCGTGGGTGAGTGGCCCGTCCTCCCCTCAGGCTTGTCGTGCAGGTCCTCAACCGCCTGGAGCCTGACCGATGAATGCCGTTCTCAAACCCCTGCACACCAACGAATACGCGGTGGCCGACCTGTCGCTGGCCGACTGGGGCCGCAAGGAAGTCCGCATCGCCGAGACGGAGATGCCCGGCCTGATGGCCATCCGCGAAGAGTTCGCGGCCAGGCAGCCGCTGAAGGGCGCGCGCGTCACCGGCTCGCTGCACATGACCATCCAGACCGCCGTGTTGGTCGAGACCCTGCAGGCCCTGGGCGCCGAGGTGCGCTGGGCCAGCTGCAACATCTTCAGCACGCAGGACCACGCCGCCGCCGCGCTGGTGGTCAAGGGCACGCCGGTCTTCGCCTACAAGGGCGAGACGCTGGTCGACTACTGGGACTACACGCACCGCATCTTCGAGTTCGGCACCAAGGGCGCGAAGGGCGAAGGCCCAAACATGATCCTCGACGACGGCGGCGACGCCACGCTGCTGATGCACCTGGGCAAACGCGCCGAGAAGGACCTGAGCGTGCTGGACAAGCCGGGCAGCGAGGAAGAGCAGATCCTCTTCGCCGCCATCAAGGCCAAGCTGAAGGAAGACGCCACCTGGTACAGCCGCAAGAGCGCCGAGATCATCGGCGTCACCGAAGAGACGACCACCGGCGTGCACCGCCTGAAGGAGATGAGCGCTGCCGGCACGCTGATGTTCCGTGCCATCAACGTCAATGACTCCGTCACGAAGAGCAAGTTCGACAACCTCTACGGCTGCCGCGAGAGCCTGGTCGACGCCATCAAGCGCGCCACCGACGTGATGGTGGCCGGCAAGGTGGCCTGCGTGGCCGGCTACGGCGACGTGGGCAAGGGCAGCGCGCAGGCGCTGCGTGCGCTGAGCGCCCAGGTCTGGGTGACCGAGATCGACCCCATCAACGCGCTGCAGGCCGCGATGGAAGGCTACAGGGTCGTGACCATGGAGTACGCCGCCGACAAGGCCGACATCTTCGTGTCCGCCACCGGCAACAAGAGCGTCATCACCAAGGCCCACATGGCGGCGATGAAGGACCAGGCCATCGTCTGCAACATCGGCCACTTCGACAACGAGATCGACGTCGCGGCGCTGGCCGACTGCACCTGGGAAGAGATCAAGCCGCAGGTCGACCACGTGATCTTCCCCGATGGCAAGCGCATCATCCTGCTCGCCAAGGGCCGGCTGGTGAACCTGGGCTGCGGCACGGGCCACCCGAGCTTCGTGATGTCGTCGAGCTTCGCCAACCAGACCATCGCGCAGATCGAGCTCTTCACGCACAGCGACTACTACGAGAACGGCAAGGTCTACGTGCTGCCCAAGCACCTCGACGAGAAGGTGGCGCGCCTGCACCTTAAGAAGGTGGGCGCCGTGCTCACCGAGCTGAGCGACGAGCAGGCGGCATACATCGGCGTGCCCAAGGCCGGCCCCTACAAGCCCGAAACCTACAGGTACTGAATGCGGACGTGAGGGTCCGCAAGGACCGTCACGCCGCACGAAGGCCCGAGCCCGATTTCACGGGTGAGGGCAGCGCGCAGCCACACCGTCGACGCACCCATGGCGTGCCGCCGTTGGGGCAAGGCACGTCTTCGGTCGACGGTTGACCTTGGTACATTCATGGAGCCAAAATGCCTCCGTGGATTCATTTTGGTGCCAATCATGAGTGTCAACCTTTCAATCAAGGACGTCCCTGACGACCTGGCCGAGCGGCTGCGCCAGCGGGCGGCCCGCAATCACCGGTCACTTCAGGGCGAGCTGATGGCCATCATCGAAGCCGCCAGCAGCGTTGACCCCGCCGCACCTGCCCGGGGCCCCGAGTCGCCGTCCGGCGGTGCCCGCAGCTGGGTTCAGGGATGGAAGACCGTGGAGCAACTGATGGCTGAGCGGCAGGCCGCCGGCTGGACGCCCCACCCCACGCTGGCGCGCGCGCCCCTGGCTGCCGACATCGTGCGTGCAGATCGCGACGCCCGATGAGCCGCAGCGCGCGGCCGGCACCCCGTGTGCTCTACGTGGCAGAGCCGGCCGCGGCATGGACGCAGCTGCCGCCGGCCGTGGTCGACTGCAGTGTCATCGCGGCGGTGCTGTGGGCCGAAGAAGCCGCCTCAGAAGCCCGCCTGCAATTGGCGGGCCGCACCCTGCACGCGCCCGCGCTGCTGGGTTGTGAGCTGGCCAACGTTGCACGCAACAAGTGCCGGTCCGGCGTGCCCGAAGACGTCGCACGCGCAGGGCTTGAGGCCTTCTCCGAACAGCGCATCGTGCTGCACGATGCCGATCCCGGCACGTTGTTCGACTTGGCCCAGAAACACACACTGACGGCCTACGACGCCGCCTATCTGGCGCTGGCCCTGCAGCTGAACGCCCCGCTGATCACATTCGACAAACGCCTTGCCGATGCCGCCGCCCGCGCGCTGGGCCGGCCAGACTGAACGCCCGCCCCATGTCCTCCGCCCGCGACCGTTTTCTGACCCTGCTCAAGCGCGACATCCTGGAGATGGACGCGGCCGAACTCGACTTCGGCATCTACCGCGTGCTGAACCACCGCCGCGCCACCGTAGAGAATTTCCTGGCCGAAGAACTGCCCGCGCGCATCGACGCCGAGCTGGCCGCCCTGCCGGGCACGGCGGGCGAAGACGAACAAGCGCGCCTCTTCAACGCTCTTTACACGTTCTTTGCGCGTTACTACGACAGCGGCGACTTCCTACCCCGCCCGCGCCGCGGCAAGGCTGGCCGCTACGTGGTGCCCTACGACGGCAGCGACACCCACTTCCACTGGGCCACCAAGGGCAGCCATTACGTGAAGAGCGGCGAGCGCTTCGCCGGCTATGCCTACCAGCAGCCCGGCAGCGTGCGTGTGCGCCTGCTGGTGCAGGCCGCCAGCGTGGAGCGCGACAACGCCAAAGGCGCGCAGCGGCACTATGTGCCGGTGGCGCTGCAGCCGCCTTGCCCGGACCACCCCGCCGAGTGGCGGCTGGCCTTCGAGCACCGCGTGTTGAGCGAAGAAGAACTGGTGTGCGCAGGCGGCACGAAGAAGCGGCGTGGCGCACAGGCAGCCAGCACCACGCTTGCAGCCGGCAACGCCGGAGCCAGCGACATCGACGCGGCCAACGACGCCGACGCTACCGACCCGGCCGAAGGCGCCAACGTGCAGGACCGCGTGCTGAACGCCTGGTTGGCCGCCGCCGCCGTGCCCGCGCCGATAGACGCCGCGCTGCTGGCCAAGCACGCATTGCGCTACGTGAAGGGCCAGACCACCGACTTCTTCGTGCACCCGCAGCTGGGCCGCTTTCTGCGCGAAGAACTCGACACCTACCTGCAGACCGAGTTCGTGAATCTGTGGGATTTGCCCGACGCCGCGCTGGCACGCGAACGCGGCAAGCTGTCCATCTGCCGCAGCATCGGCCGCGCCGTCATAGCCGTGCTGCACGCGCTGGAAGACCTGCAGGCGGCGCTGTTCGAGAAGCGCAAGTTCGTCATGCAGGCCGGCTACCTGGTGATGTGCTCCTGGCTGCGCGGGCTGGGGCCTGAAGGCGAGTCGCTGGTGGAGCAGGCCGCCGCGCACGCCCCACAAGTGGCGCGTTGGCGGCAGTGGCTGGGCGAGCCCGAGGGCAGCACGGCCAGCGGGCCCGAGCTGCTGGCGCGCTGCCCGCACCTGCCGCTGGACACGGCGCTGCTCGACGACCGCTTCGCTTGGGCCGTGCTGGCCGCTGTGCCCGACCTGCAGGCGGCGCTAGGCGGCGTGCTGGTGCACGGCGACAACTACGCGGCATTGCGAACTTTGGACGCGCAGTGGCGGGCAGCAGTGAACTGCATTTACATCGATCCACCGTACAACACGGGCAAGGATGGGTTTCTCTACAAGGACGGTTGCGAGCACTCGACCTGGCACACGATGCTCGACGAGAGAGTCGGGCTGAGCACAAGACTTGTTCGTTCGAACGGAGTAATGCTCTCCAGCATCGACGAATGCGAGCGTACCGGCCTGACAACCATTTGCGACGCTCAGCTTGGAGCGGCTGCACGCCTTGGTGCTCTGGTATGGAAGGGTGCCACCGACAACAACCCAACCCGTATTGCCATCGAGCATGAATATGTGCTGGCTTACGCTGCTTCGATCAATGCGCAGGAAGAGTCGTGGAGCACATCTGGCAGTGCGGTCAAGCATCTTATGCTGGCCGAATACGAAAGAATCTGCGCCGAGACGACGAGTCTTGCCGAGCGCCAAGGGCAGTTCGAGACTTTCACTAGTGCACGGCGCGAGGAACTGGGTGACCTGTACAGGTATAGACGCGTGGATGAAGCTGGTCCCTTCGCCGCGCGAAGGAACATGGACAACCCTGGAAAGCCCGGGTACACGGATGAGGTGATTCATCCCGTGACCGGCCGGGCCTGTGCAAAGCCGTACTGGGGGTGGCGCTTTCCCAAGGAAACGATGGACAGGTTCCAGCGCGAAGGGAGGCTCATTTTTGGCGAAGACGAAACCAAGATCCCTGAACTGAAGGTCTACCTGAGGGAAGTTCGCTTTCCGCTACGCAGCGTCCTTCACCTAGACGCACGCAAAGGTTCCAACACGCTCGATAGGCTCTTCGGCTCGCGCGAAATTTTCAAGAACCCAAAACCGACCGAATTGCTGGAGTACCTGCTGCCGTTCATGACGGACCGAGGTTCAACCACCCTCGACTACTTCGCCGGCTCCGGCACCACCGCCCACGCCGTCATCAACCTGAACCGCGACGACGGCGGTGAACGCAAGTTCATCCTCGTCGAACAGGGCGAGTACTTCGACACCGTCACGCTGCCGCGCGTGGCCAAGGTGATGGCCTGCCCGGAGTGGAAGGGCGGCCAGCCCAAGGAAGGCGTGCAGCATGACGCCGCCGCCGGCGAAGACCCCGAAGCCCACTGGTCGCGTCGCACCCTGCCCGTGGTGCAGGTGCTGCGCATTGAACGCTACGAAGACAGCCTGGACGCGCTGGCCCTGCCTGGCACCGCGACCGAGGCTGGTCAGGCCGAACTGGCCGGCTTCGACGCGCTGCTGCGCTACATCGCCGACGCGCAGGACGCCGCCAACCCGGTGCGCCTGAGCACCGCCGCACTGGCCCGCCCGCTGCATTACCGCCTGCCCACGGTGTGGGAAGGGCAGGCGGTGGAACGCCCGGTGGACCTGCTGCACACCGCGCTGCTGCTGCTGGGCCTGCACCCGGTGCGCCTGCGCCGGCTGGCGCGGCCGGCCGGCGCCGGTGGTGGGTCTGCACTGCTGGCCGAAGTGCGCCCGCACCGGCCCGGCCAGCCCGCCAGCGCCGTGCCGCTGGAACTGCTGCTGCTGCGTGAACACGACACCGACACGCTGGCCCCGGCCGCACTGGCCGCCCTGATGCAGGCCGAGCGCGACTGGCTGTTGGCCGCCGTGCAGGCCGAATTCGGCCGCGCGCTGGCCGGCTACGCCTGCGTGCACCACAACCGCGACCTGCTGCTCAGCGGCGAAGGTGAACGGGGCTTCAGCCTGGACGCCGCGCTGGCCCAGGCCATGTGGGCGCGCGACCCGGCCTTCAGCGGGCAGGCCTGAACGGCATGGCCACGCGCCGCAGCCCGCGTACCGCCTCGAAGGCGGCGGCCCGGCCCACGCCGCGGGCGGTGTCGGCGCGCCCGGCCTTCGTGCGCAGCCTGCTGCTGCCGCGCGCCTTCGCGGCCGGCTTCGGCCAGCGTGAACCCGAATTGCTGCGCCGCCTGGCCGAAACCGACGACCCCGCTCAGCCCGCCCACAGCCCCGGCCGCGACGCCGCCGGCAGCAGCGCCTGCGCCCGCATGCTGGCCACCCTGCCGGGCAGCAGCGTGCCGGCCGAGGCGTTGCGCCGCTGGGACCTGGCCATCGGTGCGCATGAAGCCGCCATCGGTACGGCCCGTGCCGCGCACGCGCTGGCCACGGGCGCAGCGCCGCAGCCCTTTCGCCTGACGCACTTCCAGTGGCTGGCCTGCGCGGTGACCGAATGGCACCTGGAAGCCCTGGCCGCCGACGCCGCCACCCACGTGGCGCGGCTGGAAGCGCTGCGCGAACGCGACCTGCCGCACCTGCCAAGCTACACCGCCGCCGACGCACGCAAGCTGGCCTGCTTCATGGCCACCGGCGCGGGCAAGACGCTGGTGCTGCACCTGAACCTGCGGCAGTTCATCGCGCACGGCCTGTTCCAGCCGCAGAGCGTGCTGCTGCTGACGCCCAATGCATCGCTGAGCCGACAGCACACCGAGGAGCTGCAGGCCTCGGGGCTGGGCGGGCTGGGCGTGCGGGTGGCCGAGATCACCAAGTTCTATGTCGATGCGCCCGGCGCCAAGCGGCCGAAGAAGGGTGTGAGCGAAGCCACTTCCCGCTACGAGGGCCCCAACCTGCTGCTGGTGGACGAAGGCCACAAGGGCGGCAACAGCGGCGGCGAGCGCGACTGGCGCGCCGTGCGCGAGGCGCTGGCCGCAGGCGCCACCGAGGCGCAGGCCGGCTTCACGTTCGAGTATTCGGCCACCTTCGCACAGATCGCCGACAAGGACACCGATCTGTACGACGAATACGCGCGCTGCGTGGCCATCGACTTCGGCTACGCGCGTTTCTGGCGCGAGGGCTACGGCAAGCAGCCGCGCCAGATCAACGCCCGCGCCGAGGCCGGCGCCGACTTCGCGCTGGCCGCCGGGCTGCTGGCCTTCCACCAGCAGCGCCTGGCCTGGCACGAACACGGTGCGCTGGCACGCGAGGTGATGGCCGCGGCGCCGCTGCTGGCCTGCGTGGGCAAGGACGTGACTGCCGGCGACGGGGATGCGGACGTGGCGCTGCTGGTGCGCTTTCTGGCGCGCGCCTGTAGCGAACCGGCCTGGCTGGCGCAGCAGCTGCAAACCGTTCTCGACGGCGCCGACCCGGTGCAGACCGGCATCGGCCTGCCGCCACTCGATCTGCGCTGGCTGCGCGAGCGCATGGCCCAGCGCGGGCAGGCCGCCGCCGATGTCGCCGCCGAGCTGGCTCACAGCGTCTTCGGCGGCCCCGGCGCGCTGACGCTGCACCTGCTGGGCGCCAACGAGGTGGGCCTGAAGAGCCTGGGCGCGCCCACCGACGCCTACTTCGGCCTGGTGCGCGTGGGTGAGGCGAAGAAACTGGCCGAGACCCTGGACCGCGTGGGCGTGGCCGCATTGGGCGAACCCGACCGCATGGCCGGCAGCCTGTTTGCGCGGCTGGACGGCGACGAGCGCATTTCGGTGCTGATAGGCGCCAAGATGTTCATCGAAGGCTGGTCCAGCTGGCGCGTCAGTGCCCTGGGCCTGATGAATGTCGGGCGCAGCCCGGGCGCCGAGATCGTGCAGCTCTTCGGCCGTGGCGTGCGGCTGCGCGGGCGCGGGTTCAGCCTGAAACGCGAGCAAGACGCGCCGCTGCCGGTGCAGGTGCTGCAAAGCCTGCAGGTGTTTGGTGTGCGGGCCGACTATCTGCAGCGGTTTCTGGACACGCTGGCGCGCGAAGGCGTGCAGCCGCAAGTGCTGCACGTACCGGTGCAGGAACACGGACCCATCCACACGCTGGGGCTGCACACGCTGGCGGCAAATGCCGGCCGGCTGGCCGAGGCCATGCCCTTCGACCCCGCTGCCGTGGCGCCCGAGGCGCTGCGGGTGGACCCGGGGCTGCGTGCGTCGGCCGGCCTGGGGCCCACGGAAGTGCTGGGGCCGGCGCTGGAACTCGGCCGTCCGCTGGCCGGATTCCTGGGCGAAGAGGCGGCCTACCAACACGCGCTGGCGGTGAAGCGCCAGCAGGGCCTGCACGGGCTGGTGTTCAACCGGCAGGTGTTGCAGGCCTGGCTGGCACGCTGCAGCGCCAGCGCGCCGCGCGGCTGGTTCGACGATGCGACGCTGGGCGCGGCGCGGCGGGCCGCAGCCGCAAAGTCAGCGCTGGAGCGCGGCCTGCTGCGGGCCTGGCGGCAGGCCGAGCGACGCGCCGGCATGCACGCGCTGGCCGCCGTGCCACTGAACGCCACCCATGCGGGGCTGCCGCACCACATCGTGGCCGGCGCACCGACCTGCGCCTGGCGGGTGGAGATCGACGTCGCGCGCAGTGTGAACGACAGCATCCTGGCCGCGGTGCGCGAGGTGGTGGCCCAGGGCCTGTGCGAGCCTTCGCTGCTGGATGACGTGAGCGCCGTGCTGCTGCAGCACGGCGGCCGGCTGGCCGACGTGGGCGCGCAGGTGCAGGCCCTGCTGGACGACCCCACAAAGCTGGCGCGCGACGAGTTGAGGCTGCCGCTGCCGCGCCTGCATGGCCTGCCGCACCTGTTCTCGCCCTTGCTGGCTGAACAGGGCCTGCGGGCAGCGGCCTTGCCGGCCGGCCCCGAAGCGCAGATCGGCCTGTTCGACGCGCCCGACTGGCTGCCCAACCCGGCCGTCACGATCCGCCCGCCGGCCTTGAACGCCGGCGAAACCGCCTTCGCCTGGAACCTGCGTGCCTGGTGGCAAGGCCAGCACGCCAACGTGCGCTGGCTAGGCACACACCTTTACCTGCTGCGCAACCCCGGCGCCGGCGGTCTGCGGCTGTACCGCGACAACGGCTTCGCGCCCGACTTCATGCTGTGGCTGAAACGTGGCGATGCCCAGGTGCTTGCGCTGATCGACCCCAAGGGCTTCGGCCGCGAATGGCCGCTGGACAAACTGGCGCTGATGGCCGACCTGGACGCCGCGCGCCTGTCGATACCCGTGCGCACCGCAATGCTGAGCGTGACGCTGCCCGCCGACATGGCCCTGCCGCCGGGACAGGGCGACGACGCCCAGGCCCTGTGGGCGGCCCGTGTGCTGCTGCAGTCCGACGCGACCCACATCGACCGATTGATGAACCACCTGCACGCCGCGCTGCCCGCGGCCGCCACCCCATGAACCCCATCCCCGTCAGCTTCGAGTTCTTCCCCCCCAACACACCCGTCGGCAGCGAGAAGCTCAAGACGGTGGTGAAGGAACTGGCCGCGGCCAAGCCCGAGTTCTTCAGCGTCACCTACGGCGCCGGCGGCTCCACGCGCGAGAAGACGCTGGCCACGGTGCAGGACATCGCGGCCATGGGCTACGAGGCCGCGCCGCATCTCAGCTGCATCGGCAGCACGGCCCAGAGCATCAGCGAGATCCTGGCCACCTACCGCGCCCAGGGCATAAGGCGCCTCGTCGCGCTGCGCGGCGACCTGCCCAGCGGCATGGCCACGGCGGGCGAGTTCCGCTATGCCAGCGAGCTGATCGAGTTCATCCGCAAGACCCAGGGCGAGGACTGGCACATCGAGGTCGCCGCCTACCCCGAGTACCACCCGCAGCAGCGCTACGTCAAGCGCGACCTGGCGCACTTCGCGAACAAGGTACGGGCCGGCGCCGACTCGGCGATCACGCAGTTCTTCTTCAACCCCGACGCCTACTTCCACTTCGTCGACGAGGTGCGCGCGCTCGGTGTCGCCGTGCCCATCGTGCCGGGCATCATGCCCTTCCACAACTACGGCCGCATCGCGCAGATCGCAGCGCGCGACGGCATAGAGATCCCCCGCTGGGTGGCGCTGAAGATGGAAGGCTACATGGACGACACGGCCAGCATCCGCGCCTTCGGCATCGAGGTGGTGACGCGGCTGTGCGAACGCCTGATGGCCGGTGGCGTGCCCGGCATCCACTTCTACGCGCTCAACCAGAGCGCCGTGACGCTGGAGATCTGCCGCCGCCTGGGCCTGGCGCCCTGAGCGGCGCCTTCAGTCCGCCGCCGGTGCCTCGGCCTGCGGTGCCGGGCGCTGCCAGGCCACGCCCTCCTCGGTGAGCACGGCGTCCAGCGGCACGTCGTGCGGCTCGGCCTGCAGCCACGGCAGGTAGCCGTGGGTGTAGGCCAGGCCCACGGTGTAGGGCCGCGGCTGCAGCGTGGCCAGCGTGCGGTCGTAGAAGCCGCCGCCGTAACCCAGGCGCACGCCGCCGTTGCCGTAGCCCACGCAGGGCACCAGCAGCAGCGTGGGGTGGAAGACGGGCGTGTCCTTGGGCTTGGGGATGCCGTAGGCGTCGTCTTCCATCTCGCAGCCCGGGAACCACATCTGGAAGCTGAGCTGCTTGGTCGTCTTGTCGATCACCGGCAGGCCGATGCAGCGCTCCTCGTCGGCCTCGGTCCAGCGGAACAGCGCCGGCAGCGCGTCGAACTCGCCCTTGATCGGCCAGTAGGCGCCGATCGCCTTGTCGTCGCGCCCCATCAGCCAGACACGCAGCACCTCCTGCAGGTGCATGGCGCGCTGGTGGCGGTCGACGAGGCTCTGGCGCTCGGCCTGCAGCTGGCGCCGCAGCGTCTTCTTGTCGCGCGAGGGTTCCAGGGGCGGCAGGGGCAGGCTCATCGGCGTATTGTCACGCGATGAAGCCCAACCCGCCCTTCGTCGATCACTGCCTCGAACTGCTGTCGCCGCTGGGGCCCGTGCGCGCGCGGCGCATGTTCGGCGGCTGGGGGTTGTATGCCGACGGCCTGTTCGTCGCCCTCATCGCCGCCGACCGCCTGTACCTGAAGGTCGACGCCGGCACGCGCGAGTGTTTTGCCGGCGCCGGCTGCGAGCCCTTCGTCTACCGCGGTGGCGGCAAGGACATGACGATGAACTACTGGACGGTGCCGGCCGAGGCGCTGGAGTCGCCGGCGCTGATGCAGCCCTGGGCCCAGTTGGCGCTGCAGGCCGCGCGGGCTGCCGCACGGGCTGCCGCACGGGCGCCGAAGAAGGCCGCGAAGAAAACGCCTGACGAGGTGCCGAAAGAGACGGGTGCGCCGATGGCCGCACGTTCCGCGGCCACGCGGCGGCGCCGTCTCGGCTAAATTCGACCCCATGTTTACCCGTATCCGATTCGCCTGCAGCGCGCTGGCGCTGATGGCCGCCGGCGCCTGGGGCCCAGTGGCCGCGGCGGCACCGGACAACGGCGACGACCTCGTCGTGCGCGCCCGCGAGGCCCTGAACAAACGCGACGCCGTGGCGCTGGCCCAGGCGCGCACCGCCGTCAACCAGGCCCGCCACCCGCTGGCGATGTGGGTCGAGTACTGGGAGCTGGGCAACCGCCTGGGCACCGCCCGGCAGGCCGAGCTCGACGCCTTCTACGCGCGCTGGCCCGGCAGCTACGTCGAAGACCGGCTGCGCAACGACTGGCTGCTGGAACTGGGCACGCGCCGCGACTGGGCCAACTTCCGCACCGAGTTCCCGCGCTTTCGCATGAACGACGACCGCGTCGTCACCTGCCTGTCGCTGCTGACGCGCCACCTCGACGGCGAAGACGTGCGCGCACCGGCGCTGGCCGCCTGGCTGGCGCAGCGCGACGCCGACGACGGCTGCATGCTGATGGCGCGCACGCTGTTCGAGGCCGGGCGTTTCAGCGAAGACGATGTCTGGCTGGAGTTGCGCCTGTCGGTCGAGACCAACCGCCTGCGCGCCGCGCGCGAGGCTGCCGCGCTGCTGGGCAAGGCCGCCGAAGCCCGCGTGCTCGAGGCCCTCAACGACCCCGCGCGCCACCTCGCGCGCGCCGGCGCCGGCAGCGGCGCGCACGGGCGGGACCTGGTGGTGCTGGCGGTGATGCGCCTGGCCGCCGCCGACCCCGAGCGCGCCGCCGAGACCCTGCAGGCGCCCACGACGCGGCGGCTGCCCGCGGCACTGGAGGCCACGGCCTGGGCGCACGTCGCACGCGAGGCCGCGTTCAAACACCTGCCGGCGGCGGCCGAACATGCCCGCCACGCCTGGCGCCTGTGGGACCGCGGCCACCCGCCGGGCAAGCAGCCCGGCTGGAGCGACGACGTGCTGGCCTGGCACGTGCGCGCCGCGCTGCGCGAGCCCGACGGCGAGCGCCGCCGCTGGCCGCTGGTGCAGCGCGCCATCGAGGCCATGCCTGCGGCCGAGCAGGCGCGCCCGGCCTGGGTCTACTGGAAGGCGCGGGCGCAGTCGGCCATGGCCCCGCCCGGCGCCGAAGGCGAGGCCGCGCGCGCCGCGGCGCGCGCGGCGTTGGCCGGCATCGCCGGGCCGCTCGACTTCTACGGCCTGCTCGCCGCCGAAGAACTGGGCCAGCGCTTCACGCTGCCGCCCGCGCCGCAGGCACTGACCCCCGCCGAGCGCGAGGCGGTGCGCAACCGGCCCGGCCTGGCGCGCGCGCTGCAACTCATCGCGCTGGGCCTGCGCAGCGAGGGCGTGCGCGAATGGAACTTCACGCTGCGCGGCCTGCCCGAGCGCGAACTGCTGGCCGCCGCGCAATGGGCCTGCGACGGCGCGGTATGGGACCGCTGCATCAACACCAGCGAACGCAGCCGCGCCGAGGTCGATGTCGGCCAGCGCTACCCGCTGGCCTTTCGCGAGCAGGTCACGTCGACGGCCCAGGAAACGGGGTTGGACGCCGCGCTGCTCTTCGGCCTCATCCGCCAGGAATCGCGTTTCATCACCGACGCCCGCTCCGGCGTCGGCGCCTCGGGCCTGATGCAGCTGATGCCGGCCACCGCGCGCTGGACGGCCAAGAAGGTGGGCCTGGCCTTCAGGCCCGCGATGGTCACCGACCCGCAGGTCAACCTGCAGCTGGGCGCGGCCTACCTGCGGCGCGTGCTCGACGACCTCGACGGCTCGCTGGCGATGGCCGCAGCCGCCTACAACGCCGGGCCCGGCCGGCCGCGCCGCTGGCGCGAAGGCGGCGTGGTGATGGAGCCCGCGGCCTGGGCCGAGAGCATCCCCTTCAACGAAACGCGCGACTACGTGCAGAAGGTGCTGGCCAACAGCGTGGCCTACGCCGCCGTGCTGGGCGCGCCCGCGCCGACGCTGAAGCAGCGCCTGGGCGCGGCCATTGGCCCGCGCGCGGTGGACGCCCCGGCGCCTGCGCGCGACCTTCCCTGAATGCCCGAGACCCACACCCCATGAGCAGGATCCTCGTCCTCGGCGGCACCGGCTTCGTCGGCCGCGCCGTCTGCGAACAACTGGCCGAACGCAGCGCCAGCGACACCCTCGTGGTGCCCACGCGCCGCGCCGCGCATGCCCAGGCGCTGCGCCCGCTGCCCAACGTCACCATCGAGCCCGCCGACGTGCACGACGACGACACCCTGGCGCAACTGGTCAAGGGCTGTGACGTGGTCATCAACCTGGTGGCCATCCTGCACGGCAGCGCGGCCGAGTTCGACCGTGTGCACGTGCAGCTGCCGCGCCGCCTGGCGCAGGCCTGCCGCGACGCCGGCGTGCGCCGCCTGCTGCACGTCAGCGCGCTGGGCGTGGGCGACGACGCGGCCGCGGCGCCTTCGAACTACCTGCGCAGCAAGGCCGCCGGCGAGCAGGTGCTGCGGGCCTCGGGGCTGGCGCTGACGGTGTTCAGGCCGTCGGTGATCTTCGGCGCCGGCGACCGCTTTCTCAACCTCTTCGCGCAGATCCAGCGCCTGGCGCCGCTGGTACCGCTGGCCGGCAGCGACGCGCGTTTCCAGCCCGTGTGGGTGGACGACGTGGCGCGTGCCATCGCCACCGCCGTGTCCCGCGCCGACACCATCGGCCAGACCTACGAATGCACGGGCCCCACGGTGTACACGCTGTCCGGGCTGGTGCGGCTGGCCGGGCGCTGGTCGGGCCACGAGCGGCTGCAGCTGCCCCTGCCCGGCGCCATGGGCCGGCTGCAGGCGCTGGCGATGGAGTGCATGCCCGGCCCGACGCTGATGTCGCGCGACAACGTCGACAGCATGAAGTGCCCCAACATCGCCAGCGGCCGGCTGCCCGGGCTGGCCGCGCTGGGCATCACGCCCGCCGCGCTGGAGGCCGTGGCGCCCGGCTACCTGGGCCGCCACCAGGGCTGCGCGCGGCTCGAAAGGCTGCGCGCCGGCGCCGGGCGCGAGTAAGCTGCAAGAGACAAGACGGAGCCCCGAGCAATGCATCTGGTGATAGGCAACAAGAACTATTCGTCGTGGTCGATGCGGCCGTGGGTGCTGATGAAGCAACTGGGCCTGCCCTTCGAGGAGCACAAGCTGCGTTTCGACTTCACGCCCGGATCGGCCTTCAGGCGTGAGCTGGCCAACTTCTCGCCCTCGGGCAAGGTGCCGGTGCTGCTGGATGACGACTTCGCGGTCTGGGACACGCTGGCCATCATCGAGTACCTGCACGACAAGTTCCCCGGCGCCGGCGTGTGGCCCGAAGACATGCGCGAGCGCGCACGCGCACGCAGCCTCGCGGCCGAGATGCACAGCGGCTTCAATGCCCTGCGCAGCCTGTGCCCGATGAACATCGAGGCCGCGCTGCCCGACGTCGGCGCCCGGCTGTGGGATCAGCATGCCGAGCTGCGCAGCGATGTCGCGCGCATCGAGGGCATGTGGGCCGAGGCGCTGCTGGCCAGCGGCGGGCCCTTCCTGTTCGGCCGCTTCGGCGCCGCCGACGCCATGTTCGCGCCGGTGTGCATGCGGCTGCGCAGCTACGCGCTGCCGATGCCGCCCACCACCGCCGGCTACATCGCCCGCGTGGCCGCCGCGCCGGGCGTGCGCGCCTGGGTGGTCGACGCGCTGGCCGAGCAGGACTTCCTCGACTTCGAGGAACCCTACCGCCGGCACCCCTGAGCGCGGCGGCGCGGTGGCGCTGAAGCTCTACATCGTCGGCGGCGCTGTGCGCGACGCGCTGCTGGGCCTGCCGCACAGCGACCGCGACTGGGTCGCCGTGGGCGCCACGCCCGACGAACTGCTGGCGCTGGGCTATCGGCCGGTGGGCAAGGACTTCCCGGTCTTCATCCACCCGCACAGCGGCGAAGAGGTGGCGCTGGCGCGCACCGAGCGCAAGACGGCGCCGGGCTACCGCGGTTTTGCCGTCCACGCCGCGCCCGGCGTGACGCTGGACGAAGACCTGCTGCGACGCGACCTCACCATCAACGCCATGGCGCAGGCCGAGGACGGCACGCTGATCGACCCCCACGGCGGCCGGCGCGACCTCGCCGCGCGGGTGCTGCGCCATGTCTCGCCGGCCTTCGTCGAAGACCCGGTGCGGCTGCTGCGCGTGGCACGGCTGGCGGCACGCTTCCCCGCTTTCACGCTGGCCGCCGAGACCGCCGCGCTGCTGGCGCAGATGGTGGGCGACGGCGAGGTCGACCACCTGGTGCCCGAGCGCGTGTGGCAGGAGCTCGCGCGCGGGTTGATGGCCGAGCGGCCGAGCCGCATGTTCGAGGTGCTGCGAGACTGCGGTGCGCTGGCGCGGCTGCTGCCCGAGGTGGCGCGGCTGTGGGGCGTGCCGCAGCCGCCGGCACACCACCCCGAGATCGACACCGGCGTGCACCTGATGCTGGTGCTGGACGAGGCCGCACGCGCCGGCGCGCCGCTGGCCGTGCGCTGGGCCGCGCTGTGCCACGACCTCGGCAAGGGCACGACGCCGCGCGATCAGTGGCCGCGCCACATCGGCCACGAAGGCCGCAGTGCCCGGCTGGCCGCAGCGTTGGCCGAGCGCCTGCGCGTACCCAATGAAGCGCGCGAACTCGCCGACGTGGTGGCGCGCGAGCACGGCCACGTGCATGCCAGCGCCACGCTGGGCGCGGCGGCGCTGGTGCGGCTGTTCGAGCGCTGCGACGCGCTGCGCCGGCCCGAGCGTTTCGACCTCGTGCTGCTGGCCTGCGCCTGCGACGCGCGCGGCCGCACCGGGCTGCAGGATCGGCCCTACGCACCTTCCGCGCGCTTGCCCGCGTTGTTGCAGGCCGCGCGCACCGTCGACACCGCGGCGCTGGCCGCCGCGGCCGCCGCGGCGGGGCGCAGCGGGCCGGCCATCGGCGCGGCCATCCACGAGGCCCGCGTGGCCGCGGTGCAGGCCGCGCTGCAGCCTGCGGCGCCCGGCGCCTGATCGCGCCGGTCCGCGCGGCGCCGGCTCAGCGCCCGGCCTGCACCACGGCCAGCGGCGCCGGCCGCGACACCAGCCAGAGGCCGGCCATCGTCAGCCCGCCGTTCAGCACCAGCAGTTCCAGCCCCACCTGCCAGTCGCCGAAGATCAAGCGCTGATTGACATCGACCAGCCAGCACAGCGCCACCGCGGGCACCCAGCGGTCGTCGACGGCGCGCAAGGTCAGCACGCCGAAGGCAAACAGGCCGAGCAGGAACCACGTGCACACGCCCAGGCCCAGCAGCATGCCGGCGGTCTGCCGCGTGTCGGTGAAGACGATGGTGCGCACGCCGCCTTCCACCGTGTACAGCAGCACCATCAGCAGGATGACGGCAGCGGTGAGCCAGAACGGCAGGCCGAAGGCGTCGAGGAGGGTCTCCTGCAGCACCTTCACCACGAGGTACAGCCGCGCCGTGGCGCCCAGCGTGCGCGAGGCGATGAAGCAGGCCGCGCCGGTGCGGTAGCTGCGCGAGCCCAGGCGGTGGCCGAGGTAGCCGTAGATCGAGGTCAGGCCGTGGCGGTAGTACAGCGGCAGCAGCACGAAGGCCACGACCATGTAGCCCAGCACGTGGCCGAGCACGAAGCCCAGCAGGACGGCGGGGTTCAAGACATCGGCCCTAGAACATCAAACCGATCAGCATGGCGATGACGCTGAGCACCACCGAGCTGGCGAACGGCAGGTGCCAGTCGCGCCCACGCAGCTTGAAGCTCACGTCGCCCGGCAGCTTGCCCAGGCCGACCTTGCGCAGCCAGCCCTGCAGGCCGTTGAAGACCAGGCAGGCAAGCAGGAAGACGAGCAGCCAGCGCATGCGTTCAGCTACCAATCAAAGTGTGTGCAAACGGTCGCCGGCGGCGAAGCCCAGCGGGTCGAGCGTGACGGCGCGGCCCAGCGCCAGCACCTTGAAGAGCTCGCCCATCTCGTGCTCGGTGATCAGCTTGTGCGCCGCGGCGCGCTGGCGCAGGTCGGCGTGCTGCAGCAGGTCGGCCAGGCCGCAGTTCAGCAGGAAGCGCGCCTGGCTGGTGTAGCCCAGCACGTCCATGCCCGCGTCCTGCGCCGCCAGCGCGATGGCGCTGAAGTTGACGTGGGCGGTGATGTCCTTGTCGCCCACGTCGGCCAGCGGGTCGGCGTCGGCGAGGTGGGCGCGGTGGCACATCAGCGTGCCGCCGCTGCGCTGCGGGTGGTAGTACTCGGCCTCGGGGAAACCGTAGTCGACGAAAAACGCCGCGCCGCACTGCAGCCGCGTGGCCAGCGTGCGCACGAAGGCCTCGGCCTGGGGGTGGATCTCGGTGACGGTGCCGGGGGGGTAGGCGCCCGGCCGCGGCGGGCGCAGCGCGGTCGGCCGGTCGGCCCACGCGAAGCCGCCTTCGTGCAGCGCCACGCCGCGCTCGTGCCACTGGCTGCCGTCGAAGTGCAGCAGTTGCACCGGCATGGCGTCGAGCACCTCGTTGCCCACCACCACGCCGCGCATCGCATCGGGCCAGGCGTCGAGCCAGCGCACGCGGGCGCCGAAGGGCGCCAGCCGCTGCGCCTGCCGCTGGCGCAGCGTGCCCGAGACGTCGACGATGGCGTAGTGCCGTACGCGCTCGCCCAGCGCGCAGAGCAACTGATCGGCCAGCGCGCCCGAACCGGCGCCGAACTCGAACACGGTGTCGGCGCCGGCGGCGTCCAACGCCTGCGCCACCTGGCGCGCCAGCGTGGCGCCGAACAGCGGCGAGAGCTCGGGTGCGGTGACGAAATCGCTGCCCGACGAAGGCATGCTGCCGAACTGCCGCGCGTCTCGCGCGTAGTAGCCCAGGCCGGGTTCGTACAGCGCCAGCGCCATGAAACGGTCGAAGCCCAGCCAGCCGCCGGCGGCGGCAACGGCGCCGGCGATGCGCTGCGCGATGGCCGTGTCTGGGCGGGCGACTGGACGCGCCGATAAACTCTCGGCCCCGGGTGCTTGCATCCGCGGCATTGTAGAAACCCTCAACCGGCCGCCGCCACTAGCGCGCCGCCGGCAGCCACCGCACCCATGGACGCCCTTCCCGTCGTGCTCGTCACCGGCGCCGCCCAGCGCATCGGCCGGGCCATCGCCCTGCACCTGGCCGCCCACGGCTGGCGCGTGGCGGTGCATTTCCGCCGCTCGGCGGCGTCCGCCGCGGCCACGGTGGCCGAGATCCAGGCCGCCGGCGGCCAGGCGCAGGCGTTTGGCGCCGACCTGGCCGACGAAACCGCCTGCAACGCGCTGGTGCCCGCCGTGCAGGCGGCCTTCGGGCGCGTCGATGCGGTGGTCAACAACGCCTCGCTGTTCGAGTACGACGACCTCGCCAGCTTCAGCGCGGCGAAGATGGACGCGCACTGGCGCGCCAACACGCTGCCCGCCATCCTGCTGGCGCGCGCGCTGCATGCCGCGCTGGGCGACGCGCCGCATGTCGGGTCGCGCGGCGCCCCGCGCGGCTGCGTGGTCAACCTGCTCGACCAGAAGCTCTGGAACCCCAACCCCGACTACCTGAGCTACACGCTCAGCAAGGCCGCGCTGGAGGCCGCGGGCACACTGCTGGCGCAGGCGCTGGCGCCGCACGTGCGGGTGTGCGGCGTGGCCCCGGGCGTCACGCTGCTGTCGGGCGAGATGAGCGGCGCCGAGTTCACCGCCGCCCACGCCATGACCCCGCTGCCGCGCAGCTCCACCCCCGACGACGTGGCGCGCGCCGTGCGCTTCCTGCTCGAATCCCCCGCCATCACCGGCACCACGCTGCTCGTCGACGGCGGCCAGCACCTGCAGGCCCAGGGCCGGGACGTCCTGTTCCTGGCCCGCGACGACCCACCGAAAACGAAACGCTGATGCAAAGCCTGCTCAACCACCCGCGACTGATGGACTGCCGGCGCCTCTTCCTGCGCGACTACGCGGTGTGGATCAACATCGGCGTGCACGACTTCGAGAAGAAGGGCGAGCAGCGCGTGCTCATCAACGTCGATCTCTACGTGCCGCTGGCGCTGTCGACGCCCAAGGCCGACAAGCTCGACGAAGTGCTCGACTACGACTTCATTCGCCGCACCATCATGGCCCGCGTGGCCCACGGCCACATCCACCTGCAGGAGACGCTGGCCGACGACGTGCTGGCGCTGATGCTGGCGCACCCGCAGGTGCGCGCGGCGATGGTCTCGACCGCCAAGCCCGACGTCTACCCCGACTGCGAAGCCGTCGGCGTCGAGGTGTTTGGTCTGAAGGAAGAAGCATGAACGACATGACCGAACTGAAGACGGTGGCTGCGGCGGCCCCGCTCAAGGAAGTGCTCAAGGACGTGCTCAAGGACGTGCTCAAGGACACCCGCAAGGCCGACCACGAGGCCAACAAGCTCAGCAAGCGGCTGCACCACCAGGTGGGCCTGGCGATCGCCGACTTCAACATGATCGAGGCCGGCGACAAGGTCATGGTCTGCCTGTCGGGCGGCAAGGACAGCTACACGATGCTCGACATCCTGCTGTCGCTGCGCAAGCGCGCGCCCATCCCCTTCGAGATCGTCACCGTCAACCTCGACCAGAAGCAGCCCGGCTTCCCCGAGCACATCCTGCCCGAGTACCTCGCCGGGCTCGGCATCCCCTTCCGCATCGAGAACCAGGACACCTACAGCATCGTCAAGAAGCTGGTGCCCGAGGGCCGGACCATGTGCAGCCTGTGCAGCCGGCTGCGCCGCGGCATCCTGTACCGCGTGGCGGGCGAGTTGGGCGCCACCAAGATCGCGTTGGGCCACCACCGCGACGACATGGTGGTGACCATGCTCATCAACATGTTCTTTGGTGGCCGGCTCAAGGGCATGCCGCCCAAGCTGGTCAGCGACGATGGCAAGAACGTCGTCATCCGCCCGCTGGCCTACGTGGCCGAGACCGAGATCGAGAAGTGGGCGCGCCACCGCGGGTTTCCCATCATCCCGTGCACGCTGTGCGGCAGCCAGGACAACCTGCAGCGTGTGCAGGTGAAGAAGATGCTGCGCGAGTGGGAGCGCCAGTACCCCGGTCGCAGCGACAACATGTTGCGCGCGATGGGCCATGTCGTACCTTCGCACCTGATGGACCGGAAACTCTTTCCCTTCACTACGATCCAACCCAGCGGTGTGGCCGACGCCGCGGGTGATGTCGCCTTCGACGATGAACCCTGCGACCCGCCGGCCGCCGTGGGCGCGGTGCGATGGAGCCCCGGCCTGCACCGCGATGTCGAGGAGTGAATCATGCGAGACCCCTTGAAGATGCAGCGCCGCTGGCTGCTGGCCGCCGTGCTGGCAGGTGTGACCGTGCTGGCCGGCTGCAGCACGATGCGCAGCGTCAGCAGCGACATCTCCAGCTTCGGTGAATGGCCCGCCGGGCGCGCGCCCGGCAGCTACGCGTTCGAGCGCCTGCCTTCGCAGCAGGCCCAGCCCGAAGCCACCAGCCGCCTGGAGGCCGCGGCCGCCACCGGGCTGGCCAGGGCCGGCTTCAAGCCGGCGGCCGCTGGCCAGTCGCCCGACGTGCTGGTGCAGGTGGGTGCGCGCGACAGCCGCTACGTCGTGCAGCCGTGGAACGACGCGCTGTGGTGGCGCGGCGGCTTCGGCTACTGGCGCTACGGTCCCTGGGGCTCGCCGCACTGGGGGCTGAGCGGGTACTACGACTTACCGCGCTACGAGAGCCAGGTGGCGCTGCTGATCCGCGACCGCGCCAGCGGCAAGCCGCTGTACGAGACGCGTGCCGCGACGGAGAGCAACACGCGCGCCGACGAGCGCACGCTGGCCGCGCTGTTCGAGGCCGCGCTGATGGACTTCCCGCAGTTGGGCATCAACCCGCGGCGTGTCGTGGTCGACTTGCCGCCGGCGCCGTGAGCCTCCGGGCTCACGGCCGCCATGACACCCGGCGCCCATGCCCGCTGCCTAGGAGCGTGGGTGACCCAGGCGGTGGTCGCCGCTGACGCACAGCTGACCTTCGGCACCCCGCCCTCGGTGCTGCCGATGGTGAGCTTGGGGCGCCTCGAGGCGCTGGCCGTCACCAGCGTCAACGCCACGCCACGGGTGCCGGGCACGGCCGAGGCCAGTCTGCCGGGCTGCAGCATGTCGTTCTGGTACGGCTTCTTCTTGCCCGCAGGCTGGTGAAGGACTCGGGCGTCATGGCCGACTATCGCGCGTTGACCGTCGGGAATATTTACACATCGAACTCGGGTCACTGTCCCTGGGGCAAGGTGAGCCCGAGGCGCGCGACCGGTTTCTCCCGTAGAGCCGGCTTCAGGGCTTGCCGAATCGTCAGTTCGGGCTCGATTCTTGCTGAGGCCAGGGAATGAGTCCATGTAGCCAACCATCCCCCCGGCCCCGGTGGAACAAAGTCCTGGTCACCGCCGTTCTGGGGTTAGCCGGCTTCTTCGGCATGCTGGCCCCGGTCAGTGCGGTGATCGTTACCACGAACTACGACCCCGACTTCGGCGCGGGTCCCTTGAATGGCTACGGCTGGCGGGCAACGATCAACTTCGAAATACCGATCACCTGCTTCGACACCGCGGGTTTCAAGGTCAACCTGTTCGGGGTGGTGCTGGGTTGTGGGGCCCCGCAGGTGGCCGACTTCAAGGTCTTGAGCGCGCAGGCCGGTTTCTACCAGAGCGGCAGTCCGGGTACGCTGCTGGACGTGCTGACCTTCGACCCCAACACGCTGCCGCTTGGCGCTGTCGAGGTCGTGCCGCCCGTCACCCTGGCCTACGTCGTGGCCTTGACACCCTCCAATGAGGTTCGCGGCCAGGCGGCCTTTGACGACGACATCCTGTTCCGTCTGCGCTTGTTCGGGCCTACGGCCGAACTGCAGTACCGGGTGTGCCCGACAGGCGTCAGCCCTTGCCCCGACTGGACCACCGCGCCGTCGCCGACGGAGACCACGTTCGTGAGGCAGGACGGGAAGACCTTCGAACAGGTGTTCGCGCAGACCGAACTGAGGGTAGGCGCGGTGCCCGAGCCCGGCTCGGCTGGGCTTGCGTTGCTGGCGCTGGGTGCGGGCCTGGCTGCGACACGCCGGCGTTGATGCTGGCCGGCAGGGCTGGGCGCTCAGCGCTGAACCGGGGTGGGCGCGGCCAGAAGCACCAGGGCGCGGCTGACGGCGACGTCGAGGTCGGTCACCGCGCCCTCGGCCCAGGCGGCGTCGAATGCCGCAGGTGCCTCGAACGAAGCCATCATCGCGGCCCGCTGGGTCTGCCAGCGCTGCTCGGCGCGCGCTGAGCGAGGCACTTGCATTCGGTCGAGCGCGGCGCTGGCCGCGGCGGTAAGTGACACGCCTGCCCGGCAGGTGCCCTGCTGGCACAGCAAGAGCCCCGTTTCGCGCAGGCACAGCAGCATCTCCAGCCGCATGTCGAAGGCGCGAAAGGCCGTCAACGCGCTGGTGAAGCGCCCATGCGCCGTGACCAGGTCGCCAGCGTGCATCGCCAGCTTGCCCTGCCACCAGAGGACATTGGCTTCACCGTGTCGGTCGGCCGAGGCCTGGCACACCGCCAGGGCGCGGGCCAAGCGTTTGGTCGCCGTCTCGGTGTCGGCGCCGCCGAAGTCGATCTTGCCCAGCATCAGCTCGCACTCCGCCTCGGCCTCCAGGTACCGGGTTGAACGCGCCAGGGTCAGCCCCTGGCTCAGGTGGGTGCGCGCCGATGCTTCGTCGCCCAGATAGTGAAAGAACTGGCCGAGGTGCACCAGCCCGGCCACCTCGCCGGTCTTGTGCCCAATCGCCCGGAACAGGGCCAGCGCTTCCTGCTCGCACTCGAGCGCACCCGACGCGTCGCCACGCCCAAAGCGGGCCAGAGCCAGCGTCGACAGCGTTGCCGCGATGTCTGCGGGGTTGCCCAGGTCGCGACGCAGCGCCAGGCAGGTCTCGAGCATTTGCTGAGCCTCGTCGTGCGCGCTCTGGCTGGCGGCGAGCGCCGCCCCTGCGTACAGCGCATGCGCCTTGGCAACCGGCACCGACTGGACGCCAGGCATGTCCAGCACGATCCGAACGGCGTTGCGACCTTCGGTCCCGTAGCCGCGCAGCAGCCAGAAACCCAGCATCGCCACGACGATCTTGACAGCCACCGTCGCATCCGGGCCACGAACCTGCGCCCAGGCCAGGGCAGAGCGGAGGTTGTCGATCTCCAGCTCCATGCGCCGAATCGACTGCAGCTGATCGGGGCCGTTCAAGCCCTTGTTGGACGCCTTCGCCAAGGCAAAGAAGTGCTCGCAGTGCCTGGCCGCCAGGGTCTGTGCATCGCCGCTCTGCGCCAGCTTCTCGCGGGCGTAGTCGGCAATCGTCTCGAGCATGCGGTAGCGTGACTCGTCACCACTTTCGTCGAGCATGACCAGCGACTTCTCCACCAGCGAGGCCAGCAGGTCGAGCACCTCGAACCTGTCGATCGGCTCGATGCCGCAGACCTGCTCGGCCGCGTCAAGATTGAAGCCCCCGGCAAAGGTTGCCAGCCGCTGCAGGACAGTCTGCTCCGACGCGTCGAGCAAGTCGTACGACCAGTCGACCAGCGCACGCAGGGTCTGCTGCCGCTCCTGCAGCACGCGGGCGCCGCCGACCAGGAACCTGTAACGGTCGCTCAGCCGCTTGTTGATGTCGGCCACGCTCATGGCGCGCACGCGCGCAGCTGCCAGCTCCAATGCCAGCGGAATGCCCTCCAGCCGAGCCACCAGTTCGGCGACCGCCGGGGCTTCGCGCTCGTTCAGCTCGAACGCCGGCTTGTGCTGCTGCGCACGCTCCACGAACAGCCGCACTGCGGTCATGCCGGCCAGCGTCTCGATGCTGTCGTGCTTGGACGGCACCGGCAACGGCAGGATGGGGTAGGCCTGCTCGCCCGGCACGCGCAGGGCTTCGCGGCTGGACGTGATCATGCGCACGTTCGGCGCCGCCTTCAGGATGGCCGCGGCCAGATCGGCGCAGGCTTGTATCAGGTGCTCGCAGTTGTCGACCACGAACAGCACCCTGAGCGGGCGCAGGTGGGCGCAGACGGCTTCGATCAGTGGCCGCCCCGGCTCTTCGCGCAGATTGAGCACTTGCGCGACCTCGCTGACCACCAGCGCAGGGTCGCGGATCGGCGACAGGTCCAGGAACCACACGCCATCCGGATACCGGGTGATGGTCTCTGCCGCACCCTGCAGCGACAGCCTGGTTTTGCCCAGCCCGCCCATGCCCAGCAGCGTGACCAGGCGCGCCGTGCCCAGCATGGCCTTGATGTCGTCGAGTTCCTTGGCCCGCCCGATGAACGAAGTGCCCTGGTGCGGCAGGTTGTTCGGGATGTCCTTGGCCGGCAGCCACCATTCGCCCTGGCGCACGACGCGATACGCCTTGTCGCCGTCGACGGGCGCCACGAAACGGGCCCCGGTGGCACCGACCTCGAACAGCTCCTGCGGCTCGGACACGCCCTTGAGCATCCAGTGCCCGTGCGACTCGACCTTGAGCGCGGTCTTGCCCAGGTCCAGTCGGGCCTCGGCCGTCAGCAGGGTCTGGGCGCCGCGAGCCAGCGACATCACCCGCGCCGCGGTCGGCTTGGCCATGCCATCCACTTCCAGCGGCTTGGCGCCACGCGCGACATCCTCCGGCGAGTTCTCGCGCAGGATCACCGGCCCGACGTGCAGGCCGGCGCGCGCCTTGATGCCCGAGGGCAGGGCAGCCAGGCCCGCGTGGTAAGCAAAGGCGTAGCTCACCGCGTCGCTGGCGTTGTCGAACAGCAGCAGCATGCCATCGGTCTTGTCGATCTCGCGCCCACGCCATGGCACCAGCAGGTCGCGGGCCACGCGGTCGTGCGCCGCCCACACCTCGGCCATCGCGGCGTCGCCGAGTTCCTCCGACAGCTTGGTGCTGTCGACCACATCGGTCAGGAGTAGGGCTCGAACGGTGTCGGTCGACATCTTGGCTTGCGGGCAGCGGGCGACCCGGCGGGGTCATGCAATCGCGGCGACTTTACGGCACTGCAAGCTCCGCAAGGGCTCTCACCCCGGGCGACCAGCGCCGGCCGCGGCGTGGTCTACGCCGACTTGCCGCGGCAGCGACCGGCCTCCGCCATGGCTATGCTGTGGGCTGCCCACGATCCGGCGCATCAGGTA
>PNKD01000053.1 GCA_013822265.1 Leptothrix sp. (in: b-proteobacteria)
CCTGCGTGCCGAAGCGGCACCACTCGCTGCCCACGCAGGTCTTCACCGTGCGCAGCGCCTTGGCGTAGGCGTGGCCGCTGGGCATGCCGATGTCCTTCCACACCGCCGGCAGGTCTTCCTTCTTCACGCCCAGCAGGTCGATGCGCTGGCCGCCCGTCACCTTGACGGTGGGAATCTTGTACTTGTCCACCGCGTCGGCGATGCGGCGCAGCTCGTCGGCCGTGGTCTCGCCGCCCCACATGCGCGGGATCACGCTGTAGCTGCCGTCCTTCTGGATGTTGGCGTGGCTGCGCTCGTTGATGTAGCGGCTCTGCGGGTCGTCCTGCGCCTGCTTGGGCCAGGTGCTGATGAGGTAGTAGTTGACCGCCGGCCGGCAGCTGGCGCAGCCGTTGGGCGTGCGCCAGTCGAGCGTGGCGTAGACCTCGGCGATGCTCAGCAGGTGTTGCTGGCGGATGGCGTCGCGCACGGCCTGGTGGCCGTGGTCGGTGCAGCCGCACATCGCCTTCATCTTGGGCGCGGCGCTGTAGTCGCCGCCGGCGGTGAACATCAGCAACTGCTCCACCAGCCCGGTGCACGAGCCGCACGACGCGCTGGCCTTGGTGTGCCTGCGCACCTCGTCCAGCGTGAACAGGCCCCTTTCCTTGATGGCCTTGCAGATGCTGCCCTTGGTGACGCCGTTGCAGCCGCAGACCTCGTCGGTGTCGGCCATCGCCGCGGCCTTGTTGTGGCCCTGGTGGCCGCCGTCGCCGATGTTGCTTTCGCCGAACATCAGCTTGTCGCGCAGTTCGCCGATCCTGCGGCCGTCGCGCAGCAGCTTGAAGTACCAGCTGCCGTCCACGGTGTCGCCGTACATCACCGCGCCCACCAGCTTGTCGCCCTTGATGACCAGCTTCTTGTAGACGCCGCCGAAGGGGTCGCTCATGACGATCTCCTCGCAGTCGGCGTCTTCGGGCTTGCCGGTCTGCGCGCCCATGAAGTGGCCGGCGCTGAAGAGGTCGATGCCCGTCACCTTGAGCTTGGTGCTGGTCTGGCTGCCGATGTAGCGGCCGATGCCGAACTGCCCCAGGTGGGTGGCGCAGACCTTGCCCTGCTCGAACAGCGGCGCCACCAGGCCATAGGCGATGCCGCGGTGCGCGGCGCACTCGCCCACCGAGTAGATGCGGGGGTCGGTGATGGTCTGCATGGTGTCGTTGACGACGACGCCGCGCGCGCAGTGCAGGCCGCAGGCCTCGGCCAGGTCGGTGTTGGGGCGGATGCCGGCGGCCATCACCACCAGATCGGCCGGCACCTGGGTGCCGCCCTTGAACTGCACCGCGCCTACGCGGCCGCCGCCGTCGGCCGGCAGCAAGGCTTCGGTCTGCGCGCCGATCAGGAACTTCAGGCCACGGTCTTCGAGCGACTTCTGCAGCATGCGCGCCGCGACGTCGTCGAGCTGGCGCTCCATCAGCCAAGGCATCAGGTGCACCACGGTGACGCTCATGCCGCGCAGCATCAGCCCGTTGGCGGCTTCCAGGCCGAGCAGGCCGCCGCCGATGACGACGGCGTGTTTGTACTTCGTCGCCGCGTCGATCATGGCCTGCGTGTCGGCGATGTCGCGGTAGGCGATGACGCCCGGCAGATCCTTGCCCGGCACGGGCAGGATGAAGGGGTGCGAGCCGGTGGCCAGCAGCAGGCGGTCGTAGGGGGCCTCGGTGCCGTCGGCGGCGCGCACCACGCGCTTGATGCGGTCGATCTGCGTCACCTTGCAGCCGGTGCGCAGCGTGATGCCGTGCTCGGCATACCACGACAGCGGGTTGAGCACGATCTCGTCCAGCGTCTGCTCGCCGGCCAGCACCGGGCTGAGCAGGATGCGGTTGTAGTTGGGGTGCGGCTCGGCGCCGAAGACCGTGATGTCGTACAGGTCAGGCGCGATCTTCAGCAGCTCTTCCAGCGTGCGCACACCCGCCATGCCGTTGCCGACCATCACCAGCTTCATCTTCTTCATGACTTGACCTCTCAGAAATACCAGGCCACGACGGCCACGACCTCGCCGCCGCGCAGCACGGGCAGCGCCACGAGCGACGCCAGGCCCGCCGCGCGGGCGGCTGCGCCGGCCTCGCGCGGTTCATCGGCCGCACGCTCGGACACCACCGGCACGGCGCTGGCCCAGGCGCGGCCGAGCGTGCCCTCGCCACGCGCGATGTGCCCGGCCCCGGCGCCCAGCGAATTCGCGGTCTCGCAGAAGCCCTCGCTGCGCTGCAGCTGCGCGCCGGTGGTGTCGGGCACCCAGGTCTCGAAACGCCGCACCAGCGGTGTCGCCAGTGCCGACAGGAAGGCCAGCACGTAGTGGCCACGGCCCACGCTGGTGCAGGGGATCGCGAAGCCGCGGTTGATGCCGACCTTGACGGTGCAGTCGCTGCGCAGGAAGCGTGTGCCCTTGCCCAGGTCGGGCAGGAACACCGGCAGCCCCGACTCCCAGGCCAGGCCCGGCAGGCCGATGCCCCTGCGAAAGCTGGTCTGGCGCGAGATGGACTCGAAGACCTCGGCCGTGCTGCCGTAGTAGCCGTCGTCGAGCACCATGTCGGTCGAGGCGCCCGGGTCGTTGTGCCAGAGATCGATCGCACCGGCCTGCTCGCCGGCCGGCTCTGCCACCTGGCCGGCGCCCTCGCCGCACAAGATCAGCAGCACCGCGGTGAGCCGGGTGGCGACGAAAAACGGCAGCGCGATGGCGCAGCTCAGGCCTTCGGCCGCCGCCGCCTGGCCGCGGCGAAAGTAGCCCCCCGCGAGCGGCTTGAGCACGATGGGCCGGCCGCGCTCCCAGGCCTGGCCGGGCAGGCCTTCGCCCCGGCCGAAACACATGTTCCGGCCGAGGCCGCCGAAGCGGTGCGCGCTGCCGTAGAGGCCGCCGCCGAACTCGAGCAGCGAGCCGGTGGCGTCGGGCACCCAGACCTCGACGACGCGGATGAAGGTGTTCATGGCCGCGCCCCTTCAGTGCTGGCTGCCGCAGTCTTCGAGAAAGCCGATCAGCTCCTCGCGCAGCTCGTAGTAGCGCGGGTGCTGCAGCAGCGTCTCGCGCGTGCGGGGCCGCGGCAGCGGCACGTTCATGACCTTGCCGATCCTGGCGCGCGGGCCGTTGCTCATCATCACCACGCGGTCGGCCAGCAGGATGGCCTCGTCGACGTCGTGCGTGACCATCACCGCCGTGACCTGGCTGCGCGCCCACACCTCCATCAGCACTTCCTGCAGGTCCCAGCGCGTCAGCGAGTCGAGCATGCCGAAGGGCTCGTCGAGCAGCAGCAGCTTGGGGTTGAGCGCGAAGGCGCGCGCGATGCCCACGCGCTGCTTCATGCCGTTGGACAGCTCGGCAGCCTTCTTGTGCATCGCCGCGCCCAGGCCAACGCGGCCCAGGTAGTAGGCGACCGTGTTGTGGCGCTCTTCCTTCGAGGCCTGCGGGAACACGCGCGCCACGCCCAGCATCACGTTGTCGTAGGCGCTGAGCCAGGGCACCAGGCTGGGCGCCTGGAACACCAGGCCGCGGTCGGGGCCGGCATCGGCGACCTCGCGGCCGTCGAGCACGATCACGCCTTCGCTGATGTCGGTGAGGCCGGCCACCATCGACAGCACCGTGCTCTTGCCGCAGCCCGAGTGGCCGATGATCGAGATGAACTCGCCGCGTTTCATCTTCAGGTCGAAGCCGTCGACCACGGTCACCGGCGCCTTGCCGTTGATGCCCGGGTAGGTCTTGATGACGGCCGAGAAGTCGACGTAGCGGTGGTCGCCGGAGCGCGCCGCGCCGGGCTCGCGCAGCGTGGCCTCGGGGCGGGCCCGTGCCGCGGACTCGATGCGCTCGGCCAGGGCGGCGTGGCGCAGCCCCAGCCGCGTGGCCATCGTCGGCCGCACCGGCGCCGTCACGTCGGTGGGCGTCAGCGCGGGCAGCGGGATCACCTGGGCGCCGCGGCCGGCATCACGCTGGTGCGCCAGGCCCAGCAGGTGCTGGGTGATCTCGGCACGCAGGGCCTGGAAGCGCCGGTCGTGGTTCATCTCGCGGCGGTCACGCGGGCGCGCGATGTCGACCGTGAAGGCCGGCCCCAGCTTGGCGCGTGGCCCGGTCTCCAGCGGGATGATGCGGTCGGCCATCATCAGCGCCTCATCGACGTCGTTGGTGATCAGCAGCACGGTCTTGCGGTCGAGGCCGTCGCCCCAGATGCGCACGATCTCGTCCTGCAGGTTGGCGCGCGTCAGCGCGTCCAGCGCCGACAGCGGCTCGTCGAGCAGCAGCACGTCGGGGTCGGTGGCCAGCGCGCGCGCCACGCTGACGCGCTGGCGCATGCCGCCGGACAGCTGCGCCGGCGTCTTGTCGGCCGCCGGCGTCAGGCCGACCATGCCGATGTAGCGCATCACGCGCGCCGCGCGCTGCTCGGCGCCTTCGTCGGCGAAGACGCGGTCGACGGCGAGTGCCACGTTCTCGCGCACCGTCAGCCAGGGCATCAGCGAGTAGCTCTGGAACACGATGCCGCGGTCGGGGCCGGGTGCGGTGATGGGCTTGCCGTCCTTCAGCACGTCGCCGCTGTCGGCCTGCGTCAAGCCGGCCAGCAGGTTGACCAGCGTGGTCTTGCCGCTGCCCGAGAAGCCGACGATGGCGACAAATTCGCCCGGCTCGATGCGCAGGTTCAGGCCCGTCAGCACCTCGCCGCGCGCGCTGCCGCTGCCGTAGCCCTTGTTGACGTTGCGCAGCTCCAGCGCCGCCGCCGCGGGCACCGCGGCTATGCCGCGGTCGGCTCGGTTGGCGGGGCCGGCCCGGCGCGCGGCGGGGGCCTCGGCGGGGGGCGTCTTGATGGCCAGGTTCATCGTCATCCCCCGGCTCAGCGGCGCGCGGCCAGGCTCTGCAGCACGCCCATCAGCCGGTCGAGCCCGAAACCGATGAGGCCGATGGTGAACACCGCCACCATGATGCGGCTGAGCGAATCGCTGCTGCCGTTCTGGAACTCGTCCCAGACGAACTTGCCCAGGCCCGGGTTCTGCGCCAGCATCTCGGCGGCGATCAGCACCATCCAGCCCACGCCCAGCGACAGCCGCATGCCGGTGAAGATGTAGGGCAGCGCCGAGGGCAGGATGATCTTGCGCACGCGCGTCGTCCGCGGCAGCTGCAGCACCTTGCCGACGTTGACCAGGTCCTTGTCGACCGAGGTCACGCCCACCGCGGTGTTGATCAGCGTCGTCCACAGCGAGCACAGCGTGACGGTGATGGCCGAGATCAGGAAGGACTTCTGGAACATCGGCGTGCCCGTGGTCACGTAGACCGCGCTGACGATCAGCGTGACGATGGGCAGCCAGGCCAGCGGCGACACCGGGCGGAAGATCTGCACGATGGGGTTGATGGCGGCCTGCACGAACTTCGACGAGCCGGCCAGGATGCCCAGCGGCACCGCCACCAACGTGGCCAGCACGAAGCCGGTGAACACCGTGACCAGGCTGGTGACGATCTGGTCGAGGTAGGTGGGCTTGCCGGTGTAGGTGAAGGCGCGTGGCGTGGCGGCTGGGTCTTCGGCCAGCAGCGCCTTGTTGCGCGCGTCCTGGCGCTCGTAGAACTCGGCACGCTTGCGGCGTTCGGCGAAGTGGTCGGCCCACAGCACCTGCGCTTGCTCCATCACCTGCACCGGGCCGGGCACGGCGCCCAGGCTGGTCTCGATTCGCGGCGCCACCGCGGCCCACAGCGCGACGAAAGACGCCAGCGCCAGCGCCGGGATGCCCGCCGCCAGCCAGAGCGCCTGCGCGATGTCGCGCGGGCTGCGCGCCGCCAGGCCCATGCCACCCATCAGTTTGCTGACCACTTCCATTTCAGAATCCTCTCGTTCCGTGTGTGCCGTGCGTGCCGCGCGTGCCGTGCGTGCTGAACGCGCCGTGCGTGCGGGGCGTTCGGCTCGTGCGATGCCGCACCGTGTTCAGACCGCCTCCTTGGCCTTGAGCCCGATCTTGAATTTGCCGAGGTACTCGTTGGGCTTGCGGCCGTCGTAGACCACGCCGTCGATGAAGCCGTCCTGCGGGCCCTTGAAGCCGTCGCTCTTCGCCGGCACGTCGCTGGCCTTGAGCTTGCCCTCGGCGATCAGGGCCTGGGCGGCCTGCATGTAGACCGCCGGCAGGTAGACCTTCTTGGCGACCTCCACGTACCAGGCGTCGGGCTTGCTCTCGGTGATCTGGCCCCAGCGGCGCATCTGCGTCAGGTACCAGATGGCGTCGCTGTAGAAGGGGTAGGTGGCGAAGTAGCGGAAGAAGACGTTGAAGTCGGGCAGCGGCCGCTTGTCGCCCTTCTCGTACTCGAAGGTGCCGGTCATGCTGTTGCCGATGACGGCCTCGTCGGCGCCCACGTACTGCGACTTGGACAGCATCTTCACGGCCTCGACGCGGTTGGCCATGCTGGCGTCGAGCCACTGGCAGGCGCGGATCAGCGCCTTGACCACCGCGACGTGCATCTTCGGGTACTTGTCGGCCCAGGCGCGCGTGACGCCGAACACCTTCTCGGGGTTGTTCTTCCAGATCTCGAGGTCGGTGATCACCGGCACGCCTATGCCCTTGGCCACGGCCTGCTGGTTCCAGGGCTCGCCCACGCAGTAGCCGTCGATGGTGCCGGCCTCCATGGTCGACGGCATCTGCGGCGGCGGCGTCACCGACAGCAGCACGTCGGCGCCCTTGGTGCCGCTGGTGTCGCTGGCGGTGTAGTAGCCGGGGTGCAGGCCACCGGCGGCGAGCCAGTAGCGCAGCTCGTAGTTGTGCGTGCTGACCGGGAAGACCATGCCCATCTTGAAGGGCTTGCCTTGGCTCTTGCGTTTGTCGACCACCTTCTTCAGCGCGTCGGCCTTGATCGGGTGCTGCACGCGGCCGCCCTCCATGCTCAGGTGCGGCTTCATCTCCGCCCACACGGCGTTCGACACCGTGATGCCGTTGCCGTTGAGGTCCATGCTGAAGGCCGTGACGATGTCGGCCTTGGTGCCGAAGCCGATGGTGGCGCCCAGCGGCTGGCCGGCCAGCATGTGCGCGCCGTCGAGCTGGCCGTCGATGACGCGGTCGAGCAGCACCTTCCAGTTGGCCTGCGCCTCGAGCGTGACGTTGAGGCCCTCGTCCTCGAAGTAGCGCTTCTCGTAGGCCACCACCAGCGGCGCGCAGTCGGTGAGCTTGATGAAGCCGAACTTCAGCGCCTCCTTCTCGGGCACGACGGCCTTGGCGCCGGCCGCGGTGCTCAGGCCCAGCGCGGTCGAACCGGCCAGCGCCGTGGCACCGGCGACGAAACGGCGGCGAGGCAGGGAGTGGGCGTCACGGGTCATGGGGGGGCTCCTTGAGAGTTGGGAAGGGAGAGATCGGGTGCAGGTCGGGTCAGGCCGCCGCCGCCAGGCGGGGGGCGTGCACGGCAAAGCCATCGGCGTAGCGCGCGGGATCGCTGGCGTCCCACACCACGCCGTCGATCAACGTGCTGCGGCGCAGGTCGCCGGCGGGCAGCGGCACGTTCAGCGCGCCCGCGGCCTGCGCGTACAGCGCGGTCTGGTTGATCTGCCGCGCCACGGCCAGGTAGTCGGGGTGGTCCTTGAGCAGGCCCCAGCGCTTGTGCTGGGTCAGGAACCACATGCCGTCGCTGAGGTAGGGGTAGTTCACGGCGCCGCCGTCGTGGAACTTCATCGCCGCGGGGTCGTCCCAGGCGCGGCCCAGGCCGTCCTGGTAATGGCCCAGCATGCGCGGCGCGATGGCGTCGACGGTGGTGTCGATGTACGCCGCACCGGCGAGCGTCTCGGCCGCGCGGATGCGGTTCTCGCGGCTGGCGTCGATCCAGCGGCTGGCCTGCAGCACCGCCGTGGTCACCGCGCGCGCCGTGTTCGGGTGGCTGCGTGCGAACTCGCCCGTGCAGCCCAGCACCTTCTCGGGGTGGCCGCGCCAGACGTCCTGCGACGTGGCGGCGGTGATGCCGACGCCGCCGAGGATGGCGCGGTGGTTCCAGGGTTCGCCGACGCTGCAGCCGTCGACCTGGCCGGCGCCCATGCTGGTCACCATCTGCGGCGGCGGCACGGTGACGATGCGGGCGTCGCTGAAGGGGTTGATGCCCGCCGACGCGAGCCAGTAGTACAGCCACATCGCATGTGTGCCGGTCGGAAAGGTCTGCGCGAAGGTGTAGGCGCGCGGCGCGGCGGCCATCTGCCGCGCCAGACCTTCGACGTCGACGATGCCGCGGCCGGCAAGCCGGCGCGACAGCGTCAGGCCCTGGCCGTTCTGGTTCAGCGTCATCAGCACGGCCATGTCGCGCTTCGGGCCGCCGATGCCGAGATGCAAGCCGTAGACCAGCCCGTAGAGCACCTGGGCGAGCTCGAGCCCGCCGCCGACGAGCTTGTCGCGCACCGCGGCCCACGAGGCCTCGCGCGTCGGGACGATCTTCACGCCGTGCAGGCGGTCGAAGCCCAGCTCGCTGGCCATCACCACGCTGGCGCAATCGGTCAGCGGCATGAAACCGACGCGCACCTCGAGCTTCTCCGGCGCGTCCGAGCCCGCCACCCAGGCCGTGGCCGGCCGCGGCAACGCGTCGGCGCTGGCCATCTGGGGTGCTGTCGACGAACCGGGATCGTCAGTCATCGGAGCTCCGCGTTGCAGTGCATGAGGGAACGGGAAATGAAAGATGGCGTCGCGACTTCAACAGCCCGGCGTGTGCCGGGGCGCTGCAAGTCGGACGCCATTGCCCGAATACTCTCGGTGCGGAGCACGCCGTTGCGCACCGCACCTCGCCTTGAGCTACGCACGAGGCGTGCCAGCCCGTCTTTCCCGGAGCAGTCGGCCTGGCCTGCCGCCTTGCGCACCACGATGTGCCGTGTTTCGCCTGAGATTGGTGCGGCGCAGCACAAGAGCGGCCAGGGCCTCAGAGCCTATGAATGAGTCCGGCGCGCCCGAGTGGGCGCTCCAGGCGGCGTCGATCGAGGCGCAAAGCACAGCCGTAGCGCGGGCTACGGCGAGCACTTGCAACGACGAGCGGCGCCGCCTGGGGCGAACGAGCGTGGGTGTCGGACTCGTTCACAGGCTCTCAGGCCGGCGGCTTGAGCAGGTCGCGCGCGGCGACCACGCGTTCGGCCACCTGGGCCAGCCGCTGGCCGCGGTCCATCGCGAGCTTGCGCAGGTGGGCAAAGGCCTGCTCTTCGGTCAGGCCGATCTCCGCCATCAGGATGCCCTTGGCGCGCTCGACGACCTTGCGCTCGGAAAGCTGCGCCTGGGCCGTCTCGAGCTGCCCGCGCAGCGCGCGGTCCTGCTCGAAGCGCGCGATCGCCACCTGCAGCACCGGCAGCAGGCGCTGCGGGTTCAGGCCGTCGATCACGTAGGCGCTGACGCCGGCCTTCAGCGCTTGCTGCATGGGCGCGGCGTCGGCGGCGGCGCTGAACACCACCACTGGCCGCGGGCAGCTCGCCGACACCGTGCCCAGGTGCTCGAGCGTGTCGCGCGACGGCGACTCGCTGTCGACGATGACGACGTCGGGCTGCAGCCGCAGCACGCAGTCGTGGATGAGCAGCGCCGAATCGAGCACGCCGACGACGAGGTGGCCCTGGCGCGTCAACTCGGCGTTGATCAGGCTGATGTGGTGGGCGCCGTCGTCGATCAGCAGCACCCGCAGCGGTGCGGCGGTGCCGGCGGCCGCGCCCATTTCGGGTGCGTTGGCGTCAGGGCCGGCCTTGGAAGGAAGCATTGCCCTGTCCATGGCAACTTCCGTGCCGGCGTGCCGCCGTGCCGGCCCGCCGTTCAGCGCGAGTTCAGCGCGAGTTCAGCCCAGCCGGCCCGTGGCGTACACCGCGGCCTGCACGCGCGAGCTGAGGTTGAGCTTGCGCAGGATGTGCTGGACGTGGATCTTCACCGTCGTCTCGGCGATGTCGAGTGCGCGCGCGATTTCCTTGTTGCTGGCGCCGGTGGCGATATGGCCCAGGATCTGCCGTTCACGCGGCGACAGGCTGTGGATGAGGTCGCTGTCTCCGGCCGCCGGCGCCTCTTCGGCTCGCGCGGCGGGCGCCGCTTCCTGGCCCAGCGTCTGGAAGGCGTTGACGAGTTTGCTCGTCATCTCCGGGCTGACCACCGACTCGCCCGCCACCGTGCGCAGCAGCGCGCTGGCCAGCATCTCGCTGTCCAACGTCTTCAGCAGATAACCCCGCGCGCCACCGCGCAGCGCCGCAGCGAGGTCGCGCTCGTCCTCGCTGACGGTCAGCATCAGCACGCGCGCCAGGGGCGCCGCGGCGCGCAGGCCGGCCAGCGCATCGACGCCCTTGACGCCGGGCAGGTGGTTGTCGAGCAGCACCACGTCGGGCTGGCTCTCGGCGGCGCGTCGCAGCGCCTCGCCGGCGTCGCCCGCCTCGGCGACGACCTCGAAACGCGTGTCGGCCGACAGCAGCGCAATCAGCCCGCGGCGGAACAGCGTGTGGTCGTCGACCACCAGCACCCGTACCAGCGCCGGCGCGGTCATGCGGCCAGCCTCTGCCGCTCGGGCAAGGTCAGCGCCACGCAGGTGCCGGCGCCGGGCACCGAACTCACCTCCACGGTGGCGCCTATGCCCTGCGCGCGCTCACGCATGATGCGCAGGCCCACGTGTGGCGTGCCGGGCGCATCGGGCTCGGCGGCGAAGCCGCAGCCGTCGTCGCGCACCTCCACGCGCCAGGGCGGCGCCTGCACCTCCACCCACACCTCACGCGCCCGCGCGTGCTTGCGCACGTTCGACAGCGCCTCCTGCACCACGTGCAGCACCTGCACCTGCACGTCGGCGTCCAGCGGCAGCCCATGGCCGGTCACCGAGAGGTGGGTCTTCAACCCGGTCTGGTGCTCGAACTTCTGCAGCGTGGTCTGCAGGGCCGGCGTGATGTCCTCGGTATTGGTGCGGGTGCGGAAGTGAACCAGCAGTTCGCGCACGTCGGACAGGCTCTCCTGCACGCCGGCATCGAGTTCGCCCAGCGTGCGCTCGACCTGGGCCGCGTCCTGCCGCTTCAGCGCGCTGCGCAGCAGGCCGACCTGGATCTTCAGGAAGGCCAGGCTCTGCGCGATCGAGTCGTGCAGCTCGCGCGCCAGCAGGCCGCGCTCTTCGGCGACCGCGGTTTCGCGTTCCAGCGCGCCGGCCCGCAGGCTCTCGATGGCGCCGGCCAGGTGGCTGGCCAGCGTCTCGAGCAGCACGCGGTCTTCGTCGCCCAGCACCGCGGCCCGGCGGTAGAACAGGTTGAGTTCGCCGACCATGCGCTCGTGCACCCGCACCGGCACGCTGACCACGGTTTCGAAGCCCGCGAGCTGGCAGTTGTCCAGCGAGGCGGCACCGCCCTCCAGCCGGATGGGGATGACACGCGTCTGCGCCTGGCCCTGGGCCTGGCCGCACAGGCAATCGCCGGTGGCAATGCAGCTTTCGGCGTCGATCAGGGCCTGCGGCAGGCAGTCGGACGCCAGCATCAGGTAGCGCTGGTTCGACTCGTCCGACCAGCGCACGGCCGAGGCGTCGGCGCGTGCCACGCGGCGCACCTGGCGCGCAAAACCCTGCGCCAGCTCATCCAGCGTCGCCGCGCTGGCCACGAACGCTGCGCCCTCGTACAGTGCCGCCAGACGGGCATGCTGCTGCTCGAGCCCCAGCGTCTTTTCCTGCACCTTGGCTTCCAGCGACTGGTACAGGCCCTGCAGCGTGGCCGTCATCTGGTTGAAGCCCTGCGACAGCGCGCCGAACTCGTCGTCCGCGGCCACTTCGACGCGGGCGCCGAGGTCGCCCTTGCCCACGTTGGCCAGCCCTGCCTGCAGGCGGGCCAGCGGGTTGAAGACGAACAGGTAGGCCGCGTACAGCAGTGTCACCGCGCTGCCTATGGCCAGCGCCATCATCACGAACTGGAAGCTGTTGAGCAGTGTCGTCCAGCGCGAAAGCTGCGACTCGATGGCGCTGACGAAGGTGTCGACCTGGGCGACGAAGGCCTCGGCCTGCGCCGCCACGGCGTCGGCCGGGGGCAGCGGTCGCTGGCTCCAGTCGCCACGCAGCGTCCCCCAGGTGCTCTGCACCTGCGCAAAGGCGGCCTGCGAGGCTGTGTCGCGCGGCACGAAGAGCGGCCGCGCGGGGTCGCCGCTGCGCAGCAGCGCCAGGGTCTGCTCGAACTGCGCCAGCTGCTCGTGCAGGCGCGCCGGCGCGGGGCTGGGCAGGGTCTGCGCCAGGCGCCAGGTCAGCATGCGCATGCGGCCGGCCTCGTTGACCGCCGCCGCGCCGCCCTCGAGCTGCCAGGTCACCCAGAAAGTCAGGCCGATGGAGGCCATCGCCATCACCATCAGCACCGCGCCGATGGCGCCGAGCTTGCTGGCCAGGGTCAATCGTCTGCGCATGTGGCGACTGTATGCCAGACCCCAGGCACCGAGGCGCGAGTGACAATTGTCAGCGCGCCCGACCGCCGCCGCGCCGGGGTTCTTGACGCTGCCAGCTCGATGTTTGGAAATCAGGCCTCTGGAGGTGCACCATGCCTACTCGCCACGCCGTAGTCGCCGGCAGTCTTTATCCCGCCTGCCCGCAGGCACTGCAGCTCGCCGTGGCGCACCACCTGGGGCACGCGCCGATCGCACCGGCCGGCTTGGCCTCGCCGCCCAAGCTGCTGGTGGTGCCGCACGGCAGCTATGCGCGCTCGGGCGACGTCGCGGCGCGCGCGTTTGCACTGCTGGCACCGCAGCGCGGGCACATCCGCCGCGTCGTGCTGCTCGGCCCGGCGCACCGCGCGGCCGTGCATGGCTTGGCGGCGCCTGTCGCCACGGCCTTCGAGACGCCCCTGGGCAGTCTGGCCGTCGATCACTTGGCGCTGGCCGGCGTGGCCGATCTGCCTCAGATGTGCTTCAGCGACGAAGCCCACGACCGCGAGCACGGGCTCGAAGTGCAGCTGCCCTTCCTGCAGACGGTGCTGGGCAGTGACATCGCCCTGCTGCCGCTGCTGGTGGGCGACTGCTCGCCCGAGGCCGTGGACGAGGTGCTGGACAGGCTGTGGGGCGACGACGACACGCTGATCGTCGTCAGCTCCGGGCTCTCGCGCCACCTGCCCTACGCCGAAGCGCGCCTGCACGACCAGCACACCGTGCAGCGCATGCTGGCCTGCTGCTGCTCTCTCGGCCCCGGCGACGCCTGCGGCGCCGTGCCCCTGAACGGCGCCTTGCTCACGGCGCGCCGCCACGGCCTGCTGCCGCGCCTGCTCGACCTGCGCACCTCGGCCGACAGCGACGGCGGCAACGCCCACCGCGTGGCCGGCTACTGCGCGCTGGCCTTCTTCAGGCCGCAGGCCTTCGAGCGCAAGCCGGGCGCGCTGGCTGCCGCAGCTTCGGCGCTGCACTGAGAGCGGACCCTGGCCGCGACGCACTGCCGCTTGCCGCAGTGCCAGGCCGCGCTCACACGGGCGGCGGCACGCCGCGGCGCGTCGCCATTTCCTGGCCCATGGTGCGCAGCGCCGACGCCGGCAGCAGGCGTTGCGCTGCCGGATAGGCCTGGCCCTCCTCGGCGTCGATGTGGGCGGCGTAGAGGTCGGCGTAGGCCTGCCAGCGCCGACGCGCCTCGGCCAGGCGGCCGATGGGCCCGCGCCGCCAGTCGCCAGTCTCGATGTCGGCCAGGTCGGCGCGCACCTCGCGCCAGGCAGCGGACATCGCCACATGGTCCTGCTGCAGCCGCCGCACCAGCGCCTGCAGCGCGGCGTCGCCCTTTTCCAGCAGCGGCGGGAAGAGGTGGCGCTCTTCGTCCTCGTGGTGCGCCGGGCCGGCGTGGTCGAAGTAGCGCATGACGTCGCGTGCGGCCTGGCGCGCATCGGCGTCGGCGCCCTGCGTCGCCAGGTGGTCGGCCAGGCGCAGCAACAGGGCCAGCATGCGCTGCACACGCTCGTGACAGGCCTGCAGCATCTCGAAAGGTTGCTCGAATCCGGCAGCAGGGCTGCGGTGCAGGTTCAGCGGGTAGGTGCTCGTGCCCATGCAGGGTCCTCGGTGGCGGTACGCGCGGTGGGCGCTCAGCCCGGGCGACCATCGACGCGCGGGCGGCCCAGCCAGCCGCCATAGCGCCAGGCCCAGCCCACGGCGGCGACGGCCCACCCGAACACCGCGCCCAGCAGCAGCGTGGCATCGGCCGCCGGCCAAAGCGTCGCGCCCACACGCAGCAGCGTCGCCCCCTGCACGGCCCAGTACAGGCCCCAGGCCAGATTGTCGGCGGCCAGCGGGCGGCCGCTGTGTCCGGCCGCCACGCGCGTGATCATCGCCAGCAGCGTCGCGCCCAGGTAACCCATGGCCAGCGCATGGGTCGGTGCCAGGCCGAGGCCGGCGTGGCCCAGGGCCTGCTGCGTGTGCGACAGCGCCGCCAGTGCCAGCGCCACCCCCAGCCAGACGAAGCCGCCGTGCAGCATCGCCAGCAGCCGGATCTTCAGGCTTTGCACCAGGCCCCAGCGCCAGACCAGCCACAGCATCAACGCGGCCGCGGGCGCCTGCACGGCCGCCAGCACCCCGTGCACGGGCGCCGGCAATGGCCACCACAGCAGCTCGGCCACGACACCGGCCGCGCTGGTTGCCAGCACGGCCGCCATGACGCCGAGCAGCCAGTTCGGCCGCCAGCTGTCCAGCATGGGCAAGGCACTGGCCGTGAAGAACGGGATCATGCGGTGCGACACGGCAGCGAAGGTCGGCGCCAGCCAGGCCCACAGCGCGACCTGCGTGGCCACGCGCACCCAGGTGCTGTCACCCGCCAGCAGCCCGGCCGCCGCACCCCACAGCGCCAGCGCCCCGATGGCGCCCGCGGCGGCGACGCCGCCGGCATGCAGCCGGTCGGCCGCCGTGCTGCGGCGGCACAGCACCACGAAACGCCCGGCGACGACGCTCCAGCCCGTGGCCACGGCAGCCACGCCCAGCCCGGCCAGCAGCGGCTGCAGGTGGAAGCCCGGGAGCGCCAGCGCCCAGCCGCCCAGCATCGCCGACACCGGCCACTTGAGCGTGTGCGCCGAGACTTCGGGCAGGCCCAGCCAGCGCGGCCCGGCGGTGAACAGGAAGCCGACGATGAACAGCGGCATGAAGCCCGCAGTCATCAACAGCGCATGCGCCACCGGCGGCGGCACCGCCCACGGCACGGCCAAGCCCAGCTGCCTGGCGAACAACGCCACCGCCCACCACAGAGCGCTTGCGGCCAGCATCAGCGCGGCGGCGAAAAAACCCAGGCGGTGCGGCGCCGTGAGCAGCCGGGCCACGCGCCAGCGGGTGTCGGGTGGCGGGCCGGCTTGCTGGCGGAGGTTGACGACCCGGTTCATGGTTCGGCGTCCAGCGACGGCTCGTCGTAGGCCGCGTAGGGGCCGGTGCCGGCGTGCTCGGCCTCGGCGGCCGGCACGAAGCTGCCGCGCTGCACGTCGAAGACATGCACCTCGCCGTCCTCGATGACGTAGTGCCAGCCGTGCAGGCTGAGCGTGCGGGCCTCGACACGTTCGCGCACCATCGGGTAGTCCATCAGGCGTTCCAGTTGCAGTATGACGGCGCGCTGCTCGGTGCGGCGCAGCGCCTCGGGGCCGGGTTCGGCCACCGGCAGCACGGCTTCGCGGCCCAGTTCGAGCCAATGCCGCAGGTTCAGCGCCTGCGGATGCACGCCGCCGTAGAGCGCACGGATGCCGCCGCAATGGCTGTGGCCGCAGACGATGATGCGCGAGACCTGCAGGTTGAGCACCGCGAATTCGATGGCCGCGGCCGTGCCGTGGAAACCCGCCGAACCATCGTAGGGCGGCACGAAGGCGCCGACGTTGCGCACCAGGAAGAGTTCCCCCGGCCCGGTGCCCGTGAGCAGGTAGGGCACGAGGCGCGAGTCGCTGCAACCGATGAACAGCGTGGTCGGGTGCTGGCCGTCGTCCACCAGCAGCCGGAAGTGGCTGCGGTGCTGCGGGAAGGCGTCGCTCTGGAAACGGCGCAGGCGTTCCAGCAGTTCGTCGGGCATGGTGCTTGGGCCAGGTGATCGCCGCGGTGACCGACGTTACTGCACCAGCGGCGTGGCCGCCGCTTCGAGATCGACGCCGCGCAACTCGGCCTGGCCGGCCAGCACCTGCAGGTACTGGCGCAGCGCGGTGGCAAAGGCCTGCTGGCGCAAGGCCTGCGCCACGGCCGAGCGCACCGCCTCGTAGGGCGGCTGGGCGCCGGGCTCGCGCGCCAGCACCTCCACCACGTGCAGGCCGAAGCGCGTGGCCACCAGGCGCGGCAGCACGCCGATCTCGGCCCGGCCCAGGATCTCGCGCGCCAGTTCGGGCGCACAGTCTTCGGCGCCCAGCCAGCCGAGCTCGCCGCCGTCGGCGCCGCTGGGGCAGTTGGACGTGGTGCGCGCCACCTCGCCGAAGCGGCCACCGCTGCCGTCGCAGCGCAGGTCGAGCAGGCAGGCCTCGGCGCGCTGGCGCAGCGCGTTGACGTCGACGCCCGGCGTCACCGCGAACAACACGTGGCGCACCTGCGCGCGTTCACCGACGGCGTAGCGCGCCAAGTGCGCGGCGTGGTGGCGGCGGCAGTCGTCATCGGTCGGCTCCGGCCGCTGCAGCACCTGGTCCAGCAGCGCCTCGATGGCGGTGCTGGCGTCGTCGGTGATGGCGCCCTGCAGCGGCGCCGGGTCCTCGTCGCTGAGCAGCCCGGCAGCGATGGTCGCCTGGCGCAAGAGCTCGGTGCAGGCGCGCTGGCGCAGCGACTCGTCGTCGAGCGTCTCTTGCGGATAGGCCAGCACGACGCCGTTGACGGTGGGCAGCACGAAGGGTGTGTTCATGGCCGGCATCCTTCAGGCGTGGCGCTGCGGCTGGTTCTGCCCGGCAGGCAGGTTGAGGCGGCGCGAGCGCACCACCTGGTAGGGGCGCAGCACATAGGCCAGGGTGCCGAAGCCGCTCCACACGTGCACGAGCCGGCTGAACGGGAAGAGCAGGAAGATCGTCATGCCCAGCAGCATGTGGGCCTGGAAGTGCCACTCGATGCCGGCCACCAGCGCGGCATTGGGCTGCAAGGTGGCGATGCCCTGCAGGTATTCGGCCAGGCGCAGCATGGTCTGCGGGTCGGAGACATGGCTCAGCGAAGCCGGCAGCGTGGCCAGGCCCATCACCAGCTGCACCCACAGGATGACGAGGATGGCGAGGTCGGTGCGGTGGCTCGTGAGCCGGATGCGCGGGTCGAAGATGCGCCGGTGCAGCAGCAGGCTCAGGCCGACGAAGCAGATGCCGCCGGCCACGCCGCCGGCGATCACCGCCAGCAGCTGCTTCTGCGGCGCGGTGATGAAGGGCTCGTACATCCAGTGCGGCGTGAGTTGCCCGAACAGGTGGCCGAAGAACAGGAACAGGATGCCGGCGTGGAACAGGTTGCTGCCCCAGCGCAGCTGGCCGCTGCGCAGCAGCTGCGAGCTGTCGCTCTTCCACGTGTACTGGTCGCGGTCGAAACGCGCCAGGCTGCCCATCAGGAACACGGCCAGGCAGATGTAGGGATAGAGGGTGAAGAGGAAGTTGTGGACGGCGTTCATGCGGACGCTCCTGGGAAGTGTTGGGGCGCGGCTGCGGCGCGCTTGACGATCTGGATGGGCTGGGGCTGCCCCGGGCCAGCCTGGCCCTGGGTCGAGCAGCCGCCGAAGGCCAGCGGCTCTTCCCAGCTCTCGTCCACCTCGGGTTCGGGCGGCACCGGCACGGCCTGGGCCTTCTCGCCGGCCAGGTCGAGCAGCGCCGCCAGCACGCTGGCGTGCGCGCTCCGGCGCTCGAGCAAGGCGCTGAAGATGCGCTGCAGGATGTGTGCGAATTCGCCCAGCAGCGCACGCGCCTGCCCGGGCGGCTGCGTCGACGCGTACTCCAGCAGCACCGTGAGGTGGTCGGGCAGTTCACCCGGAGCCAGGAAGAGCCCGGCCTGTTCGTAGGTCTTCACGAGGTCGACCATCGCCGGGCCGCGGTCGCGGCTGTCGCCGTGCACGTGCTCGAAGAGGTGCAGCGCGGTGCCGCGGCCGCGGTCGAAGAGTTCGACGTAGTCGGCCTCGATGTCCAGCGCACGGCGGCTCTGCCCGCGGTCGGACAGGCGCTCGATGAGTACGTCGAGCTCGGCCAGGCGGCCGAAGGTCAAGGCACGTTCGTCGTGCAGCGCGCTGCGCAGTTCGGGCAGGTGGGCGCGCAGTTCGGCGCCCGGGTAGCTCAGCAGGTGGGCCAGCACGCGCAGTGTCGTCGTCATCTTCAGCGGGCCAGGGTGGAGGTAGGCCATCTCAGAGCTCCGCCTTGATGGGAATGGTGCGCTTCTTCTCGCTGCCGAAGAGGCTGGTCTCCGTCACGCCCTCGCTGCAGCCGTTGCCGAAGCTGAAGCCGCAGCCGCCGCGCACGTTGAAGGCGTTCTCGGCGTACTCGCGGTGGGTGCTCGGGATCACGAAGCGGTCTTCGTAGTTGGCGATGGCCATCACGCGGTACATCTCCTCGACCTCGTTGACGCTCATGCGCACCTGGTCGATGGCCGCCGTGTTGGCCACGCCGTCGACATGCTTGCTGCGCTGGTAGGCGCGCATGGCCAGCATGCGTTCGAGCGCGCGCACCACCGGCGCGGTGTCGCCGGCGGTCAGCAGGTTGGCCAGGTACTTGACCGGGATACGCAGCTGGTTGACGTCGGGGATTTCGCCGTTGCTGCCCATCTGCCCGGCGTTGGCCGCGGCGGTGATGGGGCTCAGCGGCGGCACGTACCAGACCATGGGCAGCGTGCGGTACTCGGGGTGCAGCGGCAGCGCCACCCTCCAGTCGACCGCCATCTTGTAGACGGGGCTCGACTTCGCCGCCTCGAGCCAGTTCTCGGGGATGCCGTCGGCGCGCGCCTGCGCGATGACCGCCGGGTCGTGAGGGTCGAGGAAGACATCGAGCTGGGCCTGGTAGAGGTCCTTGTCCTTCTCGACGCTGGCCGCCTGCTCGATGCGGTCGGCGTCGTAGAGCAGCACGCCGAGGTAGCGGATGCGGCCGACACAGGTCTCGCTGCACACCGTGGGCTGGCCGGCCTCGATGCGCGGGTAGCAGAAGATGCACTTCTCGGCCTTGCCGCTCTTCCAGTTGTAGTAGATCTTCTTGTACGGGCAGCCCGACACGCACATGCGCCAGCCGCGGCACTTGTCCTGGTCGATGAGCACGATGCCGTCTTCCTCGCGCTTGTAGATCGAGCCCGAGGGGCACGACGCCACGCACGTGGGGTTCAGGCAGTGCTCGCACAGCCTGGGCAGGTACATCATGAAGGTGTTCTCGAACTGGCCGTAGATGTCCTTCTGGATGTCTTCGAAGTTGGCGTCCTTCGAGCGCTTGGCGAATTCGCCGCCCAGGATCTCTTCCCAGTTCGGGCCCCACTCGATCTTCTCCATGCGCTTGCCGGTGATCAGCGAGCGCGGCCGCGCGGTCGGCTGGTGCTGCATCTCGGGCGCCGACTGCAGGTGGTCGTAGTCGAAGGTGAAGGGCTCGTAGTAGTCGTCGATCTGCGGCAGGTTGGGGTTGGCGAAGATGCGCATCAGCAGCTTCCACTTGCCGCCCTGGCGCGGCTCGATGCTGCCGTTGGCCAAGCGCCTCCAGCCGCCATTCCACTTGTCCTGGTTCTCCCACTCCTTGGGGTAGCCGATGCCGGGCTTGGTCTCGACGTTGTTGAACCAGGCGTACTCGACGCCGGGGCGGCTGGTCCAGACGTTCTTGCAGGTCACGCTGCAGGTGTGGCAGCCGATGCACTTGTCCAGGTTCAGGACCATGCCGATTTGTGCGCGGACCTTCATGCGCCTTCTCCTTGAGCCTGAACCAGCGCGGCGCGCTCGTCGCCGCGCGGGGTGTCGAGCCAGTCGACCTTGTCCATCTTGCGCACGACCACGAACTCGTCGCGGTTGGTGCCTATGGTTCCGTAGTAGTTGAAGCCGTAGCTCAGCTGCGCGTAGCCGCCGATCATGTGGGTGGGCTTGAGCACGATGCGCGTGACGCTGTTGTGGATGCCGCCGCGCACGCCGGTGATCTGCGATCCGGGCGTATTGATGATCTTTTCCTGCGCGTGGTACATCATCAGCATGCCCGGGTTGACGCGCTGGCTGACCACCGCGCGCGCCGCGATGGCGCCGTTGATGTTGAAGACCTCGACCCAGTCGTTGTCGGCGATGCCGGCCTTCTTCGCGTCGTCCTCGCTCAGCCAGACCACCGGGCCGCCGCGGTTCAGCGTCAGCATCATCAGGTTGTCGCTGTAGGTGCTGTGGATGCCCCACTTCTGGTGCGGCGTGATGAAGTTCAGCAGGATCTCGGGGTGGCCGTTGCCCTTGATGTTGTGGATGCCCGCTGTCGTCTTCAGGTCCACCGGCGGGCGGTAGCTGCTGAAGCCCTCACCGAAGGCGATCATCCAGGGGTGGTCCTGGTAGAACTGCTGCCGGCCCGTCAGCGTGCGCCACGGGATGTACTCGTGCACGTTGGTGTAGCCGGCGTTGTACGAGACGGTCTCGCTCTCGATGCCGCTCCAGGTCGGGCTGCTGATGATCTTGCGCGGTTGCGCCTGCACGTCGCGGTAGCGGATCTTCTCGTCCTCGCGGTACAGCGCCAGGTGGGTGTGGTCGCGGCCCGTCTGCTTGCCCAGCGCCTGCCAGGCCTTCACGGCCACGTGGCCGTTGGTCTCGGGCGCGAGTTGCAGGATGACCTCGCAGGCGTCGATGTCGCTCACGATCTTCGGCATGCCCTTGGACACACCCTCGGCCTGCGTCAGGCCGTTGAGCTGGCCCAGCTGCTCGACCTCGGTGCCGGTCTTCCAGGCGATGCCCTTGCCACCGTTGCCGACCTTCTCCATCAATGGCCCCAGCGCGGTGAAGCGCTTGAACACGTTGGGATAGTCGCGTTCGACCACCGTGATCTGCGGCGCCGTCTTGCCCGGCACCAGCGCGCACTGGCCCTTCTTCCACTCCTTGACGTCGAAGGGCTGGGCCAGCTCGGCCGGGCTGTCGTGCATCAGCGGCGTCAGCACCACTTCCTTCTCGACGCCCAGGTGGCCGACACAGACCTCGCTGAAGGCCTTGGCGAAGCCCTTGTAGATTTCCCAGTCCGAGCGCGCCTGCCACACCGGATCGATGGCCGCCGACAGCGGGTGGATGAAGGGGTGCATGTCGCTGGTGTTGAGGTCGTTCTTCTCGTACCAGCTGGCCGTGGGCAGCACGATGTCGCTGTACAGGCAGGTGGTGCTCATGCGGAAGTCCAGCGTCACCACCAGGTCGAGCTTGCCGACGGGCGCCTCTTCGTGCCAGACCACCTCCGCCGGCCGGGCCTCGTCCTTGCCGAGGTCCTTGCCCTGGATGCCGTGCTCGGTGCCCAGCAGGTGCTTGCAGAAGTACTCGTGGCCCTTGCCCGACGAGCCCAGCAGGTTGCTGCGCCAGACGAAGAGGTTGCGCGGCCAGTTCTGCGGCGCGTCGGGATCCTCGCAGCTCATCTGCAGCGTGCCGTCCTGCAACGCCCTGACGGCGTAGTCCTTCGCGTCCATGCCGGCGGCGGTGGCGTCCTGCACCACCTGCAGCGGGTTGGTCTTGAGCTGCGGTGCGCTGGGCAACCAGCCCATGCGCTCGGCGCGCACGTTGTAGTCGATCATGCTGCCGCCGAAGAGCTGGCGCTCGGCCGCGCCCAGCGTCGGCGAGACGATCTCGTCCATGCCCAGCTTCTCGTAGCGCCACTGGTCGCTGTGGGCGTAGAAGAAGCTGGTGCTGTTCATCTGCCGCGGCGGGCGTATCCAGTCCAGCGCGAAGGCCAGCGGCAGCCAGCCGGTCTGCGGGCGCAGCTTCTCCTGGCCCACGTAGTGCGCCCAGCCGCCGCCGCTCTGTCCGATGCAGCCGCACATCATCAGCAGGTTGATGACGCCGCGGTAGTTCATGTCGGCGTGGTACCAGTGGTTCATCGCCGCGCCGATGATGACCATCGACTTGCCCTGCGTGCGGTGCGCGTTGTCGGCGAACTGGCGCGCCACGGTGATGATCTGCTCGGCCGGCACGCCGGTGATGCTCTCGGCCCAGGCCGGCGTGTAGGCGGCGTCGTCGCCGTAGCTGGCCGCGCCGCTGCCGAAGCCGCGGTTGATGCCGTACTGGGCGGCCTGCAGGTCGAACACGGTGGCCACCAGGGCCTCGCGCCGGTCGCCCTCCTTGCCCAGGCGCAGGCGCACGGCCGGCACGCGCACGCGGTTGACCGCGCCCTGCTGCGTGTTGGCGGTGAAGTGCGGCGTCGTGATGCCGCCGAAGTAGGGCAGGCCGACGTCGACGACCTCGTGCGCCTGCGGGTTCGAGCCCTCGGCGCCCTCGATCACCGACAGCTTGAGCTTGACCTCGCCGCCGTGGCGCGCTTCCTTGTCCTCGAGGTTCCACTTGCCGACGTCGGGGTTGCCCTCGGGGCCCCAGCGGAAGCCGATGCTGCCGTTGGGCAGCACGGCGCGGCCGTCGGCATCGAAGGCCACCGTCTTCCACTCGGGGTTGTTGGCCTGGCCGAGCTTGCCATTGAAGTCGGATGCGCGCAGGTAGCGGTCGGGCACCAGGGTCTGGGTGCCGTCGGCCAGCGTGTGCTCCTTGAGCATCACCAGCATCGGCAGGTCGGTGTAGCGGCGCGCGTAGTTGTCGAAATAAGGCGAACGCTGCGTGAAGTAGAACTCGTTGAGCACCACATGGCCCATCGCCATCGCCAGCGCGGCGTCGGTGCCCTGCTTGGGGTGCATCCAGAGGTCGGCGAGCTTGGCGACCTCGCTGTAGTCGGGCGTCACCGCCACCGTCTTGGCGCCCTTGTAGCGCACCTCGGTGAAGAAGTGGGCGTCGGGCGTGCGCGTCTGCGGCACGTTGCAGCCCCACGCGATGATGTACGTGCAGTTGTACCAGTCGGCGGACTCCGGCACGTCGGTCTGCTCGCCCCAGGTCTGCGGGGACGACGGCGGCAGGTCGCAGTACCAGTCGTAGAAGCTCATGCACACGCCGCCGATCAGGCTGAGATACCGGCTGCCCGCGGCGTAGCTGACCATCGACATCGCCGGGATCGGCGAGAAGCCGATCACGCGGTCCGGCCCGTAGGCCTTCGCGGTGTAGACGTTGGCCGCGGCGATGATCTCGTTGACCTCGTCCCAACTCGAGCGGACGAAGCCGCCCATGCCGCGCTTGCCCTGGTACTCGCGCCGCTTCGCGGCATCCTCGACGATCGACTTCCACGCCTCGACCGGTCCCAGCGACTTGCGCGCCTCGCGCCAGGCACGCATCAGCCGGCCGCGCACCATCGGGTACTTCACGCGGTTGGCCGAGTAGAGGTACCAGCTGTAGCTCGCGCCGCGCGAACAGCCGCGCGGTTCGTGGTTCGGCAGGTCGGGCCGCGTGCGCGGGTAGTCGGTCTGCTGCGTCTCCCACGTGACGATGCCGCCCTTGACGTAGATCTTCCAGCTGCACGAGCCCGTGCAGTTCACGCCGTGGGTCGACCGCACGATCTTGTCGTGCTGCCAGCGCTTGCGGTAGCCGTCTTCCCACGCGCGGCTCTCGCCGGTGGTGACGCCATGACCGTCCGAGAACGACTGCGTTTCCTTCGTGAAGAACAGCAATCGGTCGAGAAAGTTGCTCATCGAGTGAGTCTCCGGAGTTGCCTGTATGGTCGGTGCCGCGCCGTGCGCCGGCAATTGGTCCGAGGGCGTACTTAGAAAGTGTCAGCGTTCGTCGAAGGGCCGAATCAGGGGTTCTTCACGTAGGCGTTGCGGCGCAGATAGAACCACCAGTTCAGCACCAGGCAGGCGGCGTAGAAGGCCGCGAAGCCGTACATCGCGTATTGCGGCGTGCCCAGCTTGATCTGCTCGCCGATGACGATCGGCGCCACGAACGAGCCGTAGGCGGCCACCGCGGAGGTCCACCCGAGCACCGGGCCGGCCTGGGTGCGGTCGTAGATCACGCCGATCGTGCGGAAAGTGGAGCCGTTGCCGATGCCGCTCGCCGCGAACAGCAGGATGAACAGCCACAGGAACGGCCAGAAGTACTGCTCGGGCGTGGCCGACCCGTACGCGAGCATCATCACGTAGCCCACCGCGATCGACGCGCCGACCATCACGACCGAGATCACCTGGGTGACGATCGAGCCGCCGACCTTGTCCGAGATCCAGCCGCCGACCGGGCGGATCAGCGCGCCGACGAAGGGGCCGATCCACGCGAAGGTCAGCGCCGACGGCGCGTTCGGGTTGGCGATGTGCTTCACCACGCCGTCGGGCCCCATCACGTGGCTCTGGCCGAAGATCACCGTGATCGACAGCGGCAGCGCGTTGGAGAAACCGATGAACGAGCCGAACGTGACAATGTACAGCAGCGTCATCGACCACGTGTGCTTGTCCTTGAAGATCTCGAACTGCTTGGCGAGATTCGGCTTCATGTCGCCGAAGGCGACGAGCTTCATCGCCAGCAGCGTGCCGACGATGATCAGCGGCATCGCGACCCACATGTTCAGCACGCCGAGGCCGGTGGCCGGCAGGTACAGGTACAGGCCGACGGCGGCGGTCACGAGCGCCACGCCGTACAGCAGCAGGATCTTGCCGAAGGCCTTGAAGGTCGAGCCGATGTTCGGCGAGATCGTCAGCAGGTTGTTCATGCCGAACCAGCCGATGATCGCCAGCGGCACCAGCAGCACCAGCCAGATGAAGCCGGCGTTCTGGATGTAAGTGGGCGTGCCCTCGGGGATCTTGCCGATCAGCGTGCCCGACGGCTTCAACAGCGTCATCGGGTCGCCGCCGAGCGACATGAAGACGGCGGTGGTCATCACCAGCGGGATCACGACCTGCATCGTCGTCACGCCGAAGTTGCCCAGGCCCGCGTTGATGCCGAGCGCCGTGCCCTGCAGGCGTTTCGGGAAGAACGTGTTGATGTTCGACATCGAGCAGGCGAAGTTGCCGCCGCCGATGCCCGACAGCAGCGCCATCAGCTGGAACACCCACAGCGGCGTCGACTTGTCCTGCAGTGCGATGCCGGTGCCGATGGCCGGGATCATCAGCAGCGCGGTCGTCAGCCAGATCGTGTTGCGGCCCCCGGCCAGCCGGATGAAGAACGACGCCGGGATCCGCAGCGTCGCGCCCGACAGGCCGGAGATCGCGGCGAGCGTGAACAGCTGCTGCTGCGTGAACGGGAAGCCGAGGTTGGCCAGCTGGACGGTGATGATTCCCCACATCAGCCACACGGCGAAGCCGCACAGCAGGCTCGGGACGGAGATGGCGAGATTGCGGTACGCCACCGCCTTGCCGGTGCGCTCCCAGAACGCGGGGTCTTCGGGCCGCCAGTCGACGATGTCGACGCTCGATGTCGGTTTGGGCGGTATCTGTACAGGGGTGACGGCGCTCATGGGGGCTCCGGGAGGCGTGGTGGTTCGGTCAGGCGGCCGGCTGGGTCGCGGGCTCGCCGCGCACGACGTCGCGCGTGCTGACTTCGGTGCGGTACATCCAGATCAGCGAGATCCAGACGACGCCG
>PNKD01000054.1 GCA_013822265.1 Leptothrix sp. (in: b-proteobacteria)
GCGGCACTGCGGATCGCAAGTACCTGCGTGGCCTCCGGGCCTATGCCCTCCCAGGACTTCTCATAACCGAGGTCTTCTCATAATGGCCGGCTGCCGACACCAACGACCAGCGGCTTGCTGGCGGTTTGATAGCCATGGGGACAGTCGCACCAAGCGCAACAAGTCTGGCGCGGGCGCGGGGCGGTCGCAGGACCTTTCAGGACGAGCGCCGAAGCGCGATGGCGTCACGGCCGAGCCGTAGTCGGCTCGCGCATGCCGGAGCAACGACTCTATCGCCCAAGTCGGCCTTTCGACTGCCGATCCAGCCAGCAATTGCCGGCGCGGCGATCAGGCCGCGGCGGCGCGCGCGCGCTTGCGCGGCGCCGCCTTGCCCAGCAGCGTGCGGCAGCGCTCTTCGTGCTGCGCGATCTCGGCCAGCGTGATCTCGATGTCCTCGCGCTGCTGCTCGAGCAGCCGGCGGTGGTCGCCCAGCACGGCCATGAACGCGGCGAGCTGCTGCGCGGTGTCCGAGGGCGAGTCGTACATCGTCACCAGCTGCCGGATCTCCTGCAGGCTCAGGCCCAGGCGTTTGCCGCGCAGCGTGAGCTTCAGCCGCGTGCGGTCGCGCTGCGTGTAGACACGGTTGCGGCCGGCGCGCTGCGGCGTGAGCAGGCCCACGTCTTCGTAGAAGCGGATGGCGCGCGCGGTGATGTCGAACTCGGTGGCCAGTTCGGTGATGGTGTAGGTGCGGGCCGGCATGGGTAGACTGACGTTGACGTCAACGTAAAGCGAAGCGCGAATATACAAACCATGACCGACCCACCGGACTCCGCGCTGCATTACCCACTGGGCGATGCCCTGCCCGCAGCCGGCCGCACGCTCGACGTTGCCCCCGGCGTGCGCTGGCTGCGCATGCCGCTGCCCTTCGCGCTCGACCACATCAACCTTTGGCTGCTGCGCGACGAGATCGACGGCGTGGCCGGCTGGACCATCGTCGACTGCGGCGTCGCCAACGACGCCACGCGCCAGGCCTGGCAGCGCATCTTCGCCAGCGAGCTGCAGGGCCTGCCGGTGCTGCGCGTGATCGTCACCCACATGCACCCCGACCACCTGGGGCTGGCGCACTGGCTGTGCGAACGTTGGACGACGGCGGCGGGCCCCGGCGCGCGCGAGTGCCGGCTGTGGATGAGTGCCACCGACTGGAACGTCGGTCGGCTGGGCAGCCAGCGCGGCGGCTTCGACGGCGACGGCGCGGCAAGCTTCTACGCGCGCCACGGCCTCGTCGACGAACAGGCGCTGGCCCAGGTGCGGGCGCGCAGCGACTACTTCCCCAGCCTGGTGCCGCAGGTGCCGGCGCGCTTTCGGCGGCTGATGGACGGCATGGTGCTGGCCATCGGCGGCCGCGACTGGCACTGCATCACCGGCTACGGCCACGCGCCCGAGCACATCGCGCTGCATTGCCCGGCGACCGGCACGCTGATCTCCGGCGACATGGTGCTGCCGCGCATCTCCACCAACGTCAGCGTGTTCCATCTCGAGCCCGAGGGCAACCCGCTGCCGCTGTACCTGCGCTCGATCGCGGCGCTGCGGTCGCTGCCCGCGCACACGTGCGTGCTGCCCTCGCACGGCAAACCCTTCACGGGCCTGCACGCACGCATCGAACAGCTGCGCCAGCACCACGACGATCGGCTGGCCGAGGTGATGGCGGCCTGCATCGAGGCACCGTGCAGCGCCGCCGACCTGCTGCCGCTGCTGTTCAGACGCCGGCTCGACCTGCACCAGACCACGTTTGCGATGGGCGAGGCCATCGCCCACCTGCATGCGCTGGAGGCCGAAGGCCGCCTCTCGGCCCAACCCGGCGACGACGGTGTGCTGCGATTTCGCTGCACGCAGCGGGCGCTGTGATACCGGCGCCAAATGGCAAGGCGGCAGGAGGGTTGGACCCCGCCTGCCGCCGCCCCGAGCCTCCCAGCCCGGTCTTTCGTTGCACGTTCTGCCCAGTGATGACAACTTCAGCGGGCAGTATCGGCCACCCCGCGGGCCCGGGCATGCGCCGCAGGGCGAAAACCCCCTAGGCTGTGACGCCCCCAAGAGGGGGTGCTCAATCGAAGACCGGCAGCACCTCGTGGCGCAGCGAACCGCGCGCCGCTTCGTAGTCGGGCACCGCCGAACGCACCACGTCCCAAAACGCCGGGCTGTGGTTCATCTCGCGCAGGTGCGCCAGTTCGTGGGCCACGACGTAGTCGATGACGGGCAGCGCAAAGTGCACCAGGCGCCAGTTCAGGCGTATCGAGCCGTCGGCACTGGCACTGCCCCAGCGCGTCGAGGCCGAACTGAGCGACAGGCGCTTCATGCGCACGCCCAGCCGCTCGGCCAGCAGCGCACAGCGTTGCTCGAAGAGGGCGCGCGCCTGGCGCTGCAGCCAGCTCTGCACGGCATCGCGGATCTGCGCCGGCTCGGCGCCATGCGGCAGCCCCAGGTGCAGTGTGAGGCGCGGCACGCCGGGCAGGGTCTCGGCGGCCTCGTGCAACACGGCGCCGGTGATGCGGCCGTCGAGCACCAGGATCACGCTCTCGCCGAGAAACGGCAGCACCGTGCCGTCGCGCCAATCGACACGCGCGGCGTCCAGGCGCCGGCCGCGTTCACGTTGCTCGTGCAGCTTGCGCAGTATCCAGGCCGCCTTCTCGCGCAGTACGGCCTCGATCTCGCCCACGCCGACCCAGCGCGGCGCGCTGACGGCCAGGCCCTCGGCGCCGACGACGAAGCCGATGCTGCGCCGGCGCGAGCGCCGCAGTTCGTAGGCCACGCGGTGGCCGGCCAGATGGATGTCGCGCTGCGAGCGCGGGTGGCGGAATTCGGGCGGCGCGGTGGCGGGTGCCACGGTGGATGCGGGTGCCGTGGGCGCGGGCTGTGCCACCGCCGACGTCTGCGGCTGCGAAGGCGGCTGCGATGGCGCCGGAGCCGCCGACGACGGCAGCGACGGTACGGCCTCGTCGAACAGCGACAACTGCTGCGGCGGCACGGTGGCGGGGCCTTGGGGCATGGCGGCGAATTCTAGGGGCGGGCTAGGCGCCGCCCGGCGCGCATCGCCGTCAGGACGCAGCCGGGCCCGCGACCGCTGCGGCCGGCGGTGACGCGGCATAGGCCTCGGGGTCAAGGCGGCGCATCTCGGCCTCGATCCAGGCCTCGACCTCGCGCATCAGCTCGTCGGGCTGGCGCCCGGTGCTGGCGATGGGCGCGCCGATGGAGACGTCGATCACCCCCGGCCGCAGCAGGAAGCTGCGGCGCGGCCAGCACTGGGCCGAACTCGCGGCGATGGGCACGATGGGCAGGCCGCACTCGACGGCCAGGCGCGCCGCGCCGCTCTTGTAGACACCCTGGCTGCCGCGCGGCGTGCGCGTGCCCTCGGGGAACATGATGACCCAGATGCCCTGCGCAGCCAGCTCCCGGCCCTGCGCCGCGACCTTGGCCCAGGCCTGGTTGCGCTTGCTGCGGTCGATGTGGATCATGTCCAGCCGCCCCATCGCCCAGCCGAAGAACGGGATCAGCAGCAGCTCGCGCTTGAAGACGTAGGCCAGCGGGTGCGGCATGATCGTCGGGAAGGCGAACGTCTCCCAGGTGCTCTGGTGCTTGGCGGCCAGCACCACGGCGCCGTGCGCGTCGGCCGCAGCGGGCAAGTGGCGCAGGCCGTGCACCCGGTGCTGCACGCCGCAGATGACGCGCGCGCCCCAGATCGTCATGCGCAACCAGCGCATCGTGGGCCAGTACAGCGCCGGGCCGCGCACGAAGATCGACAGCGCGAGCATCAGGAGGCCCCAGGGCACCACGGTTGCCGTCATCCACAGCACGAACAGCGCCGAGCGCAGCGCCCACAGCGCCCGCATCAGCCCAGGCCCCCTGAGGTGCTGTCCTCGACATGCGCACGCGTGAGCAGGAAGTCGGCGAAGGCGCCCAGGCTGCCGTGCACGCGCGCCTCGGGCACCTGCGACAGCATCTCCTCGAGCAGCCCACCTTCGAGGCTGCTGGCGCGGCCGCTGAGCACCAGGTGCGGCTCGCAGCCGGCGGCCACCGCGGCCTGCAGGTCGCGCAACGTGTCGCCGACCATGGGCACGCCTTGCAGCGGCGTGCCGTAGCGGCGGCCGATGTCCAGCAGCAGGCCCGGCTGCGGCTTGCGGCAGTCGCAGCCGTCTTCGGGCGTGTGGGGGCAGAAGAACACGGCGTCGATGCGCCCGCCGTGCGTCTGCAGCTGCTGGTGCATGCGCGCGTGCACGGCGTTGACGGCCGACATGTCGATCATGCCGCGGCCTATGCCCGACTGGTTGGTGGCCACCACCACGTGCCAGCCGGCATGGTTGATGCGCGCCACGGCATCGAGCACGCCATCGATCGCCTGCCACTCCTCGGGCGCGGTGACATGGCCCTCGCGGAACTCGTTGAGCACGCCGTCGCGGCCGAGGATGACGAGCTTGGGGGCGTGTGACGAAGGCATGGCGGGAACCCCTGTCGGTACGGGCTGGTCAGGCGGCCAGGCGGGCGAGGTCGGCGACGCGGTTCATCGCGCGGTGCATCGCCGCCAGCAGCGCCAGCCGGTTGTTGCGCAGCGCGGCGTCGTCGGCGTTGACCATCACGGCATCGAAGAAGGCGTCCACCGGCGCCTTCAGCACCGACAGCGCCTGCAGCGAGCCGGCATGGTCGCCGCGGGCGAAGGCGGCGTCGGCCAGCGGGGCCACGGTGGCCAGCGCGGCGTGCAGCGCGCGCTCGGCGGGCTCGACGAACAGCGCCGGATCGACGGCGGCCGTCTCGCCGGCCTCGCTCTTTTTCAGGATGTTGCCCACGCGCTTGTTGGCGGCGGCCAGCGCCGGCGCTTCGGGCAGCGCCGAGAAAGCGCGCACGGCGGCCAGGCGCTGCGGGATCTCGCCCCAGCGCGCCGGGCGCAGCGCGGTCACCGCGTCGACCTCCTGCGCGCTGTAGCCCTGCTCGCGCAGGCTGCCGACCAGGCGGTCGTAGAGAAAGTGCGACAGCTCGGCCTGCGCCTGCCCGTGCGTGGGCGCGAAGGCCTCGAAGGCCGCGGCCACCAGCGCCGGCACCGACAGCGGCAGGTCGCGCTCGATCAGCATGCGGATGACGCCCAGCGCGTGGCGTCTTAGCGCGAACGGATCCTTGTCGCCCGTGGGCACCTGGCCGATGCCGAACAGGCCGGCCAGCGTCTCCAGCTTGTCGGCCAGCGCCACCGCCACGCCGGCATCGCCGCGCGGCAGCCCGTCACCGGCAAAACGCGGCTTGTAGTGGTCCTCGATGGCCAGCGCCACGGCCTCGGTCTCGCCGTCGTGGCGCGCGTAGTAGCCGCCCATCACGCCCTGCAGCTCGGGGAACTCGCCCACCATGTCGGTCAGCAGGTCGGCCTTGGCCAGCAGCGCGGCGCGGTCGGCCTGCGCCGCGAGCACCGAACCGCGCAGCGACTCGTCGGTCTGCTGCGCGCCGCCCAGGCTCTCGCCGATGGCGCGCGCCAGCTTGCGCACGCGCGCCGTGCGCTCGCCCTGGCTGCCCAGCTTGCCGTGGTAGACAACCTGGTCGAGCTGCGCCACGCGCGAGGCCAGCGTGCGCTTGCGGTCCTGGTCGAAGAAGAACTTGGCGTCGGCCAGGCGCGGCCGCACGACACGCTCGTTGCCCTCGATGACACGGCTCGCGTCCGCCGGCCGGATGTTGCTGACGATGAGGAAGCGGTTGCTCAGCCGGCCCGCGGCGTCGAGCAGCGGGAAGTACTTCTGGTTGGCCTTCATGGTCAGGATCAGGCACTCCTGCGGCACCGCCAGGAACTCGCTCTCGAAGCGGCACGGCAGCACGTTGGGGCGCTCGACCAGGCCCGTCACCTCGTCGAGCAGCGCCTCGTCGTCGATGGGCGTCAGGCCCGCGCGGCCGGCGGCCTCGGAGAGCTGGCGCACGATCTCGCCGCGGCGCAGTTCGAAGCTCGGGATCACCGCGCCCTCGTCCTGCAGCTGCGTGGCGTAGCTGTCGGCATCGCGCAGCGTCACCACCGGCTGCGCGGCCTCGAAGCGGTGGCCGCGCGTGCTGCGGCCCGCCACCAGGCCCAGCGCCGTCACCGGCACCACGTCGGCGCCGTGCAGCGCCACCAGGCCGTGCGCGGGGCGCACGAAGTTCACGCTTGTCCAGCCGGGCTGGAAGCCGTCGCCCAGGCCGCTGCCCTCGCCGCGGTGCAGCTGGTACTGCATGACCTTGGGAATGGGCAGCTTGGCAATCGCCTCGGCCAGCGCCTTCTGCAGGCCCTCGGCCAGCGTGGCGCCGGGTTTCAGGCTGTCGAGGAACAGCGCTTCGGCCTTGCCGTCGGGCTGGCGGCGCAGGCGTGCCAGCAGGTCCGCCGCGTTCGCAGGATTCGCCGTCGGCAGGCCCAGCGCGGCCAGCTTCTTCAGCAGCGCGGGCGTGGGCGCGCCGGCGGCGTCGAGTGCCACGGCCACGGGCATCAGCTTGGTCTGCTGCGCCTGGTCGGCGGCCTTGGCGGCGACCTGGCCGACGTGCACCGCCAGCCGGCGCGGCGAGGCGAACGAGGCCACCAGCGCGTGCGCCGGCGCCAGGCCCTGGGCCTTGAGGCTGTCGGCCAGCGTGTTGGCGAAGGCTTCGCCCAGCTTCTTCAGCGCCTTGGGCGGCAGCTCTTCGACGAAAAGCTCGACCAGCAGGTTGTGCGTGTTGCTCATGATCAGGCCGCCCTCTTCGCGGCCTGCTCGGCCATCCGGGCGACCACTTCGTCGGCCCAGGCCCGCGGCGCCATCGGGAAACCCAGCCGCGCGCGGCTGTCGAAGTAACTCTGCGCCACGCTGCGCGCCAGGTTGCGCGTGCGAGCTATGTAGGCCGCGCGCTCGGTCACGCTGATGGCGCCGCGCGCGTCGAGCAGGTTGAAGGTGTGCACGGCCTTCAGCACCTGTTCGTAGGCCGGCAGCGCGAGCTGCTGCGTCATCAGGTACCGGGCCTGCTTCTCGTGGGCTGCGAAAGCGACGAGCAGGAAGTCGACGTCACTGTGCTCGAAGTTGTAGGTGCTCTGCTCCACTTCGTTCTGGTGGTAGACGTCACGGTACTTCAGCGTCCCGGTCCACTGCAGGTCGTAGACGCTCTCCACGCCCTGCAGGTACATCGCCAGGCGCTCCAGGCCGTAGGTGATCTCACCGGTGATGGGCTTGCAGTCGATGCCGCCGACCTGCTGGAAGTAGGTGAACTGGGTCACCTCCATGCCGTTGAGCCAGACCTCCCAGCCCAGGCCCCAGGCGCCCAGCGTCGGGTTCTCCCAGTCGTCCTCGACGAAGCGGACGTCGTTGGCCCTGAGGTCGAAGCCCAGCGCCTCGAGCGACCCGAGGTAGAGATCGAGGATGTCTGGCGGCGCGGGCTTGAGCACCACCTGGTACTGGTAGTAGTGCTGCAGCCGGTTCGGGTTCTGGCCGTAGCGGCCGTCCTTGGGCCGGCGGCTGGGCTGCACGTAGGCCGCCTTCCAGGGCTCGGGGCCCAGGGCGCGCAGAAACGTGGCGGTATGGCTGGTGCCGGCGCCCACTTCCATGTCGTAGGGCTGCAGCAGGGCGCAGCCCTGGGCGTCCCAGTAACTCTGCAGTTTCAGGATGATCTGCTGGAAGGTGAGCATGCGAGCGCCGCGGCCAAGGCAAAAAGAGCGAGTTTACGGGGCAGGCCTGCAGCAACTGCGCCAAGAGGCGGCACATGCCCGCCGGCAGTGGCTGCCCCGCCGCAGCATGATCTGCGTCAATTGCGAACAATTCGCATTGCGATTAGAGTGAAGCCAGCGCGGCGGCGAGACCCGTCCCCGCGCGATCCCCCTTGCCTGCCCTTGTCCGATGCCCAGCCTGAACGACCTGCCCACCGGAGGCCGCGCCACCGTGACGGCGGTGCACGGCGCGGCGCCCGAGGCCGACGCTGCCCTGCTGCGCCGGCTGGCCGAGATCGGCTTCGTGGCTGGCGAACCGGTGCGCCTGCTGCGCCGCGGCCCCGGCGGCCGCGAGCCGCTGGCCGTGCAGGTCGGCGATACGATGTTTGCGCTGCGCGCCGTCGAAGCCCGCTGCATCGAGGTCGAAACCGTCCTGGGGGCCGACGATGTCTGAGCTCGTGCTGCAACCGCTGACCGTGGCGCTGGTGGGCAACCCCAACTGTGGCAAGACGGCCCTCTTCAACCGCCTCACCGGCGCGCGCCAGAAGGTCGCCAACTACGCCGGCGTGACAGTCGAGCGCAAGCTGGGCCAGGCCCGCCTGGACGCCCACCGCAGCGTGACGGTGATCGACCTGCCCGGCACCTACAGCCTCGACCCCGCCACGCCCGACGAGCAGGTGACGCTGGACGTGCTGCAGGGCCGGCGCGACGGCGACGCCCACCCCGACCTGGTGGTGGCCGTGCTCGATGCCACCAACCTGCGCATGGGCTTGCGCCTGGTGCTGGAACTGCGCGCCGAAGCCGCGCGGCGGGGGCGGCCGCTGCTGGTGGCGCTGAACATGGCCGACGCCGCCCGCGCCCAGGGCCTGCGGGTCGACGTGCCGCGGCTGGCCGCGGCGCTGGGCTGCCCGGTGATCGAGACCGTGGCCGTGCGCGGCGACGGCGACGCCGCGCTGCGCGCCGCGTTGCAGCGGCACCTGGCGCAGCCGCTGGCCGCGCCCGCCGTCGTCGCTGCCATCGACACCCGCGACCCCACGACGCTGCAGCGCGAGGTGCGCCGCCTGCTGCAGGCCACCGTCACCCAGCCCGCGCGCGGCGGGCGCTTCCAGCACCGCATCGATGCCGTCGTCATGCACCCGGTGTGGGGCCTGGTGCTGCTGGCGGTGGTGCTGCTGCTGATGTTCCAGGCCGTGTTCTCTTGGGCCGCCGCGCCCATGGACGCGGTGCGCGCGGCGATCACGGCGCTGGCCGAGCTGCTCACCGCGCAGATGGCCGACGGCCCGCTGCGCAGCCTGCTGATCGACGGCGTGCTGGCCGGGGCCGGCGGCGTGCTCGTCTTTCTGCCGCAGATCCTCATCCTCTTCGCCTTCATCCTCGTGCTCGAGGACAGCGGCTACCTGCCGCGCGCGGCCTTCCTGCTCGACACGCTGATGGGCAAGGTCGGCCTGTCGGGCCGCGCCTTCATCCCGCTGCTGAGCAGCTTTGCCTGCGCCGTGCCGGGCATCATGGCCACGCGCACCATCGCCCACCCGCGCGACCGCCTGGCCACCATCATGCTGGCGCCGCTGATGACGTGCTCGGCGCGGCTGCCGGTGTACGCGCTGCTCATCGGCGCCTTCGTGCCGGCGCACGAGGTCGGGCCCTTCAACCTGCGCGGGTTGACGCTGTTCGGGCTCTACGTGGCCGGCGTCGTCTCGGCGATGGCCGTGGGCTGGTTCATCAAGCGGGTGTGGCTGAAGAACCGCTACCAGCCGCTGATGCTGGAGCTGCCACCCTACCGCCTGCCCAGCCTGATCGGCCTGGGCATAGGCCTGCTGGAGCGCGCGCGCATCTTCCTGCGCCGCGTCGGCACCATCATCTTCGCGATGATGGTCGCGCTGTGGTTCCTGTCGAGCTGGCCCGGGCCGCCGCCCGGCTTCGACGCGGCCGCGGGCCCGGCCATCCAGTACAGCATTGCCGGCCGCATCGGCCAGGCGCTGCAGGTGGTGCTGGCGCCGCTGGGTTTCAACTGGCAGATCTCGCTGGCGCTGGTGCCCGGGCTGGCGGCGCGCGAGGTCGCGGTGGGCGCGCTGGGCACGGTGTACGCGCTCTCGGCCACCGGCGACGCCGTGGCCGAGACGCTGGCGCCGGTGATCGCGCAGGGCTGGTCGCTGGCCACGGCCTACGCGCTGCTGGCCTGGTACGTGTACGCGCCGCAATGCCTGAGCACGCTGGTGGTGGTGAAGCGCGAGACCAACGGCTGGCGCTACCCGCTGTTGATGGCGGCCTATCTCTTTGCGCTGGCCTACGGCGCGGCCTTCGTCACCTACCGCGCCACGCTGTGGCTGGGCGGCTGAGCCATGGACACGCAAGCCTTCATCGCGGGCCTGCTGGTGGCGGGCTGCTCAGGCTGGGTGGTGTGGCTGCTGATGCCCACCGTGGTGCGCAGGCGCTGCCGCGCCGGGCTGGGGCTGAAGCCGGCCACCGCGGCGGCACAGGGCGGCTGCGCGGGTTGCGGTGGCGGCTGCGGCGGCGCCGCGCCGGCGGCCGGCGCGCCGCAGGTGGTGAAGATCGTCAGGCCGCCCGGCGCCTGAGCCCTGCCGCTGCAGCCAGCACGGCCCATGCGGCCAGCGCCAGCGGCCACACGCCCCAGCGCCCGGCCCACCACGCAAACGGCGTCGTGCCGCTGCGCCCTTCGACACGCGCGCTCAACACACCCGCGGTGTAGGGCGGCAGCTGCGCCAGCACGTTGCCGCGGTGGTCGATGGCCGCGGTGGCGCCGGTGTTGGTGGCGCGCAGCATCGGGCGCTGGAACTCCAGCGTGCGCAGGCGCGAGATGTTCAGGTGCTGCGGCAGCGCCACGGTGTTGCCGAACCAGGCCAGGTTGCTGACGTTGGCGAAAACCGTCGGCGCGAGCGCGGGGTCGACGAAACGCCGTGCCAGCTCTTCGCCGAACAGGTCTTCGTAGCAGATGTTGGGCGCCACGCGCTGCACGCCGACCGCGAACGACGGCGGGTTGGCCACGCCGCGCGCGAAGTCGCCCAGCGGGATGTTCATCATCTGCGTGAACCAGCGGAAACCGAGGGGGATGAACTCGCCGAAGGGCACGAGGTGGGTCTTGTCGTAGCGGTAGGGCGGCCCGGCGCCGAGGCCGACCACCGAGTTGGTGTAGCCACGCTCGAAGTCGCCCAGCGGCACGCCGACCAGCGCGGCGCGGCCCGGCGTGGCGAACGCGCCCTGCAGCATGGCCCAGTAGCCGGGCGCCATGTCCTCCAGCTGCTCGGGCAGCAGGGGCACGGCGGTCTCGGGCGCCACCACGAGTTCGGCGCGCGCGGCCAGCAGTTCGCGGCCCACCCAGGCCAGCGTGGCGGGCAGGCGCTCGGCCGAGAACTTCTCGTCCTGCGAGACGTTGGTCTGCAGCAGGGCCACGCCGAGTTCGCCCTCGGGGCGAGTGAATTCGTGCGGCAGCGCCGCGGCCAGCACCACCGGCGCCAACGGCACGGCCAGCACCAGGCCGCGCATGCGCGGTCGTGGCGCGCCGGCCGGCACCTGCTGGCGTTGTGCGGCCAGCACCGCGCAGGCTGCCGCCAGCGCGGCCATCAGTGCGCCCATGCCGTAGACGCCGACCCAGGGCGCCAGCGCCGCCAGCGGCGAATCGACCAGCGCATACCCCGACGCCACCCACGGAAAGCCGGTGAACAGCAAGCCGCGCGCCAGCTCGGCCAGCAGCCACAGCGCGGCGAACAGCAGCGCGTCGAAGCCGTTGCCGCGCCGCCAGCGCGCATAGGCCGCGCAGGCCGCGGCGAGATACAGCGACAGCGCCGCGGCCAGCGCGAACACCGCCGCCGCGGCCAGCGGCGCTGGCAGCCCGCCGTAGCGGTACATGCTGATGAACAGCCACCAGGTGCCGGCGCACAGCCAGCCCGTGCCGTAGGCCCAGCCCAGCAGCGCGGCGCGGCGCGGGCTCGCGGCGTCCAGCCGCCACACCAGCGCGGCCAGCGTCATCAGGCACAGCAGCCACAGCGTGGTGTGCACGAAGGCCAGCGACTGCAGCGCCCCGAGCGCGGCCATGGCCGCCGCTTCGACGGGCGCCGCGACGCGGACGCGCGCGCGCTGCCCGGGGCTCAATCGACGTCGCCGCCTGCCGACGCGGCGTCGGGCTGCGGCACCCGCGCGACGCGGAACCAGCGCACGGCGCCGCCACGCGTCAGCATCACCGTGAAGCGCAGGCCGCCGACCTGCACCGCCTCGGCGCGGCGCGGCACGCGGCCGAGCTCGTGCGCGACGAGGCCGCCTATGGTGTCGAAGTCCTCTTGCGGCAGCCGCGTGCCGAACGATTCGTTGACGGCGCTTATCGAAACGTCGCCGGCGACGCGGTGCGTGCCGTCGGCCAGCGTGTAGATGCCGTTCTCCTGGTCGGCGTCGTCGAACTCGTCCTCGATCTCGCCGACGATCTCTTCGAGCACGTCCTCGATGGTGATGAGGCCGGCGGTGTTGCCGAACTCGTCAATGACGATGGCCAGGTGGTTGCGGTTGCTGCGGAAGTCGCGCAGCAGCTCGTTCAGGCGCTTGCTCTCGGGTACGAAGACCGCCGGCCGCAGCAGCGTGCGCAGGTTCAGCTCGGGCGCACGCTGCAGCTTGAGCAGGTCCTTGGCCATCAGGATGCCGATGACGTTGTCGCGCCTGTGCTCGTAGACCGGGAAGCGCGAGTGCCCGGTGTCGATGACGCTGGCCAGCAGGTCTTCGTAGTGCGCGTCGATCGACAGCAGGTCCATGCGCTGCGGCGGCACCATGACATCGCCCGCGGTCATGTCGGCCATGCGCAGCACGCCTTCGAGCATCTGCCTCGATTCGGGCTCGATGAGCTCGCGATCCTCGGCATCGGCCAGGGTCTTGATGAGTTCGGCCTTGCTGTCGGGCCCCGGCGAGATGAACTCGATCAGGCGTTCGAAGAAGGACCGTTTGTCCGCTCGCGCGGCGGGTGCGGCGCGGGCGGACCTGTGGGAAGCGGGGTCGGACACTGAGGCGGTGCCGGCAGTTGAAGGGGGCCAAGAATAACCGAGGTACCCGGGCGGGGCCGTCTGAGGCGACAATGCCGGCCCCCAGCAGCGCCAGGCCGAGCAGGCGCCGGCGCTCATGCGCAACCCACGGGCCGGCGCCGCCGCGCCCCTTGATCCACGGCCGGGGCTTGCAAGGCACCCAGCCGGCCCCATATCCAGTCACCCTTGCGAAACACACGAGCCGCCATGTCGAACCCGTCCAGCCCGCCGCCCGCCGCGCCCTCGCCGCGGGGCCTGATCCCGGCCACGATCCTCACCGGCTTCCTCGGCGCGGGCAAGACCACGCTGCTCAAGCGCGTGCTCTCCGAGGCCCATGGCCAGAAGATTGCCGTCATAGAGAACGAGTTCGGCGAAGAGAACATCGACAACGAGATCCTGGTGGCCGACACGCGCGAGCAGATCATCCAGATGAACAACGGCTGCGTCTGCTGCACCATCCGCGAAGACCTGCGCAGCACGCTGAGCGACCTGGCCGAGAAGCGCCGCAAGGGTGAGCTCGACTTCGACCGCGTGGTCATCGAGACCACCGGCCTGGCCGACCCCGGCCCGGTGGCGCAGACCTTCTTCATGGACGACGAGATCGCCGAGAGCTACCTGCTCGACAGCGTGCTGACGCTGGTCGACGCCAAGCATGCCGAGCAGCAGCTCGACACGCGCCAGGAGGCACGGCGCCAGATCGGCTTCGCCGACCAGATCTTCATCAGCAAGAGCGACCTCTGCGACGAAGCCGAGACCTCGGCGCTGATTCACCGCATCAAGCACATGAACCCGCGCGCGCCGCGGCGCCTGGTGCACTTCGGCGAGGTGCCGGTCAGCGAGGTCTTCGACCTCAAGGGCTTCAACCTGAACGCCAAGCTGGAGATCGACCCCGAGTTCCTGAACGCCGACGAAGGCCACGGCCATGACCACCACGGCCACGACCACGACCACGGCGAACACTGCGACCACCCGCACCACCATGCCCACGACGACGACGTGAAGAGCTTCGTCTTTCGCAGTGCCAAGGCCTTCAACCCGGCCAAGCTGGAAGACTTTCTCGGCGCCATCGTGCAGGTCTACGGCCCCAAGCTGCTGCGCTACAAGGGCGTGCTGTTCATGAAGGGCAGCGATCGCAAGGTCATCTTCCAGGGCGTGCACCAGCTCATGGGCAGCGACCTGGGCCCGAAGTGGGCGCCGGGCGAGGCCAAGGGCAGCAAGATGGTCTTCATCGGCCTCGACCTGCCCAAGGAAATGCTTCTGCAGGGGCTGGAACAGTGCCTCGTCTGAACCGCGACGGCTGCCTGCCGCCGCCCCTGCGGTGCGGCGTCGGCCCGTGGCTACAATCCGCGCGCCTTGAAGGCCCCCCGGGGTCTTGCAGGCCCCCCCGCCGCCGGCGGGGACACATGAGACAACGATGCCGAACCAGGCGATACCGACAGGCGAGGAGGTACCCGTGACCAAGCCCCAGGCCAAGACAGCGGCCGCCAGCAAGGCGAAGGCCGTGCCCGCCAAGGACGAGCCGGCCAAGACCGTGGCCAAGACCGTGGCAAAAGCCGCGGAAAAAACCGCGGCGAAAACCGCGTCCAAGGCCGCCCCGAAGGCCGCCCCCAAGGCCATCCCGAAGGCTGCCCCGACGGCTGCCCCGAAGGCCGCCCCCAAGGCCACGGCGAAGTCGGCCCCCACGGCGGCAGCCAAGCCCGCCGCCAAACCCGCCGCCAAGGCGGTAGCGGCGCCGCCGCCGGCCCCTTTGCCCGCGCCGGCGCCTTCCCCCGTGATCAAGGCGGCATCGCCAAAGAGCGCGAGCCAGAAAAACGCCGCGCGGCTGGCACCGCAGAACCAGCTGCCGACGCCCGCGCCGGCGCAGTCGAGCAACCGATTCACCGACCGCTTCGCGCCGGCCGCCCCCAGCGCGCGCGCGCTGGCCGAGGCCGCCGATCCGTCGCGGCAGGCGCGCAAGCACGACCCCAAGCTCGTCAACGCCTGGAAAGGCAAGGCCGGCCGCGACCTCACCGTCGACGAGCTGCTGGCCATGCCCGACAGCGAGTACATGAACGACAAGCAGATCGAGTTCTTCCGCGCCCAGCTGCAGAAGCAGAAGGACGATCTGCTGTCCAACGCAGGCGAGACCACCGAGCACCTGCGCGAGGACACGACCATCGTGCCCGACCCCGCCGACCGCGCCACCATCGAGGAAGAGCACGCGCTGGAATTGCGCACGCGCGACCGCGAACGCAAGCTGTTGAAGAAGATCGCGCAATCGCTGTCGCGGCTGGACAGCGGCGAATACGGCTTTTGCGACGAGACCGGCGAGCCCATCGGCCTGCAGCGCCTGTTGGCCCGCCCGACCGCGACACTGTCGCTCGAGGCGCAGCAGCGGCGCGAGCTGAAGCAGAAGATGTTCGGAGACTGAGCGTGGCGGCGCTGGCAGGACTTGCGGGCACGCTGGCCTCCGGTCGTGAATTCGTCGGCGGCACCGGCGCCCCGGCCTGACGGCGCGCTGGCGTACCATCTTCCTTCATGGCCGAGAACGAGAGTTTCTTCCGCAAGGTGGTGAGGTTCGTCGCGAACCCGGGCACCGACTGGACCGAGCTCAACACGCGGCTCGAGGACACGCGCGAGCTCGAACTCGAGAAGTCCGAGCTCAAGGCGATGATCGAACGCAAGCGGCGCAACGACTTCGTGCGCAAGCGCGAGTTCGACATGCTGCGCCGCGTGCGCCGCGAGGGCCTGTCGCCCGAGCAGCTGGCATCGCTGGGCACGTCGTCGCGGCTGGACGACTCCGAGGCCCGCCTGCCCGACAACAGCGCGCGCCCCGACGGCGTGAAGGCCAAGATCGACGAGATCGAGCAGCAGATGGTCGGCGATGCCGGCTTCGGCAACACGCGCAACAAGGCCGCCGCGCTGTCCCGCCCGACGCTGCCCGCGGCCGCGCCGGGCGACGCGGGCAGCGAATCGCGAGCGGGCGCGCTGTCGAGCGAACGCCCCGCGGCGCGCCCGCCACCGCCGCTGTCCAACCTGCCCCCGGCAGCCGCGCCGGCCCCGGTGCAGATGGGTCGCGGCCTGCCGCCGCTGGCGCCCACGGCCGCCGCCTCCTTCGACATGCCCGAGCCGGCACCCGCCCCGCCGGCGCCGATGGCGCCCGCGCCGGGGTTCGCGGGCAGCGACCTCGGCGACTTCAGCAGCCCTTTCGCGGTCGAGGTCAGCGAGGTCATGCACGACCCCGAGCTCGACGAAGCCGTGATCTCCTTCGCCAACGCCGACTTCGCGCAGTGCGAAGAGGCGCTGCAGCGCATCACCGGGCCCCAGGGCACGCGCGGCCAGCACGCCGAGACCTGGCTGGTGCTGTTCGATCTCTACCGCGCCACCGGCCAGCAGCAGCACTTCGAGAGCCTGGCGGTCGAGTACGCGCAGCAGTTCGGCTGGAGCGCGCCGCAGTGGTATTCGCTGCCCAGGCTGGTGGCCGATGCACAAGCCGAGGAACCCGATCTCAGCAACAGCACGCCCACGCGCAGCCATGGCGACGTGGGCTGGCTGGCGCCGGCGCTGGTCGATATCGAGGCCGTGGCCCGGCTGCGTTCGCAGGCGCTGCAGATGCCGCTGCCCTGGGTCTTCGACTGGCACCAGCTCGAGCGCATCGACGCCGAGGCGGCGATGCAGCTCTCCACGCTGTTCCGCGTGTGGTGCGGGCAGGCCATAGAACTGCGCTGGATCGCCGGCGAGCGCCTGTTCCAGGTGCTGGCCGAAGCCGCGCCCACCGGTGTGCGCGACGCCGACCCGGCCTTCTGGTTGACGCGGCTGGATGCACTGCGCCTGGCCAACCGGCCCGACCAGTTCGACGAGGCCGCCATCGACTACTGCGTCACCTACGAGGTCAGCCCGCCGAGCTGGGAGCCCACGCGCTGCAGGGTGCACATCGCCAGCGGCGGCCAGTCGACGCGCCAACCCGACCTGTCGATGGTCAGCGAAGCCGGCTCGGGTTTCATGGAGTCGGCGCTGTCCGACGACAGCAGCACGGGCCCGCAGGGCGTCGAGGCCGCCAACGTCGAGCTGTCGGGCCAGCTCATCGGCGACATCAGCGCCACGCTGGCCAAGCTGCACACCGAGTCGAACCAGGCGCCGCTGATCAACGTCAGCTGCACACGCCTGATCCGCGTCGACTTCATCGCCGCCGGCGACCTGCTGAACTGGGTGCTGGGCAAGCGCAACGAAGGCCGATCGGTGCACTTCGTCGACACCCACCGGCTGGTGGCGCTGTTCTTCGGCGCCATGGGCATCAACGAGCACGCCAGGGTTCAAGTCCGGAAGGTCTGAGCCGGGACGCGGGGCTCCGCGAGGAGCCGAACGCCTGGCAAAGGCCCGAGCGCGATTTCACGCCCGCGGGCCGACCCCGGGCTTGTGGCCTGCCGCGGCGCCCCCACTTGCGAGGCACTCATGGAAAACTACCACGGCACCACCATCGTCAGCGTGCGCCGCGGCGCGCTCGTCGCCCTCGGCGGCGACGGCCAGGTCACGCTGGGCAGCATCGTCGTCAAGAGCAGCGCGCGCAAGGTGCGCAAGCTGCACCGCGACCAGGTGCTGGCCGGCTTCGCGGGCGCCACGGCCGACGCCTTCACGCTGTTCGAGCGTTTCGAGGCCAAGCTCGAGAAGCACCAGGGCCACCTGCAGCGCGCCGCCATCGAGCTCACCAAGGACTGGCGCACCGACCGCGTGCTGCGCCGCCTCGAAGCCATGCTCGCGGTGGCCGACGCCACGGCCTCGCTGATCATCACCGGCAACGGCGATGTGCTCGAGCCCGAATACGGCATCGTCGCCATCGGCTCGGGCGGCGCCTACGCGCAGGCCGCCGCACGCGCGCTGCTGGCGCACACCGAGATGGCGCCGGCCGACATCGTCAAGCGCTCGCTCGAGATCGCCGGCGACATCTGCATCTACACCAACCAGCAGCACGTCGTCGAGACACTTTGAGACCCCAAGCTCGCTGGCGCTCGCCACCCCCCGAGGGGGCCGCCCGCATGCGGCCCGGCAGAGCCGGTTCCGCTGCGGAAAGCCTGATCGGCACAAGGCGGCTCATCAGGACCACGGAATGAACATGACCCCGCAGGAGATCGTCTCCGAACTCGACCGCCACATCGTCGGCCAGAACGCGGCCAAGCGCGCCGTCGCGATTGCGCTGCGCAACCGCTGGCGGCGCCAGCAGGTGGCCGGCGCGATGAAGACCGAGATCACGCCCAAGAACATCCTGATGATCGGCCCCACCGGCGTGGGCAAGACCGAGATCGCACGCCGCCTGGCGCGTCTGGCCGACGCGCCCTTCATCAAGGTCGAGGCCACCAAGTTCACCGAGGTGGGCTATGTCGGCAAGGACGTCGACACCATCGTGCGCGACCTGATGGACGTGGCCGTCAAGCAGGAGCGTGAACGCCAGATGCGCGCCAAGCGCGCGGCGGCGGAGGACGCCGCCGAAGACCGCATCCTCGACGTGCTGGTGCCCATGCCCCGCGACACCCGCGACGAGCGCTCGCGCGCCATCGGCTTCGCCAGCGATGCCTCGCCTGCCGACAACACCGCGCGCCAGGTGATGCGCAAGCGCCTGCGCGAAGGCACGCTCGACGACAAGGAAGTCGAACTCGACCTCACCGAGGCGCGGCCGACACTGGAGATCCTCGGCCCCCAGGGCATGCCCGGCATGGAAGAGATGGCCGAGCAGTTGAAGGGCCTGTTCTCGCAGGCCGGCGCCGGCAAGCGCAGGGCGCGCAAGCTGAAGATCGGCGAAGCGCGCCAGCTGCTCGTCGACGAGGAGGCCGGCAAGCTCGTCAACGAGGACGAGATCCGCGCCGCCGCGGTGGCCAACGCCGAAGGCAACGGCATCGTCTTCATCGACGAGATCGACAAGGTGGCCTCGCGCCAGGAGACGCAGGGCGCCGAAGTCTCGCGCCAGGGCGTGCAGCGCGACCTGCTGCCGCTGGTGGAGGGCACCACCGTCAGCACCAAGTACGGGCCGGTGAAGACCGACCACATGCTGTTCATCGCCAGCGGCGCCTTCCACCTCGCCAAGCCCAGCGACCTGATCCCCGAGCTGCAGGGGCGATTCCCGATCCGCGTCGAGCTGGGTTCGCTCGGCGTCGACGACTTCGAGGCCATCCTCACCAGCACCCACGCCAGCCTGGTCAAGCAATACCAGGCGCTGCTGGCCACCGAGGGCGTGACGCTGCAGCTCGCGCCCGAGGCCGTGCGCCGGCTGGCGCAGATCGCCTTCGAGGTCAACGAGCGCACCGAGAACATCGGCGCACGCCGCCTGGCCACGGTGATGGAGCGGCTGCTCGACGAGATCAGCTTCGACGCGCCCAACCGCAGCGGGCAGACGGTGGCGATCGACGCCGCCGCGGTGGACGCGCGCCTGGGCGACCTGGCGCACGACGAAGACCTGTCGCGCTACATCCTGTAGCCGCCGCGGGGCGGGGCGCGGCGGCGCGGCGGGCCGTCGATAATCGGGCGTCCATAACAAGAACAGCAAACCCGACATGACTTCCCTCCCGCTCTTCATCGCCCCGGCCCGTTTCGACGACGCCGAGGCCGCACTGGCCCAGGTGCAGGCCATCTACCGCAGCAGCGTCGAGCACCTGCGCGACAGCCTGCGGCGTTTCGTCGCCGGCGAGGACGGCGGCCGACATGTGCGCGCCTGCTACCCCTTCGTGCGCGTGCGCACCGCCACGGTGGCGCGCGCCGACTCGCGGCTGAGCTACGGCTTCGTGGCCGGCCCCGGCAGCTTCGAGACCACCATCACGCGGCCCGACCTCTTTGCCAGCTATTACCTCGAGCAGTTCAGGCTGCTGCTGAAGAACCACGGCGTGGCCATCGAGGTGGGCACCAGCCCACAGCCCATTCCCGTGCACTTCTCGCTTGCCGAGCACGACCACCTCGAAGGCAGCATGAGCCCCGAGCGGCGGCTGCTGATGCGCGACCTCTTCGACCTGCCCGACCTGGCGGCGATGGACGACGGCATTGCCAACGGCACGCACCAGCCGGCCCCAGGCGAGGCGCAGCCGCTGTCGCTGTTCACGGCGCCGCGCGTCGACTACTCGCTGCACCGCCTGCGCCACTACACCGGCACCGCGCCCGAACACTTCCAGAACTTCGTGCTGTTCACGAACTATCAGTTCTACATCGACGAGTTCATCAAGCTCGGCCACGCGCTGATGGCCGACCCGGCGGGCGCCTACGAGGCCTTCGTCGAGCCCGGCAACGTGCTCACGCGGCGCGCCGGCAGCGCGGCGCACGCGGGCGACGAACTCGGCGCCGCGCCGCCGCGCCTGCCGCAGATGCCGGCCTACCACCTGCGCCGGCCCGACAGCAGCGGCATCACCATGGTCAACATCGGCGTCGGCCCGGCCAACGCCAAGACCATCACCGACCACGTGGCGGTGCTGCGCCCGCACGCCTGGCTGATGCTGGGCCACTGCGCCGGCCTGCGCAACACGCAGCAACTGGGCGACTACGTGCTGGCCCACGCCTACATGCGCGAGGACCACGTGCTCGACGAGGAACTGCCGCTGTGGGTGCCGATCCCGGCGCTGGCCGAGGTGCAGGTGGCGCTCGAGCAGGCGGTGGCCGACATCACGCAGCTGCAGGGTTACGAGCTCAAGCGCATCCTGCGCACCGGCACCGTCGCCAGCACCGACAACCGCAACTGGGAACTGCTGCCGAATGCGGGCCCGGAGCGCCGCTTCAGCCAGAGCCGCGCGGTGGCGCTGGACATGGAGAGCGCCACGATCGCCGCCAACGGCTTCCGCTTCCGGGTGCCCTACGGCACGCTGCTGTGCGTCAGCGACAAGCCGCTGCACGGCGAGATCAAGCTGCCCGGCATGGCCAATACCTTCTACCGCGAGCGTGTCGACCAGCACCTGCGCATCGGCATGCGCGCCGTCGAGCTGCTGCGCCAGGAACGCCCCGGCGCCCTGCACAGCCGCAAGCTGCGCAGCTTCGCCGAGGTCGCCTTCCAGTAGCCGAGGAGCGGCCCGGGCGCCCCCGCCCCGGGCTTGAGCAGGCTCAAGCGGGTTTACGAAGCTTCACGCCACGGCCCCGGGCCAGCAAGGTGGCGACGCGAAGATCGTGCCATGGGCCTGCCGAGAACACGATCGACGACGCTGCCGCTGACTGCGCTGGCCCTGTCGGCCGCGTTCACGCTGGTGGGCTGCGCCTCGCTGCAGCAGCCCCGCGCAACGGCGCAGACGGTGCCCGTGCCTGCCGCCTGGGCCGCCGCGGGTGCCAGCGCTGCAGCGCCGGTCTCTGCAGCGGCCGACACCCCAGCGCGCTCGCTGGCCGATTGGTGGCGGCGCTTCGACGAACCCGTGCTGCCTGCCCTCGTCGAGCAGGCGCTGACGGGCAGCACCGACATCGCCACCGCCCAGGCCCGGCTGGCCCAGGCGCGCGCGCAGCGGAACCTCGCCGTTGCCGGCCGCCGGCCGGCCGTCAGCGGCAGCGGCTCGGCCCAGGCCAGCCGCCGCGACGGCGGCACCACGACGCGGCAATACGGCCTGGACATCGACGCCCGCTGGGAGGCCGACCTGTGGGGCGGCCGCGCCGCCGGCGTTCGCGCCGCCGACGCCACGGCCGAGGCCAGCGCGGCCACGCTGGCGGCGACACGCGTGTCGGTGGCCGCCGAGGTGGCGCTCAACCTGCTGCAGCTGCGCGGCACGCAGGCCCGGCTGGCCATCGCCGAGGACAACCTGGACAGCCAGCGTCAGACGCTGCAGATCGTCGGCTGGCGCGCCGCGGCCGGCCTGGTGACGCAGCTCGACGTCGAGCAGGCGCGCACCGCGGTCGAGCAGACGCGTGCGCAGATCCCGGCGCTGCAGACCGGCGCCGGCCAGGCCATGAACGCGCTGGCCGTGCTGACCGGGCAGGCACCCGGCGCGCTGGCCGCCACGTTGGCGCCGGCGACGCCGGCGCGCGCGCCGCACGCGCCGCCCGCACTCGCGCTGGCGCTGCCCGCCGAGGTGCTGCGCCAGCGGCCCGACGTGCGCGCCGCCGAACAGCGCCTGCAGGCCGCCGCGGCGCAGGTCGAGCAGGGCGACGCCGAGCGCCTGCCCAGCCTGGCGCTGAGCGGTTCGCTGGGCCTCAACGCGCTCAGCCTGGGCGCGCTGGGCAGCGGCGCCGGCGTGGCCTCGCTGCTGGCCGGTGTGAGCGCGCCGCTGTTCGATGCCGGCCGCCTGCGGGCCCAGGTGCGCCAGCAGGAGGGCGCGCGCGACGAAGCCGAGGCCGCCTACCGCGCCACGCTGTTGACCGCGCTGCAGGAGGTGGAGGACACGCTGATCGCGCTGCGCGGCACGCGCGAGCAGCAGGCGCCGCAGCAGGCCGCCGCCACCGCGGCACAGAACGCGGCACGGCTCGCCGTGCAGCGCTACCGCAGCGGCCTCGTCGACTTCCAGAATGTGCTGCAGACGCAGCGCACGCTGCTCTCGGCGCAGGACAGCCTGGCCGCCACCGCCACCACGCTGGCCACCCAGCACGTGCGCCTCTACAAGGTGCTGGGTGGCGGCTGGACGCCGACCGAGTCCACGTCCACGCCCGTCGACGCCAAGGCCACCGCCGCTGCGCCGCCCCCTTCCACCGGCACGCAATGAAAGCCCCGCCGTGAGCAGCTCAGTCCCTGACACCGCCGCCATCGCCGACCTGCTCGGCCCCGCTGCCGCGCCGCGCCCGTGGTGGCGCCGGCGCGTGGTCTGGGCCGTGCTGGCGCTGCTGGTCGCCGCCGCGGCCGCGGCCTGGGTCTGGCAGGGCCGGCGCGAGGCAGCGGCGGCGGCGCAGTACCGGACGCAGCCCGCCACGCGCGGTGCGCTCACCGTCGCCGTCACCGCCAACGGCACGCTGCAACCGACGACGCTGGTGGCCATGGGCAGCGAGCTGTCGGGCACCGTGGCGCGGGTGGTGGCCGACATCAACGACCGCGTCAGGAAGGGCCAGCTGCTGGTGGCGCTGGACGCCGCGCGGCTGCGTGACCAGGTGGCCGGCTCGCAGGCCGCGCTGGCCGCCGCCGAGGCCGCGCTGGCGCAGGCTCGCGCCACCGCCACCGAAGCCCGCGACACGCTGGCGCGGCTGCGCGACGTGCATCAGCGCAGCGGCGGCCAGGTACCCAGCGCCGCCGAACTGGCCGGCGCCGAAGCCGCGCAGGCGCGCGGCGAGGCCGCGGTGGCCAGCGCGCAGGCCAACACGGCGCAGGCCCGCGCCACGCTCAGCAGCAGCCAGACCACCCTGGCCAAGGCCAGCATCCGATCGCCGATAGACGGCGTGGTGCTGTCGCGCGCCGTCGAGCCCGGCAACGCGGTGGCGGCGTCGCTGCAGGCGGTGACGCTGTTCACGCTGGCCGAAGACCTGACGAAGATGAAGCTGCAGGTCTACGTCGACGAGGCCGACGTCGGCCAGGTGCGCGCCGGCCAGGCCGCCACCTTCACCGTCAGCGCCTACCCGACGCGGCGCTACCCGGCCACCATCGTGCGCGTGGGCTACGGATCGACGACCAAGGACAACGTCGTCACCTACCAGGCCGAACTCAGCGTCGACAACGACGACCTCACGCTGCGCCCCGGCATGACGGCCACCGCCACCATCACCACCGTCGAACGCCGCGACGCGCTGCGGGTGCCCAACGCGGCGCTGCGCTACTCGCCGGCTGCCGCCGGTGCAGCGGCATCGACACCCGGCAACAACATCGTGTCCAGCATCATGCCGCGCATGCCGGGCGGCGCCGGCGGCACGCGCCGCGCCGGCACCGACACGGCGCAGGTGCGCCAGGTGTGGGTGCTGGAAGGCGGCCGGCCGCAGGCGGTGCCGGTGAAGCCCGGCGTCAGCGACGGCCGCCACACCGAGGTGACGAGCGAGAAGCTGCAGCCCGGCATGGCGGTGATCGTCGGTCAGACCACGGGTGGCGCGAAATGATCGTCGCCGCCGGGGCGCCGCTGATCCGGCTGCGCGGCGTGACGCGCGTCTACGGCAGCGGCTCGGCCGCGGTGCTGGCACTGCGCGGCATGGACCTCGACATCGAGCAGGGCGAGTTCGTGGCCATCATGGGCCCCAGCGGCTCGGGCAAGAGCACGGCGATGAACATCCTGGGCTGCCTGGACACGCCCAGCGCCGGCGCCTACCTGTTCCGCGGTGTCGCCGTGCAGCGGCTCGACCGCGACCAGCGCGCGTTGTTGCGCCGCGCCCACCTGGGCTTCGTGTTCCAGGGTTTCAACCTGCTGCCGCGCACCACCGCGCTGGAGAACGTGGAGCTGCCGCTGCTCTACCGCGGCGAGCCGGCCGCGGCGCGCCACCGCGCGGCGCGCGAGGCGCTGGCCGCGGTGGGCCTGGCCGGGCGCGAAGACCACACGCCGGCCGAACTCTCGGGCGGCCAGCAGCAGCGCGTGGCGATCGCGCGCGCACTCGTCACGCGGCCCACGGTGCTGCTGGCCGACGAGCCCACCGGCAACCTCGACACCCAGCGCGGGCGCGAGATCATGGCGCTGCTGGCGGCGCTGAACCGCGAGCGCGGCATCACCGTGCTGATGGTCACGCACGAGCCCGAGATGGCGGCCTACGCGCGGCGCGTGGTGCGTTTCGTCGACGGCCTGATCGAGAGCGACCAGCCGCAGCCCAGGGCACCGACAACGGTGCCGGAGACTGTCTGATGTGGCTGAACACGCTGTTCCTGGCGTTGCGCGAGATCAGGCGCAACCTGTTGCGATCCTTTCTCACCATCCTGGGCATCGTCATCGGCGTGGCGGCGGTGATCACGATGGTGACCATAGGCCGCGGCGCGACGCAGGCGGTGTCGGACCAGATCACCAGCCTGGGCACCAACCTGCTGATGGTGCGCCCGGGGCAGCGCATGGGGCCGGGCCGCGACGCCGGCGGCTCACCGCCCTTCCGCCAGGCCGACGGCGACACCATCGCGGCGCAGGTGAGCGGCGTGCGAGCCGTGGCGCCGCAGGCCAACACCGGCGCGGTGGCGGTGTACGGCGCGCGCAACTGGTCGACGGTGGTCTCCGGCACCACCAACGCCTACTTCGAGACCAACAACTGGACGCTGGCCCAGGGCCGCCAGTTCGAGGAGGCCGAGCAGCGCGCGGGCAGCGCGGTGTGCGTGATCGGCGCCACCGTCAGGCGCGAGCTCTTCGCCACCGAAGAGCCGGTGGGCGCGCGGCTGCGGCTGCGCAACATCAGCTGCGAGGTCATCGGCCTGCTGCAGGGCAAGGGCCAGGCGGCGATGGGCAACGACCAGGACGACCTGGTGGTCATGCCCATCGCCGCGGTGCAGCGGCGGCTCACCGGCAACCTCAACGTCAACACGCTGCTGGTGTCCATGCACGACGGCGCCGACGCCGAGCGCGTGAAGGCCGACATGACGCGGCTGCTGCGCGAGCGCCGCAAGCTCGCCGAGAGCGACGAGAACAACTTCAACGTGCTCGACACCCAGCAGCTCGCCCAGACGCTGTCGGGCACGACGCAGGTGATGACGATGCTGCTCGGCGCGGTGGCCGCGGTGAGCCTGCTGGTGGGCGGCATCGGCATCATCCTAAAAACAGCAGTTACCCGGGCGCCGCGAGCGTCGGCGGTGGGGTTGGCAGGCCGATCTGACCGACGATGCGCTGGCAGATGTAGGCCACCAGGGCCCGCCAGCGGTCGAGCTTGGGC